>NZ_JABRWO010000002.1:326054-652108 GCF_013618625.1 Bremerella alba | reverse complement strand
TGAGTTCACGCTCTAACGCGTCGATCTCTTCTTGCTTGGCGCATATTTCTCCCTGCAGTTGCAGGTTGAGCGCCTTCATGCGGTAGTAGGTCCAGGCGAAGAACCGCTTCTCTTGGTAGGACAACGGCTCTTGGATTGGCTGTTTGCTGCGACGGATTTCCCGTTCTCGGTAACGATGGTGAAGCTGGCGGTCGCGTTTTGGTCGAGGCTCCAGTGGTGGAAGCTTAGGAGGTTGGCACTTCTTGGGCTTCTCGATTGTGGGAGGATCTTCCTCGGGGAATTCGTACGCTTCGATCTCGGGATCGATGGGTACTACCAAGGGGTCTGCCCGGTAGCTGGGACCTGCTTCGTCCATTACTCGCGTGAAGTGTTCTTCTTCGGTTACTTGCGGGGGTTCTTCTGGCTCACGTGTGATCGCCTCTTGGGCTTCTTGCCTTCGAATGATCGCGCTCAAGGTTGCCCCTTGGGGGCGGCCTAGCGGATCGTTGCCGTATTCGGCCCGGTGCATGGGGTTCTCGAAGGGTGGCTCTTGGGGAGGCTCGTCGGCCAGTAGTGCCAGGACTTCGCCGCAGCAGGGGCAGAGGAGTCGGTTGCCATCGATCACGGCAACCTGCGAACCGTGCGCGGAGGCGCCCGGTTCGTGTTTTTCAGGTTTTTCGTGGTGATGGGACATAACGGTGCTCGTAAATATTTGTGTGCAAAGTGATGGGTTAGTTTAGTAGGGCCCCGCGCGAACGCGGGTCGCGAAGCGGGTACCAGGCGTCCGACCCGCGACACGCGGGCCCTACGTTTTGCTGCTTGTCTAGCAGCGAAACTGGGTACGGATTTCGTATGCCTAAAAAGAAAATAGGCACGGTGCCGGGGAAGCGTCCCCTGGGCATGATTTAGATATATCAGCCTGGTGTAGCATATGTATAGTGCTCAAATGAAAATTTTTTTAGATTCGCGGACGCGGGGCGTGAAGCGGGTATCAGGCATGCGATCCGCGTTCGTGAGAGGCCTTGCGGATGGATACTTGCTTCTGGGTTCGGGCCGGTTGTATTAGCCGTTTGTGGCCTTTGGCCACTCAGAGATGAATCTCTGAGCCACCCTTATTCGTCTGGATCACCTTAGAGACGTCGACCCCTCGTGTTGGTGGCCTGGTGGTGTCGGCCGTACAGGTTCTCTACTTTAATAAATCTGGATAGGCGAAACTTTGCTGTTTCGTTAAACTACTCCCGGTGTGCAAGCATGCATGATGCTATCGCATGATATTTTGAAGGTCGTCAGCCATGGAGAGAGGCCGTGACGCCTGGTTCCCCTTTCAGGTTCATACAAACCGGTGATATTCACCTCGATCAGCCGCTAGGCGGGCTTCCTGAAGTCCCCGAGCATCTGCGCGAGATCTTCCTCAGTGCGCCGCGTCAGGCGATGCAGCAAGTGGTGGAAAATGCGCTGCTGCATGAAGTCGACTTCGTGCTGATCACCGGAAACGTACTGGATGTTCGTCAAAGTAGCCCGGTAATTGTCGGGTTTTTGCTGGATCAGCTGGAAACGCTCAGCGATGCCGGTATTAAGGTCTATTGGCTGGGCGGCGAAACCGATCCGCCGGCGCGGTGGCCTGCTTCAATTCATTTGCCGTCGAATGTCCACACGATTGGTCCTGGCAAACCGGTCGAGATTCTGCATCAGCGAGGGGACGTTGCGATCTGTACGATCCTCGCCCAAGGCTTTACCGGCCGTGAGCCTGGCTGGAGCCAGTTTCGAGCCGATGCCGCAGGCCTCTTTACCCTGGGCGCTTTGAACGGGGACTTCGAGTCCGATTCAATTGCCCGAAGCGGGATTCCTTACTGGGCACTGGGCGGTCGAGATCTTCGCGACAAGCTGAACTGCTCGCCAGCGATCGCTGTTTACGCCGGTTCGCCCCAGGGTCGCAGCATCACCCACAACGGCCAACGTAGCTGCACGCTGGTAGAAGTCGACGAGGAAGGGGATATCGCCATGGAAGCGATCCCAACCGATGTCTGCCGCTGGCAAAGCGAAATCATCGAGCTGGAAAACTGCAAGAAGGTCAGCGACCTGACCAAGATCATCAAAAACCGGCTCAACACGCTCAATACCACCAAGGGAAATCGCCAGCTGATGATCGACTGGCGCGTGATCGTGGCCAACGAGGCTACCCGCGAATTGCTGAAGGAAGAGACCTGGCAAGAGGTTACCGACGAGTTGAACAAGCAGTTCGGTCAAGAGCCGATGGGCTCGTGGACTTACGAACTGACCGTCGAAACGGCCTCGGTCATTCCTGAAGCGTGGTACCAAGAACAGTCGATCTGCGGCGATTACCTGCGTTTGACGCGGGAATTGGCTGCCGATCCAAGTCTGCCGATCGAGCTAACGCAATTCCTGGCCGAAGGGCACGAGGAAAGCCAGTTAGCCGAGGCGGTATCCATTGAATCAAGAGAAAATCGCCGTCGCGTGTTGCAAGACGCACGCCGACTGGGCGTCCGATTGCTGCGAGCCGAGTGACAACCATATTCGCCGGCTGCCAGTGATAGGCCATCTTCAGGAGTGAAGGGATGCAACTCAATCAAATTCAAATCGACGGTTTCGGTGTCTGGCACGACCTGAGTGTCGAACAGCTTTCGCCGACTATTACCGTCCTGTTTGGCCACAACGAAGCAGGTAAGAGCACGCTGCTGCACTTCCTGCGCACGATGCTGTACGGTCAAGAGCCGGACGCCGAACGCCGCTATTTGCCTCCGGTGCATGGTGGCGAGCCGGGTGGTGCACTGCGCGTGAACGGTTCGATGGGCCGCTTCAAGGTCGTGCGTCGTTTCAACGACGACGGCACCGAAGAGCAAGTTTGGATTGAAGCCAAAGACGGAACTCGGCAAAGCCGCGCGCAGCTAGATGCGCTGCTAGAAGGGGTCGATCGTCTTACTTACAGCAATATCTTTGCAGTGGGCCTGCGCGAGATGCAACTGCTGGCAACGCTCGACGATAGCGTGGCCGCCCAGAAGATTTACGAGCTGACCAGCGGGCTCGATCGCATTTCGCTGGCCGAGGTGATGCGCGAACTGGAGACCTCGCGGTGCGGACTGATTTCCGGCGGGAAAGAAGAAGCCCTGGTCGATCAGTTGTTGGAACGGCATCAGGTCTTAAAGAAGGAAATTGAGCAGCTCCGTGGCGGAACGCAGGAATGGTCGAACCTGCTCAATCAACGCCGGGCCCTCGAAACGCAGATCAATCAATTTCAGTTCAAAACAGGCGACCTGGAGCGAGTCGCCGCGTTCGTCGAAATGTGCCAGGCTTTGCGGCCAGAGATCAATCGCCGTAACAAGCTGATCGAAAAGATCGACGGGTACGGCGAGCTGCCAGAAGTATCTCGCGAGACGCTCCGTCATCTGCATTCGCTGCAAGATCAGATCTCGAAGAAACGGACCAAGTGCCGCGAGCTGCGGTCCAATTACACCGAGCTGCGTGAGAAGCATAGCTTGATTCCGGTCAATCAAGAGCTTGCTCGTCAGGCTGCCCGGGTCGATGCGTTGGGAGAACAGCGGCAATGGATTTTGTCCCTCACCCAGCAGTTGGAACGTAACGAAGAAGAAGTAGGCCAGATCAATTCCGAGATCGAGGATCTGTGGGAACAGACCGGCGTCAAGACGCGCGGTGGCAAACGCCCTGACTTGTCTCGCAAGCAGCTTCGTTCGCTACGCGATCCACTGCGAACGTACGAGAACGCCACGCAAGAGCTGGAAGACAGAAAACGACATACTTCGACGCATGACGAAGAGCTGCTAGGTGTCGAGAGCGAAGTGGAAGAGTCGCTCACCTCGCTGGGCGAAGAGGATCTGAACAAGGCCCTATCTAAGGCCGGCGATCTGGTGAACCTGCTGCGTCGCCGCATTCAGGTCGAAGATAAGATCGACCAGATCCGCGTCCAGTACCGTGAGTCGGAAGCGGAAACGCACGACCTGCTCGAGCATCAGATGATGCCCAAGCCAGAAATGGTGTTTCTGGGGGCATTGTTTATCGGCGGCGGCTCGATGACGCTGATGTCGATTTTTGGAAATGCTTTGCTCATTGGTTCCGGGCTGGGGCATTTCGGTTGGATCTTCGGCTCGATGGCGATGATTGCTTCGTACAGTATGAAGCGAAAGATGGACAACGAGACGGCCCAGCAATTCGATTCGGCCAAGCGTCAGTTGATGCTGTTGGATCAGCAGCTGGACAGAGCGGTTTCCGAGCAGAAGGAACTCGACATCTCGCTGCCGCGCGGCAACGGGGCGCTGATGGCCCGGCTGAAGAGCGCCGAGGACCATTTGGTTCGCCTGGAAGAACTGATTCCGCTGGGACACAAGCTGGGCGAAGTTCGCGAAAAGCAAGAGTCGAGCACGCGTGAGATCAGCGACCTGGAAGCTGCCGTGGTCCGGGCTCGTAAGAACTGGAAAGACGCGCTGCGGATTCTCGATCTGCCGGAAGATATCAACCCCGACCTGATCAAATCGCTAGGTCGCTTCCTGGCCCAGATTCATCAGTACCGCAAGCGGTTGAAAGCCATTCGTAGCGAGAACGACATCGCCGAGCGAGAACGAGAAGCCCTGTTGGCTCGTATTTCGCACTTGGCCAAAGATGTTGGCGTGCAGCCGAAGACCAACGATGCCTTGTTGCTGTTAGGGCAACTGGAAGATGACCTGGTCCGCCAGGAAGGCAAGCAGAAGCAGCGATCTGGCCTGTTCGATCAAGGCCAGAAGGTCCGCGGCGACTTCCGCCGAGTCGCAGCCGAGGCGAAGGAATTGATCGCCGAACGCGAGCAGATTCTGGAAGAGGCCAGCAGCGCCGACGAAGAAGAGTACCTGACCTGGATTGTTCGCACGGAAGAAGTCGAAGAGCTGCAACTCACCCTGGAGAGCTTGACCGAAACGATCGACGAGAAGATCGGGGCCGAGAGCACGCTCGAAGAAATCGAAGCGTGGCTGGAAACGACCATCAGCAAAGATGCCGACGAACAGCTTGCCAAACTGCTGCACGATCATCAGCACGCCGAGAAGCGGATGCAGGAATGCTTCGAGCGTCGCGGCGAGTTGAAGGTTCAACTTGAAACGCTGGAAAAGAACGATCGCCTGTTGCATGCTCAGTTAGAGCTTTCCGAAGTGGAAGCCCAGTTGGAAAAAGCCATTGAAAAGTGGCAGACCTACGCGGCCACATCGTGCCTGCTGGAACAGATTCGCCGGGTCTACGAAAACGATCGTCAGCCGGAAACACTGCGGTTGGCTTCGTCGTACATGCGGAAGCTGACCGATGACCGATACATCCGGATTTGGACTCCGCTGCACGAGAACACCTTGTTTGTCGAGGAACGTGACGCCGATTCCAAGAGCCTGGCTCACTTGAGCGAAGGTACCCGCGAGCAGGTCTTTTTGAGCGTTCGCCTGGCGTTGATTCACTTGTTTGCTCGCCAAGGCCGCGTCTTGCCGGTGATTTTGGACGACGTGCTGGTGAACTTCGACTCGAAGCGGTCGAAGGCCACGGCGGAAGTGTTCAAAGAGTTCGCCGCCGAAGGGCATCAGCTGTTGATCTTCACGTGTCACGAACACATCGCCGCCATGTTCCAAGGCATGGGGGCTGACGTTCGGGCACTGCCCAAGTTCACCGGGATCTGCCGTCCTGGTTTGATCGAAATCGACGAACCCCTGCCGGCCATGGAACTACCGGCTCCGAAACCAGAGCCTGAACCCGTTCCCGAGCCCAAACCAGAACCCAAGCCAGCCCCGAAACCGAAGGTCAAGCAAGCTCCGCTGCCCGAGCCGAAGGTCACCGTTCATATTGAAGACCCCAAGCCAGAGCCAGTGCCGCCGCCATCGTACAAGTACACGGAAGTCGTGCTGCCGGAATACGTGCCCATCGAGTACGAAGTGATCAAAAAGGTCGAGCCGGTTAAGGAAGTTCCGCTTCCGCTGCCGGTCGTGAAGTTGCCCAAGGAAGAGCCGGTACGACTTCGCTGCGATATCTTGCAGGAAGAAGTCAGCTACCGCTTGAAGGGTAGCGAAGTCACCGACAAATACTTGTTGTCGTTGTCCGACTTTGGCTTCGAGATGAATGGGAATGTGAACTATCGGCTGAAAGATGCCGACAGCAACCGCAAGCCGCAGATCGATTGGGATTCGCTGCTCGAAGAAGAGCCAGTCGAAGAGGAACCGTACGAAGAAGAGTTCCCCGTGGCCGATGCCATCCTCGAACCGGAACCGCAGTGGGATTACGCCGAAGAACTCGAGCTCGAGTTGGAACCTGAGCCAGAACTCGAGCTTGCCCCAGAGCCTCAGCCTGTTCCTGCGTCTCCGCCGAAGCCGAAGCCACTACCCGCGCCACCCCAGAAGAAGATGCGGCTGCGTTACGTCTACACCGATCACGACGAATTCGGGTGGGATTCGCCGCGACGCTGGTACGAAACGAAGGATCCCCGCAAGGATCACGACGAAGTCATCGTTCGCGAAGAAATCGTTGACGAGAAGGAAGCTTCGTAAGGCGTTGTTTCCTCGCGGTTGAGCAGCCGTTAAAATCAATCCAAAGCCCGGCCGATGTTGGTATGATTCGGCCCCATGCCCCCACCTGGATTGACCTCATGCGAAACTGTCTGCTTCTTGTCGTTGCGTTCTGCATATCAGCGAGTACCCTCTGGGCGGATGGCCCGGCCGATAACATCCCGGGCACCGTTCGACCGGTGCCTCCGGAAGGGATCGAGGTCCCTGCCGCAGACGCAGCCGAACTGGCGCAAGGGCTCGAACGTCTCGACGACTTGATCAAACGCTTGAAGATGCGCCGCGACGCGATGACGCCGCTGATGCTGCCGGACGTCGAGATCTTCTCCCGGGCCCTACAACAAGCCCTTACCTACCGCGAGTTCTACAAGCCGGCTGATATTATCGCCGCAAAGCAAACGTTGACCGAAGGCCTGAACCGGGCCGAGAGCTTGATGGAAGGGAGGACCCCTTGGACGACGCAGACTGGACTGGTCGTGCGGGGCTACCGCTCGAAGATCGACAACACGGTGCAGCCGTACGGTCTCGAGATTCCGGCCGATTACAACTTTGACTCGACCGATGCTTTCCGCTTAGACATCTGGCTGCACGGCCGCGGCGAACGCAACACTGAGGCCAACTTCATTGCCGAACGATTGAAGAAGCCAGGGCAGTACCAACCCACCGGGACCATCGTGCTGCATCCGTTTGGGCGGTACTGCAATGCGTTCAAATTCGCTGGCGAGATAGACATTTTGGAAGCAATGCGGCACGTCCAAGGCAGCTACCGCATCGACGACAATCGGGTCGCTATCCGCGGCTTTTCGATGGGCGGAGCAGGGTGCTGGCAGATGGCGATGCACTATCCCGACTTGTTCTTTGCCGCCAATCCGGGGGCAGGCTTCTCAGAAACGCCGTTGTTTTTAGACGTCTTTCAGAAGGAAACGCTTGAGCCGACCTGGTACGAGAAAAAGCTTTGGCAGTGGTACGACTGTCCTGGCTATGCGGCGAATGTCTTCAACCTGCCGACGATCGCTTACAGTGGCGAACTCGACATCCAGAAGCAAGCCGCCGACGTGATGCAGGAAGCGATTGCCGCCGAGGGCATGCGGCTGACGCATATCATTGGGCCTGAGACGAAGCACTCGATTCACGCGGATTCTAAAGAGATCATTTCCGCGAAGCTCGACGCCTTGGCGGAAGTTGGCCGCATCACCACGCCCCGCGAAATTCGCTTCGCCACATATACGCTGCGTTATCCCCGCATGCACTGGGTGACCGTGGCCGGCCTGCAAGAGCATTGGAAGCAGGCTCGTGTGCATGCGAAGGTAGACTCTCCGACCAATTCGATCGTCATCGGCACGCGGAACGTCACCCATCTGGAACTCAAGTTCCCGGCCGGGCAGCAACTGTTAACGGTCGACCAGCCGGTGCGAATCCGAATTGCCTCTTCGGTTGTCGGCGGAGAAGGGGACACGTTTGAGTTGACGGCTCCTCAACCAGAAACGGACCGATCGTGGTCGGCACGATTGGAATTCGGCCCTAGCGGCTGGAAGCTTGGCTGGAGCGAACCGACCAGCCTGGCGAAAGTGCCGGAGCTGCAAGGTCCGATCGATGACGCATTTCTCGATCGCTTCGTCGTAGTAGGTCCCACCGGCAAGCCATGGAACGAGACTGTCAACGCGTGGGCTGTGGGTGAGATGGATCACTTAGTCGATCAGTGGCGACAGCAGTTTCGCGGCGATGCGATCGTTAAAGCAGACGACGCGATAACCGAGGCAGACATTGCGACCAGTAATCTCATCTTGTTCGGCGACCCAGGCAGCAACGCCGTTCTCGCCAAAATCGCCGACAAGTTGCCCATTAAATGGGGCAAGAACGAAATCACCGTCGACGATAAGACCTATAAGGCAACCGAGAACGCCCCGGTGCTGATTTACCCTAATCCGCTGAACCCGGCCAAGTACGTGGTGATCAACAGCGGCTTCACTTACCGCGAGTACGCTTATCTGAACAATGCCCGCCAGGTGCCGAAGCTACCCGACTGGGCGATCGTAGACGTAACGACCAAGCCGGATGCCCTATGGCCCGGGAAGATCGTCGATGCCGATTTCTTCAACGAGAGCTGGCAGTTGAAGCCGCAACCGTAGTGCGGCGATCTTTTAAGGCCGGAGGCCCTGATAATGTGGGAAGCTTGTAGGGCAGGCGGCTGGATCGTTTAATCCGCAGCGATGCGAACCAAGGTGACGCATTAAGACAGCGTAACCAGCTCTTTATTTCGCAGCGCGTTGGCCTGGACGGCTTTCATTTCGTGTTCTTTGGGGAACAGTTCGTAATGGACGTTGCGTTGGCGTGGTTCGTAGCCCAGTTCCGAGATCGAATCGCGGATCTCTTGTAGCGTTAGGAAGTGGACGGTGCCGGCCTCGGCGACGACGTTCTCTTCAATCATCAGGCTCCCCATGTCGTTCGCACCGTACAGTAGTGCCAACTGACCGACCTTCAAGCCTTGGGTGACCCAGCTTGATTGAATGTTGGGGACGTTGTCGAGATACAGACGCGAGACGGCCTGGGTCTTTAGGTACTCGAACGTGCCCGACGGAGGGATGTGGCTCATGTCGGTGTTCTCTGGCTGGAAGGTCCAGCTGATGAATGCCGTGAAGCCGCTTGTTTCGTCTTGTAGCTGACGAACAAGTTCCAGGTGCTCGATACGCTCGGCGAGGGTTTCTACGTGCCCGAACATCATGGTGGCCGAGCTATGGCCGCCGATCTCGTGCCAGACACGCATCACGTTCAGCCAGTCGGCGGTCATGACTTTGCCGCGGGTCAGTTCACGACGTACGCGGTCGTTCAAGATTTCTGCACCGCCCCCCGGTAGGCTACCTAGTCCGGCGTCTTTCAATCGCTGCAGCACATCGCGCAGCGGAAGCTTGTTGACCTTGGTGAAGTGGTGGATCTCGGGAGGGCTGAATGCGTGCAGGTTGACCTGCGGGAATGCCTTTTTGATGTCGCCCAGCAGTTCTTCGTACCAATCGAGCTTGTATTCGGGGTGAAGGCCGCCTTGCATGAGGATCTGGTCGCCGCCGAGGGCCACCGTTTCTTCGACCTTCTTAAGGATCTCACCGCGCGGCAGCACGTAGCCTTCTTTGCTTTTGGGACTGCGGTAGAACGCGCAGAAGTGGCAAACGGCCGTGCAGATGTTGGTGTAGTTGATGTTGCGATCGATGTTGTACGTGCGGTAGTTCTCGGGGTGCAGCCGCCGCGTGACCGCATCGGCGGCGCGTCCGATCGCCAGCAGGTCGTTCGACTCGAGAATTTTCAGGCCTTCTTCCGGGGTCAGTCGCTCTCCGGCAACTGCTTTATCGAGCAATTTCGCAATCATCGTATATGGGTGTCCTGCCGCTGGGTGCTAAATCTAATCCAACTGCATAGTCGTAAAAACGCGTGAGCGCAGCTTTTTCCTGCGGGCCCAGCGTGAAATGTAAATTATCGTGAAAGTATTGGAAGCACTCACTGGTTGTCAGCTGATAGTTGGGTGCTTCCCGCTGAGCAATTTCCTGAAGGCTTGCCAGTCCGCTGTTACGGGCCTGCATCAGATGTTGGGCGATTGATTCGGTGGGGATGCCTGGCCGGGCAACCCACATCGCAAACACGAACGGCAGGCCGGTCCACTCGACCCACGTTTCGCCCAGGTCCCAGACCTCGACGGCATCGATCGCCGGGGGGTGAATTGCTCGGTCACCGATGAGCAAGATGGCGTCTGCTTCGCAGTCCCGCATGTCGCTGCCCAGCGGCAGCGCTTGTAGCCGAGGGCGTACGCCGAGCCGCTCGGCGAGAAGGATCTTAGCCATCGCGGCGCTGGTTCGGGAGCCTTCGTCGAGGGCCAGCGTTTGTACCTGTTGGGGGGGAACGCGAAAGAAGATCTTCACGCTCCACACCGGGCCCAAGCAGCCGATACAGGCATCGGTAATGATTCGGTAGTTGTCCCCCAGAAAGTACTCGATCGAGGGGATTAGCGCCACGTCTAACAGCCCCAATGCGAGCTGGTCGGCCAAATGGCTGGGGTAATCGAAGGAAAGCGTGAAGGGGGTATCTGCCTGACCTAGGCCGTGAACCAGCGGCTTGGTGTTCAAGTACCGAACGGCCCCCACACGGGCCTTCATGTCGACGGCGTTCACGGCGTTATCTTGCACGTTGATTGGTAACGAAGTGGACAGGACTGCTAGAAAGCTAACCGCCGCTGCTCAGGCGGCGTAACCCCTTAAACCAAGCTGGGATGCGGAATTAGGGGAAGTAACCTTCTAGGGTACGCGGATTAGGCCTCGAAGGGAAGGTCGGCCAACCCGCTGACCACAAGCCGAGAAACGGCTTTCCAGGGAATCAGATGGATCTGAAATTTGCCCGAATCGGCCTTACGAGCGAAATAGCCGAGTTCTGGCGATGATTTCTCAGGCGAATAGTGGTGTGGAACAAAGACTTCTCCCTCGCGCAGGTGGATTTCAAAGGAGACCTCCGCACCGCGAGTTTTCCAGAGATGGGTGAACTCGACAAATAGACGGCTATGGCCCGCGACGACCGGGGCTGCGGCGGGCTTTGCGCCTAGTGTGGCCTGTAGGATGTCGGATGTTTCCGCGTTGTCTCGCAGTCCGAGACCTGCGAGGTCTAGCGGATCCCCCGCCGAGCTAATTTCCTCGGAATTTCGGACACTCGATGCACTGGTAGACGATGTCGAAGCCGCTGTTGTCAATTCACGCGAATTCGTGGCAGTTTCGGGCGAGACGTTCGGAACACGAAACCGCACGTTGCAGTGCGGGCATTTTCCGGGCTGGCCTTGTAGTCGCTGAGGTGCGTTGAGCCGATGTCCGTTAGGGCACAGGAACATGATTGTTTCGGACTTGGTATTCACCTTTGCTCCCATCCAGAAAATCGAATCAAGTCGCCGCGTCCTACTGCCCATGATAGTTCTTCCAAGATAGGGGCTGGATTTAAACAAATGATGAATTCAAGCCTGTGGATCGGTAAAAAAGGAATAGTTTCGCGGAAGTTTCACTCAGATATCGACTTAGGGCATCATCCTATGGCACATTATCATTCGCACAGCAGTTGACTAAAATGTGAGCCCCGGGCAAGTTAAGGGCGCGGCTCAGCTTGTCTTTACATCGCCCTGGAAGCCCTGCTTTCGATCCTTATCGCGGAACAACATGGCCGAACAGCAAGAAAAAATACGCGTAACGTGTCCGAGTTGCTTCAAACGCTTTGAAGTCAGCGCCAAGTTTGCCGGACGCGAAGGTCCTTGCCCTAGTTGCAAGAAGCCGATCACGATTCCTGCCCTGTCGGAACAGGTTGTCCTGCGCGAGCAGGAGCAGTTCGGCGGCGTGAAGTCGAAAGAAGGGAAGCTGGTCTTCAAGCCGGTCGCACGCGAGGATGCGACGTTCTCGATGACGGCATTGGCCGTTGTTATGACGGCAGCCCTTTCCGCTTTCGCGATCGCGTTTTTCATTGGGCATTCGACCGAAGACAAAAGTAGCCTGACGATGGTCGTCGCGGCAGGCTCCTTTTTGGTCGCGTTACCGCTGTGCTGGAGCGGCTATTGGTTTCTGCGAGATGATGAGTTTGAAGCCTATTCCGGACAGGAATTATGGGTCCGGGTTGCCGTTTGCTCGGCAGCTTATGCGCTTCTGTGGGGGATCTATGCGTTTCTGATCGGTTACTGGGAACTGAGCCCTGACCTGAACGAGAATCTACCGTACTACGTGATTACGGCCGTGGTGTTTTTAATTGCCGGGGGATTTGCGGCGGCAGGTTCGTTCGATATTCAGCCGCTGTCGGGCTTCATGCATTTTTCGTTTTATATCTTGATCACGTTGCTATTGCGAATGGCAATGGGGTTGTCGGCCTATTACGTGAACTGGTGGGATTAGCTTGCGATCGTTCTACAAAGTCGAGCCCAGTTCATAGATTTGCTGGGCGACTGCTTCGGCGTCGAACTGTCCGGCGAGGGGGACCTCGCGGCATTCTTCCAGGCTGCGAAACCACGTGCACTGGCGTTTGGCGAACTGCCGGGTGCGGGCCTTAACCCGCTCCTTCGCAGACTCAAGCTCTTGATTGCCGGCCAGGTAGTCAATCACTTCCTGGTAGCCCACGGCCTGCATGGCCGTCGTACTGAGTGGGGAATGCGTGTCGAGTAGACGCTGCACTTCCTCGATCAATCCGGTCTCGAACATGGCTTCCACGCGGTCGTTGATCCGTCGGTGTAAGACCGTACGCTCCCAAGAGAGCCAGAACACGCGGCAGTCTTCAGGCCGAGCGTGATCGGCGAACTCGAACTGGTAATGGCTCATTGGTTGGCCGGTTGCCTGATGCACTTCGAGCGCTCGGACCATTCGCCGCGTATCATTTTCATGAATCCGAGCCGCTGCGAGCGGGTCGACCATTTTCAAGCGGGCATGCAGGGCCGCGTTACCCACTTTGGCGGCCTCTTCTTCGAGGGCCTTGCGCAAGGCCAGATCAGGGGCTGGTCCTTCCGAGAGACCTCGTAGCAGGGCCTTTAAATAGAGCGGGGTACCACCCACAAAGAGGGCCTGTTTGCCGCGGCTGCGGATCTCTTGAACGGTCGCTTGGGCCAGTTCCAAGTAGTGGGAAATGCTGGAAGTCTCGTTCGGATCGAGCACATCGATCAGGTGGTGGGCAATGGCGGCCTGCTCATTACGGGTCGGTTTCGCAGTGCCGATATCCATGTCGCGATATAGGGACATCGAGTCGAGGGCGATGATTTCCGCGTTAATTTTCTCAGCCAGACGAAGGCCAACCCGCGTTTTTCCACTGGCGGTTGCCCCAGTTAGAAACCAGCAGTCAAGGAAGCTAAACTCTTTGTCAGTCGTGGGATTGGTCATGCTTATGGTGGTCGATTCTAGGGGTAAATCCTAGTTTCTGCGGATGTTAAGGTTTGCTGGGGGTGCAATTTTCAGTTTACCCCTGCCTGACTACAATACTAGATTCCCGGCCACTCGACGAAGGGGGTTGGGTCCGATACCGAATTGAACTTCCTCACAAGGGGCCGAGCTTTGTCCGGCGAACCTAACGCAGATTCTTCCGTGAATGTTCTCGCAGCGTTGATGGCCGTGATCGAAGATCGCCGCGCGAATCCGCCCGAGAAGTCGTACACTACCAAGTTGTTTCAAGGTGGTGTTCCCAAGATCGGAAAAAAGATCATGGAAGAGGCAGCCGAAGTGGTCGAAGCTGCCGGCGAAGAGGGAGAACAGGGACGGAAGCATCTGATCTACGAGGCCGGCGATCTGATCTATCATTTGATGGTCATGCTGGGGCATCGCGAGATTTCCCTGGCCGAGGTCGAGACCGAACTGGGACGCCGCTTTGGTGTCTCTGGAATTGATGAAAAAGCGGCCCGCGACTCTAAGTAATTTCTGCAACCACCATCCAACCCTAAGCGAACCATCATGGAAAACTTCCGGATTGGCATTCCCAGTAAAGGGCGACTCGCGGAAGTCGCCACCGAACTTCTCGGCGACGCAGGCATGAAGTTCCGTCGTCAAGATCGCAGCCTGTTTGCTCGGGTTCGCGATATGCCGATCGACATCACCTTCCTGCGAACCGACGACATCCCGGTGCTGTGCGCCGAGGGTGCAATCGACATGGGCATCACCGGGAGCGACCTGGTGCAGGAAGCAGAAGTCGACGTCGAGACGCGTATGGAATTGGGCGTGGGCAAATGCCGCTTAGCACTGTGCGTTCCCGAAGATACCGATTGGAAGAGCGTCGAGGACATGAAGTCTTGCCGCGTGGCAACGAGCTTCCCCAATGTCACCAAGAGCTACATGGTAGCCAACGGAGCAAAGCCTCATTTGGTGAACCTGTCGGGCTCGGTGGAAGTGATGATCTCGCTGGGCATTGCCGACGCGATTGTCGACCTGGTCGAAACGGGCAGCACGCTGGCCGCCAATCGTTTGAAGATTTTCGCCGAGATTGGCAGCTATCAAACGGTGCTCATCCAGAACAAGCAGAACCGGCAACCAGAGCTGGCCGATCGGATTGTACGTCGCCTGGAAGGGGTGGTCATTGCTCGCGATTACTCGCTGCTAGAATACAACATTCCCCGCGAGAAACTGGCCGCTGCCGAACAGATTACGCCTGGGTTTAATTCGCCGACGATCAACCCGCTGGAAGACACCGACTGGTGTGCCGTGCGAGCCATGGTCAAACGCAAGGAAGTCATCGGCGTGATGGAGAAGTTAGAAGAACTTGGCGCGTCGGCGATTCTACAAACCAACATCGCCAACTGCCGGCTGTAATCTTGCGTTGGAATGCCCCGCTTGTAATTCCAGCGGTGTCTCTAAAAGTCTTGTCCCCTCTCCCCCGAGGTGAGAGGGGACTAAGAAATAGATCGCTACCCTGCCGGTCTACTCCTGCCCTACCATTCTATTCCTGCATTGCCGTTTGCTTGGGTACGTTGCCTGATTCCTGTTGGGCGGCGTTTAAGCTTTCGATGACCTTCGACTCGGTCAGCAGGTCGCTTAGTACGAAGACTTCGCCTGCTTTGCCGCCGGGGAAGATGGCCAGCAGAGGGATGCTGTTGGAGCCCAGCTTGTTGATGAATTTCTGAACTTGGGGGCTGTTGTCGTGAGTGGTGTTGGTCCAGTCGACGAGCATCGGCACAATGCCGTGCTGATTGACCACTTCGCCCACGCCGTCGGTGTTGATCGCGGTGTAGTAGTTCACCTTACAGGTCGGGCACCAGTCGGCGGTGAAGTCGACCATGACCGTCTCGCCAGCTTGCTGCCGGGCGTAGATGTCGTTTTCCAGGGCTGGCCAGCGTTCTTCGGCATAGGTGTTCCAGGCGATGCTGCCGTCGTGGGCGTCCCCTTCGATAAGGTTGTTATACGCGAAGTAGCCAATGCCGATCGCCACGACGAACGCCCCGACGGTAGTAGCGATTTTCGAGCTCTTATGTTCCAGCATATGGACCTGACCCAGCATCCAACAGCCGGCTGCTAAGCCCACTAAGAGAGTCAACGTCGGAACGACGTATTCATCGGGCATGGTGTACATCAGGTAAACCACCGTCAGCATCATGACGAAGCCCATCAGTTGTTTGAAAGCGACCATCCAGTTGCCCGGCTTGGGCAGGAAGGCAATCAGGCGTGGGTTCATCCCGATAATCAAGTAAGGCGAAGCCATTCCCAGGCCGATCGAACCAAAGACGACGAAGGTCACAATCGTCGGCTGCGATATGGTATAGCCGAACACAGGGCCTAAGAATGGACCACTACAAGGCGTCGACAGCAGCGTCGTAACGATCCCTTTGAAGAACGCCCCGCCGTAGCCGGTCTTGTTCGAGGCATTGGCCACGCTACCGCTTCCCATGAAGCTCGGCATCGTCAGTTCCCACACGCCGAGCATGCTTAAGCCCATTGTGTAGACCAGGATGATCATGGCCAGGATGTATCGCCAGTCACCACTCCATTGGCCCCAGGCGAGCCCGTCGGCACCACCGGCGGTGCCATCGCCAGGGTTGAAATAACCGACGATAAGATTCAGCGACGAGGAAACGACCGCCAGCAACATGAACACGAAGATCACACCAAGCGAGTAGATCAGGTTCAGCATGAACACCTGACCGCGGTGCTTCCCGGCTTGATTCACGAAGGAAAGGATCTTCAACCCGACCACCGGCAGCACGCACGGCATCAGGTTGAGGATCGCCCCGCCGATAAAACTCAGCACGATGATCCAAGCCAGGCTCGCAGTCTCCGGAGGGTTGAGTACTGTCCACTGAATGTTGTTGTTCAGCGGAACAGGCGGTGCCATCACGTTGTTTTCAGGGGGCTGCTCCTGCTTAGGGAGACCAATCACAGGTCCTGCATTGTCCCCCATCGCATCCTGAACTTCCGCGTGGGTCACCTTGGCTCGCTCGGCGGCTTGATTGTATTTGGCCGCTGAAAACGCCAGCGGCGCCGACTCGTCTTTGCCTTTTTCACCGACTTGAACCACCCCTTCGAACATCGCACCTGAGGGGCGATCGCAGGTTGTGTCGGTACACGTTTGATAACCGACGTAGCCTACCAGTGGATACTTACCAGGCACGGCGTCGATGGGAACTTGAACGGTGAACTTCCAGGTCGTTTCTCCATCGTGGTAACGCACGGCGGGGAAGCCTTCGATGAGAGCTTTCTCGATCACCGGGTTCTCGGTCGCGGCTTGCGTCGCCAGCCATGGGGTTGTTTCGGCCAATGCGATCTGAGTCGACTTGTAGCCGATGGTCGAATCGGTCGGCGAGTAGGCGTAGATGTGGTAATTGCCTTTAGGTTTGAAGTTCAACGTGACGGTGATTTTGTCGCCAGGTTCTACCCGAGAAGGCACGAACTTACCGCTTAAGACGCCATGGTTACCTTCGGTCGTGTAGTCCCCCATAGTGCCTTGGATTTTGTAATCTGCCGGTGGGATTGCTCCGCCAGGGGTGGTGGCCTTCTCAGGCAGCAGATTCTCAGGCTTGGGAACTTCCTGCTCCCCGTCGAACTTCGCGACAGCCTCGGCCGAGACTGGGACGCACGTTCCTTTGTCGTGGCAGCTTTGCCCGCTGAGCTTAACCTTCAACTTCAGGTCTTCGGCCTTGGTGCCGGGAGCGAGCAAGAACGGTGCGCTCCAGGTAACCTTCTCGTAGAACTTCTCTTGCGCGACGCGGATGATTTTATCGGGTGGAACAATCTTGGGCTTATGATCCGGGGTGAACTCGCCCACGGCAGTGATGGCCGGGTTGCTCTCGACCTTCAACTTGGTCTGCATCGGACCGCCTTTGGGCTGGGTCGTCGAGTAGACACACCATCCGCTGCCGACGGTCGCGGTGATATCAACGCGGCCGTGCGTGGCCGCCGGGTCGATGACGTAGCTGGCCGTGATCTTGAGATTTGGTTCGCTTTGGTTGCCACCGCCGAAATCATCGAAGCCTTCGATTCCTTGGAACAGATCTCCACCCAGTCCTTGGGCCATGATCGTGGTCGGAAGGAAACAAAGAAGCAACGTCAGTGCGATGGGGGCCAAACGCTTCATAAGAATGTTCTATACCGAGTAAAAAGCTGGTGAGGACCTAAAAGGCGGTCTCCCACCATCTTCGGAAAAAATGATGGGTTCGTAAATGCAGAATCCGCATTTCAGTGTAACGGATGTCTGTGGCAATCGGGGTATTGTTCGCCAATGCCAGTGCTCAGTCTGTGATGTCGGATACGTCCGTTCGTTTCACGGCAAATCTATTTCAACTGCCAGACCGTGTGCTGGTCTATTTTCGCTAACCGTGCCGTGAGATGAGATAATCGAGAACTGACATGGTTACAGTTTGCGAAACGGCGTTCGTCGATCACGAGCCACTGTACCCAGTTTAACCCAGTCAACAGGACGTTTGCTGCATCGAAGATCATTGCTAACCGCTCTTCCGAAGGGGTAAGTGGCCGAAGCGTGCTAACGGCGTGGAATGCAAAATCCCAGTCGACCTTTCCGTCGGAGGAGACTTCGCTTGCCAAACGAGAGACATCCAAGGCGATATTGTCCCACCGCATCGAGCCCAGATCGAACAGGCCGGTCAGTTGGTCTTCGTGAAAGCGAAAGTTTTCTGGACGTGGATCGGCAATACAATCTTCTAGCTCATAGCGCTCTTGCTTCTGGGACTTCAACAAAGTCTGCAGGCGTGTGTGATACAGAACAAAACTGTCTAGGAATTGCTTGATCGCCGGTTTCCAGTGTGGATGCCCGAAGCTGCGAAGCGAAGGAAATTGATTTTGAGTGTGCCGCAAGCTCCACTTCTGGCAGAGTTGGCTGCGGGTGGTGATTCCGGGCGAAATGGCCGTCTCGCGCGGGGGTGTTTCGCGGTAGGTATGAAACTCTGCAATCGCGTGAAACATGGCCTTCCTATGCGGTGCGGAGTAGGGAACAGACGGCGACAATCCGTCCATCCAGGTCTGAAGTTCCCATAGCCGGTTGTTAGCTTCGACATAGGTCTGCCCTGTAGACGCTGGGAGGTAGCCGGCCAAGGTCGTCATCCCCAAGCGGCGGCGATGATGGGCTGCTTGGTGGGCGGCGAGTAAACGATTGACCGAAAATTCAGGCGGCATAAGCTTCAAGCAGTAACTTGCCTGGTCCGTTTGGACTTTCCATACCTCGCTTCCGCTAAGCCCTCCTTCCCAAGCTATGATGCTGCGAATTTCAGTTGGAGGTAGCTGAAACTCGGAAAGAACCTGGATGGGGTTTGGGGCAAAGTCAGTCATTTTTCGGCGTTTTCGAGCAACTTTCCTGAGCAGTTTACCAGCAAGGTTTATGGATGAATCGGTGACTCTAGACGTTTTTATTGGTATAACCGGCTTTTCTTTCCCAAAATCCCATGCGCAGAATAGAACAAATACGGAAGTCGCTTAAAGTGGGGTATATTTTCCCAGCGATCTAAATGTGCCGCATTGGAACGTTTTCCGAATTTCGTTGTCAAATGTTGCAAGATTTCTCGGTGAGAAACCTCTACCTGAGGGGCGATCGCTGCCGTCGCGGTGAGTAGCAGTCGCTATAGGCAAACAAACGAGAGAACGATATTCCGAAAGCTTATCGAAATCTCCCTCCCTTTTTATAGTACGAGAGTTGTACGCATGAAGGTGTATACATTGTTGCGTTGGTCGACGGCTTGGTGTGTCACGGCGATGTTTGCCATGACGACAGCGGGCCTTGCCATGGCGGACGAGACGAAGACGGACGGGGACAAGGCCAAAGCAGGCATCCCTTCTGAAGTCGCCGCGACGACTGGTGGATCGAGTTCTTCCAGTTCCGGCGGTGGAAGTTCCAGCAGTTCTGGTTCGCCTGCACACGCCGCGATTTTGAAGGACTTCAAGAAACAAGACGGCCTGATTCCCACCTATCACAAAGGGAATCGGATGTTCTTCGAGTTGAACAACTCGCATTACAATGGCGAGTTCATCGTGCTGATCTCGATTGCCCGGGGTGCCGGCGTTGAGCCGCTGTACGGCGGCATGTCGTGGGGCTTCGGCGATGACTGGGTCTGGAGTTTTCGCAAAGTGGACGATCGCGTTCACATCGTTCGCAAGAACGTGCGTTTCAAAGCTCAAGACGGCAAGCCTGAATCACGCGCTGTGAAGCACGCTTACAACGACAGCGTGCTGTTCAGCATTCCGATTGCCACCAAAGGCCCCGGTGGTGGTGACTTGTTGGAAGTGACACCCGTTTTCATGAGCGACCTGCCGATGATCGGCGACGTGTTGCCAGGCTTCGGGTTCTCGGCCAGCAAGTCGATCTTCGGTGAAGTGAAGGGTTTCGAGAAGAACCTGGAACTACAAGTCGAAGCAACTTATCAGTCGAGCGGACGCTCGTCGATCGACTCGGTGCCGGATTCGCGTGGTCTGACGATCGATGTGCATTATTCGATCAGCAAGATCCCCACCGGTGGCTACACGCCGCGCGTTGCCGACGATCGCGTGGGTTACTTCCTGACTGCGGTGAAGAACTACTCGAAGTCGGACGACAACCAGTTCGTGCGATACGTCAATCGCTGGAAATTGGAGAAGGCCGACCCATCGGCTAAGTTGTCGGAGCCTAAAGAACCGATCATCTTCTACATGGAAAACACGATTCCATATAAGTATCGTAAGCCAATTCGCGACGGGATTCTGGAATGGAATAAGGCCTTTGAAAAGGCCGGTTTTATCGATGCGATTCACGTTCGCCAGCAGGAAGACGACGCTGATTGGGATCCGGAAGACGTTCGCTATAACACCTTCCGTTGGATTACCTCCGACGCTGGTTTCGCGATGGGCCCGAGCCGTGTGAATCCTTACACAGGGCAGATCCTCGACGCGGACATCATCTTCGACGCCGACTTCCTTAATTACTGGAAGATGGCCTTCGAGAACTACAATCCGCAAGCGACCGAAGCGCTGATTGGTGGCCCGCTAGACGTTAATAGCCAGGAAGAATTCCTGAAGCGTGTCGGTTCGATCTCGCCACGTCATCAGTGCATGCTCTCTGGCGGAATGTCGCACCAGTTCGCCTATGGTGCTGCGGCTGTTTTGGCCGATGCTGAGAAGGAAAAGGCCGAAAAGAAGAAGAAAAAGAAGAAGAAAAAGAAGAAGAAAAAGAAGAAGAAAAAGGAAGAAGCCAAGTCCGACGAAGAGATGAAGGACGGCGATAAGTCCGAGGATAAGGACAAGAAGAAAGAAGAAGCTTCCGACGACAAGAAGGAAGATAAGAAAGATGCGAAGGACGAGGATTCCAAGGAAGACGAGTCCAAAGAAGAGGAAGAAAAAGAACCTTCGGCCGATGAGATCAAGAAACAGCGCGAAGCGTTGCTTGATCGCATGATCATGGAAGGCCTGAAGGAAGTGGCCATGCATGAGGTGGGTCACACGCTGGGCCTGCGTCATAACTTTGTGGCCAGCAAGTACCTTAGCTTGGAAGAGATTGCCGAACTGGAAGATGGGGAAACGACCGTTTCCAGCGTGATGGACTATGTCCCACCGCACATCGCCCCTCCTGGCGAAAAGCAGGGTCAGTTCTTCCCGCAGTCGGTTGGTGTCTACGATGTTTGGGCCATCGAGTATGGCTACAAGCCATTTAGTGGTGGTACCGACGGTGAGAAAGGTGAACTCAAGAAGGTTGCTTCCAAAAGCACCGAGCCTGGTTTGGCCTTCCTGACCGATGAAGACACGACGAGCATGTCGCCAGATCCGGACTCGAACCGGTTCGACTTCGGCAAAGATCCACTCGAGTTCGCCAAGAACCAATCGGAAGTCGTCAAGGCGGCAATGGATGGTTTAGCCGATCGCGTCGTGGAAGATGGTGACGACTATTCCCGTGTTCGTCAGGCCTTCAACACGCTGCTCAACACCCATGGTCAAGCGATGTACTTCGCATCCCGCTACATCGGCGGTGTGCACGTGAATCGCTCGCACAAGGGACAAAAAGATGCACCAGCACCTTTTGAAGTGGTCGAAGTCGAGAAGCAACGCGAGGCTATGCAGTTGCTTGCCGATCAGGTTTTCAGTGACGAGCCATTCCAGTTCGACGCCGAACTGTACAACAAGTTGGCTCCTTCGCACTGGAATCACTGGGGAACCAGCTTCGATATTCGCGGCGACTACCCGGTCCACGATACGATCTCACGCTGGCAGTCGACAATCCTTTCGCGATTGCTCTCGTCGATCACGCTGGAACGGATGCACGACGCTGAGTTGAAAGTTCCTGCCGATCAAGATGCGTTCTCGACGGCGGAAATGATCGAGAGCCTGACCGGTTCGATCTTCAGCGAAGTCGATTCGCTGGAAGAAGGCGAGTACTCGGTTCGCCAGCCAGCGATCAGCAGTCTTCGTCGCAACTTGCAGCGAGACTACCTGAAGCGTTTGTCAACGTTAGCCATGGGGAACGCTTATGCTCCGGCAGATTGCCAGACGATTGCTTATGCCCAGCTGATCGATCTGCACGAGAAACTGCAGGACCTGCAAGAGAAAGAACTGGAACTCGATTCCTATACGCGTGCCCATATCTTGGAAACGACGCGACGCATCGAAAAGGTTCTCGATGCCGAACTGACGCTCTCGCGTCCCTAAGCATTTCCTGATCTGAAGATATTTAAATCAGAGAAAACGCCGAGGTGAACACCTCGGCGTTTTTTTATGCGTTGAGCCAAGACTCTTACGGTAATTTGTTTCCACCTGAAATAGCGATCGGCTGCAGAGGGGTGCTGTCATTAAATTATATGTTTTGTTAAAAACCTATGGATGTAAATCATTGCCACCTTGTAGAATGCGTGTGAGGAATTCTTTTCCGTTATCTTCTCTTTTCCGCGTTGAAGGATCACACCATGACTCTCAGACGGACGGGCTTCACGCTCGTCGAGCTACTTGTTGTCATTGCGATCATCGGGGTGCTGATTGCGCTTTTACTGCCAGCGGTGCAGCAAGCCCGTGAAGCAGCCCGCCGCATGACATGCTCGAATCACCAAAAACAGTTGGGCTTAGCAATGCACAACTACCACGACACGCACCGGGTGTTTCCGCCTGGGGTGTTCGCAGATGGTTTAAATGACTCGCTCAACACGCCGCCTCATTCGATGTCCTGGATGCCGGTGCTTCTGCCGTTTCTCGAACAGGGACCACTCCACGATCAGCTTCAACCGTACATGCTGACCAGAAACTCGAATGCGTTTCCCAGCGATCTGATGAATACGAAGATCGAAACGTTGATGTGCCCTTCGGATCCTAATCGCGGTCAAACAGGCGAAGTTCACGGGACAGCGGATCCACCGCCAGACTTTAACGACGGTTTTCATGGCAACTATTTGCTGTGTCATGGTAACGAAGAAATCACGACGACCACCGACAACAACGCGACCGGCATGTTCTATTACCTTTCGGACACCGACTTTTCGTCCTGCACTGACGGTACGGCCAACACCGTCATGGCAGCGGAAATCTTGCTGGTGAAATCCAATGTGTCAGGTGCCCGCGACTGGCGAGGGCGTTATTACCGGGCCGATCACTTGAGTAGCATCGTCAGCACGCGTTTACCTCCGAATACGACCGCAGCGGACAAAACACGTATCTGCCAAGGTTCGCCACAGTCGCCATCGTATGCACCGTGTGCCAGTGACACCAACACGCAGGTCCTCTATTCCCGCAGCCAACACCCAGGCGGCGCGATGGTGACCCTGATGGATGCCAGCGTGCAGTTCGTCTCGGAAACGGTCAATACGCAAACCTGGCAAGATCTGGGAACGAAGGCCGGCGGCGAAGTTCCCGGCGAGTATTAATCGCTTGCAGCTCCGCTGTCCGATTGGAATTTGAAAGATTCGTTTCCAGAAAGGAAGACGATGCAATACGCATGCAAATCGATGGCCCTGCTCGTTGTGCTAGGCCTGATGGTTCCCCTTCTCGGCTGTGGCGGCCCGACCGAAATCGTGGTAAAGGGAACGGTAAAGTACGAAGGAGAACCAGTCGAAACAGGCGAAATATTGTTCATTCCGGTCAATGGGGAAGGGCTCGTTGGAGCCGGTCCGATTACCAACGGTGAGTTCTCTATTACCGCCTCGCCAGGCGAAAAGAAAATTGAGATCACCGCCAACAAAGTAAGCGATAAGCCAGCCCCCGACGGCTTGCCTAACTATGTGCCGTACATTCCCAAGAAGTACAATACGGCGTCCACGCTCACCGCGACGGTAGAAGATAAGGCCGAGAATACTTACGAATTTGACCTGAAGAAGTAGACGTAATTCACGAAAACTTCGCTATGAAAACGCCGGACCATTTGTCCTGCGTTTTTTTATGCGCTGTTTGCCCAGCGGCCACTAGCGGCTAATGCAAACGGAGAGACCCCGACACTTTGCTTCCATCTTGAATAGGGTCAATCTAGAAGCCGGATGTCAGCAATGTTGATGTCTTTTCGATGAGCTGGACCACTGGCGTCTTGCTACGCTATCCGAAAGACACTGCCAAGAAAAAGAGAACTCCGCAAATCCACGTGGGACTTGCGGAGCCTCATATCTAGCCTGATCGGATTCTCAGAAGAGGTTCCGATAGGAATGTGGTTGCCTACCGGCAACCCGCCGGTAGCCGTTAGGCAGAGCCACCTCTTCGGCTAATACAGACATATTCCACTGGAACACCTCCTTTCTACTAAAGCTCACCATTTGGTCGGACAGAACGCCGTGTAGAGCCGACCGCAGGTCTTCAGTAATGACGCGCTGCGTTAACGCGTCCCTAGGTAAGTTTCACTTTGAACGATGAAATGTCAAATGGCAAGACCATTTTCAAAAACACCGTTCGCTGCGAACGCCCCTTTAGGACAGGGCACTGAATTGTAGGTTCACGCTTTGAGTGCGGAAAGTAATAAATTCTTGCGGATCTCGAAATCAGCTTCATCGACAATCGGTCGAAGATCGCCAGTCTCTAGCGGCTCGTTCAACTCGACCCAGCTCTTACAGCCCGACATTGCGGCGGTCGGAATGACCGTCGCTGTCTGGCTTGCCTCGTACGCCCGCACGAGTAGCAAGTGGATCCCTGGGGCCCGGTAGTGGTATCGCAGGTGAAGCGCTTCTCGGCTGAGAATTTGCTCGAACAGCGAGACATCCAGCTTGGCTTCCTCTTCCAGGTAGATCGCCTCAGACACTTCGCACACCAAGTTCATAGACACTTCGGGCGACGTGGGGGGCTGCGAGAATTCGGGATGGTCCTCTAACAGCTTCTTGCCCAGGCCATTGAGCTTCGATTGGGCCTCGTGGAAATGGGTGGGATACAGCCAGAAGCGATTCTTGGGCAGTGCAAACTCCCCCTCAGGCTCGGCGATGCCACCCTTGCGGGCTAGGACAATCTGCTGTCCGCGAGCGATCGCTTCGCAGACGACATTCCACTCTTTCAGGGCAAGTTGACAGGACATATCGTCGGATTCACTCGCAAATTGGGTTATCGTATTGAATATAAAATAGCGCAGAAGCTAAAATAGGATCAGAAAATATGGCTATCCAAGGGTCAAATTGCTAAGTTAGAGACTGCTGATCTTGCTTTCCTGCCTCGAACAATCCTGCCCCTGCGGAAATAATGGTACCACTCTTGATACGGTCCTGTTTGGCTGCCTGCGTTTTGATTTCGACGACAACGCTTACCGCTGTCGCTGCGGAACTCGATACGCCGCAATTCGACGCTGCCCAACTCGAATACTTCGAGAAGGATATCCGCCCCATTTTGGCAAAGCGGTGTTACGAGTGCCACGGGCCTGATTCGGAAACACCCGGCGGCGGATTGTTCCTTACGTCGCGCGGAGCCTTGCTTGAAGGTGGCGACAGCGGTCCGTCGTTAGTCGCAGGCAAGCCCGACCAAAGCCTGCTGATCGAAGCGATCCACTACGACGGTATCTATCAGATGCCGCCCAAATCGCGGATGCCAGAAGACGAGATCGCCAAGCTCGAACAGTGGGTTGCCAGTGGTGCCCCTTGGCCGGTAAGCGACGAAAAAAATACACCCCGCAAGGAAGTCTTCGATCTCGAACAACGCAAGGCCGAGCACTGGGCCTGGCAACCGGTTGTGCGGCCGGAGTTGCCGGATGTGCAGAACGACGCGTGGGTGAAGGACCCGGTCGATCGTTTCATTTTGGCCAAGTTGGAAAAGGCTGATCTCGCCCCCAACGGCCCGGCCGAGCCTACCATTCTGATTCGCCGGCTCTATCTCGACTTGATCGGTTTGCCTCCCACGCCGGAAGAGACGCAAGCGTTTCTGGCCGACCCATCGCCCATCGCCATCGAGAAGGTGGTCGACCGTCTGCTGGCTTCTCCCCGCTTTGGTGAACACTGGGGACGACGTTGGCTCGACCTGGTGCGTTATGCCGAATCGCGCGGGCACGAGTTCGACTACGACATTCCCAACGCCCACGAGTACCGCGACTACGTCATCCGAGCCCTGAATCAAGATGTTCCCTACAACGAATTGGTGGTGGAACACGTTGCCGGTGATTTACTGGAGACGCCACGCACTAATCCCGAAACGGGCGACAACGAATCGGTCTTGGGAACCGGCTTCTGGCATCTGGGCGACTGGGTGCACTCGCCGGTCGACATTCGCCAGGACGAAACCGATCGTTTCGACAACATGTTGGACGTGATGAACAAAGCGTTCCTCGGACTAACGGTGACGTGTGCACGCTGCCACGATCATAAGTTCGACGCGATCTCGCAGGCCGACTACTACGCCCAGGCAGGCTTCCTGCAAAGTTCGGCCTATCGCCAGGTTCGTTTTGAATCGGCCCAGCACAACCAGCAGATTGCCGATTCGTTGGAAAAGCTGAACATCGAGTTTCAAACGAAAGCCCAGTCAGCCTATCAAAACGCGATCGATCAAGCGTTCAGCCGCTGGGAAAAGGAACTGCAAACGCCTGAATCGCCTTGGAACCAGGCTATGACAGAAGCGGCCCAAGATGCCAAGCATCCGCTGCACTATTGGGCCCAAGTGCTGGCTGCTGCGGCAGATCAACGCCCCCAAGTGATTGCTCAGGCCCAGCAGTTGGTCCAGCAGCAGCATGCGGCAATTACAGGCTACGATGGCCAACTGATACACGACTATGCCCAGCTGCCTGAGCAAAAGTGGCGCACCGATGGCGTCGTGTTTGGCAGCGGTCCTCAGCCGGCCGGAGCGTTTAGTTGGGACGCCTCGCCTGAAGTGGGAATCAACGGAGTACGCACCGACGAAGCTGCCGTGTACGACGTGCGTTGGGGTGCACTCAAGTTAGAAAAGGGTGTGCAAGACGACTTCGGTAAGATTCGCAACTGGAATCGCGCCGGTCGAACGCTCAAGACCGACACCTTCGCGCTCAGCGATGGCCGCATCCATTACCTGGTCAAGGGAAGCGGCCGGGCGTTTGCGGTCGTCGATTCGCATCGTCTGGTGCAGGGGCCGCTACACAACGTGACGGTCAAAGAGTGGAAGTCCGGCGACGCTACGACAACCCAGTGGATCACCCAGGACCTGCGCGACTATCAAGGGCATGCCGCCCACGTCGAGTTCACACCGATCGACGATCAGCCGCTAGAGATCCTGCAGGTTGCCGAAGGACCGCAGCCACCCTCGGTCATGAACGATCAGGCTCAAGCCGCTCAGGCACTCGGCAGCGACTTGACCGCTGGCGATGCGAACATTCAGCGTTTTCTGGAAACCTTGAAGCGTGCACCTGCTTCGCCGGAGACGGCACCGCTGGCCGACTGGCTTGTGCGGAATTGGGCCCGTCTGATGCCTGACCAGGAGAGTCCCTGGAGCGAGCTCGCCACGGCCTATCACGATCAATCGAAGCAGCTACTGGCCAACGTGAAGTGGCGATCGCGAACGGCTCCTGGCATGTGGGATAACTCGGCGGAAATGGAAGCCCTGTTGATCCGAGGCAATTCACGAACCCCGGCCGATCAGGTCGAGCGGCAATTGCTTACCGCGATAGCCGGACCGGAAAACACTTACGATCAACACGGCAGTGGACGCCTGGAATTGGCCCGTCAGATGATGGATGCCGACAATCCGTTTGCTTCGCGAGTAGCCGTGAACCGAGTTTGGCATCATCTACTGGGACGTGGCATCGTTCGCACGGTCGATAACTTCGGTGTCCTCGGAGAACTGCCTACGCACCCGCAGTTGTTGGACTACCTCGCGGTGCAGTTTGTCGAAGACGGGTGGTCGCTCAAACAAATGATTCGGCGGATCGTACTCTCGCAGATCTACCAGATGTCGTCGCTTCAAGTAGGCTCTGCCGAACAGGCCGACCCGAAGAACGATCTGTTTCATCGAGCCGAAGTTAAACGGCTTTCTGGCGAGGCCATCCGTGACAGCCTGTTGATGGTGAGCGGACAACTCGACGAAACGATGTATGGCCCGAGCGTGCCGGTGCACTTAACCTCCTTCATGCAAGGTCGCGGGCGGCCAGGCAAGAGTGGTCCCATAAACGGGGCAGGGCGGCGAAGCGTGTATCTGGAGGTCCGACGAAACTTTCTTTCGCCGATGATGTTGGCCTTCGATACGCCGCAACCGATCACGACCATCGGCCGCCGCAATCAATCGAACGTGCCGGCTCAATCGCTGATTTTGCTCAACGATCCGATGGTGATCGAGCAATGCGAACATTGGGCCCAACAGGCCATCGCTCAGACGCCGCAGGATACGCAGCTGCGGATTGAACGCATGGTTCAGCAGGCCTTCTCACGAAAGCCCACTGCCCAAGAGCTTGTGCTGGCGAACCAGTTTTTGGAAAGCCATAGGCAGACGTTGTCGATTGATCCTCAGCATGCGGCTTCGTCGGTCGAGTTGTGGCGCGACCTGGCGCATGTGCTGGTGAATGCCAAGCCGTTTATTTTTGTTCGCTAACGGGAGAGTCGCCGCGTGGATTGTTGTCCTCGAAATTCCGAAATGTTAAGCCGCCGCCAATGGCTAGGCCATGCTGCATGTGGCTTTGGCTCGGTAGCGCTCAACTGGATGCTACAGCGCGACGCAGTCGCAGCCGATGGGCTCGGGCTGCTGGGGGCTCCGCACGCCTCGCCTAAGGTCCGCAGTGTCATCTTTTTGTACATGGACGGCGGACCGTCTCAGGTCGATACGTTCGACCCTAAACCGCTGTTGAAGAAGTACGACGGAAAGCCATTTCCTGCGGAAACGGAGCCCACGCAGTTCAATAACCTGGGCGGAACGCTAGCGAGCCCTTGGAAGTTTAAAAAGCACGGTCAAAGCGGAATCGAGGTCAGCGAACTTTTTCCGAACGTCGCCAAGCACGTCGATGACTTGGCGGTTGTTCGCTCGATGACCTCGAATTTCTCGGAGCACACCAACGCTAATTACTTCCTACATACCGGCAGCGGGCTGCAAGGGCGGCCCAGCATGGGTGCATGGACAACCTATGGTCTGGGAAGTGAAAACGACAACTTGCCCGGCTTCGTGGTGCTCAATGGTGGGTTGGTCCCGCCGGGTGGTCTCGATAACTTCAATAGCGGTTTTCTGCCGGCGGCGTATCAGGGATCGATCTTTGCTGCCAACGATCCTCCGGTGGCCAACATTCGCTCAAGAGACAAAAGCCCTGCCGCACAGCGCAGCAAGTTGGATTTGCTCAGTAGGCTCGATCAACTGACGCTCGACCAGGTAGGCAAGAACGATCAGATGGAATCGGCGATCGCAAATTATGAACTCGCCTATCGCATGCAATCGGCCGTGCCTGACCTGATGGACCTCGCCGACGAGACTCCGCAGACGCTGGAAGAATATGGTTTGAACCATTCATTCGAGCATACGCAGACCTTTGGTCGGTTGTGCCTGCTTTCTCGGCGATTGGTCGAACGCGGGGTTCGCTTCATCGAGTTGACGGTCCCCAACGTCGGCAACGACCGTTGGGATCAACATAACAATCTAAAGGGCGGTCATGAGAAAAATAGCCTAGCCGTCGACCAACCCATCGCCGCGCTACTGGCCGATCTGAAACAAAGGGGGATGCTCGACTCGACGCTGGTCGTATGGGGCGGCGAGTTCGGCCGAACCCCGTTCGCCCAAGGCAAAAATGGCCGCGATCATAATCCGTTCGGTTTCACCATGTGGATGGCCGGGGGTGGCGTCCAAGGAGGCACCGTCTACGGCAGCACCGACGAGTTCGGTTACAAGGTGGTCGAGAATCGCGTCGAAATTCACGATCTACACGCCACTATCTTGCATCTGCTGGGGGTCGACCACCGTCGTCTAACGTTCCGCTTTAGTGGCCGAGACATGCGTCTGACCGACGTCCACGGCCACGTACTGCACGATATCCTGGCCTAGTCACGCCGAAGAATTCCACCCCTAAAGGTGAACATTTCTTCGTCCGTGCGGTCTACTGGATAAGATTGAAGGAAGTTAATTTCGTAGCAAGACCTCAGCCTGACACCAGTTACGACGATATCGCTGTGAACCGCCCCTTGACAATTTAAGCCATCCGGCGGAAACTGGTCCCCTTCCCAACCGAGACTGTAGCTCAGTCGGTAGAGCAACGGACTTTTAATCCGTAGGTCCTGGGTTCGAGCCCCAGCGGTCTCACTTGTATAGCCACTTCGCCCTGTGCGAAGTGGCTTTTTTTGTTTCTTGACCCGATCGTGCGCGTTTCTATATGACTGGTTTAAAGTAGTGGCGTAAATACCCCCTATTGTTGGAGGATTTCTTATCAAAGATCGTTGACTTGATCGGAAAACGGGGTAAAACGTAAAGCGTGTTCAATGTCAAACTTTGACGAATACGCAGTTTGTATAGACCTGTTGAGGGCAGCGCGGGCTTCCTCTGTAAGTCGAGTCTACGCCAATTGGGTGGCGTGGTGTGTTTTTGTGCGATTCCATGAATCAACCTTACACAATCGCTTTTGGGGGAGTTAGCAGGTCCACGAAACCTCTTGTAATTACAGCGTCGCTCGCATTTAAAGTTGCGAGGTCTTAAAGACGTTGTGATATGTTCTTTGCGAATTGCGTTAGGGTCAGGGGGCCAACGCATGCTCGGCTGCCTAATTAGGGCGACTTTTTTTTGATTCCTCAGCAATGCATTAAGCGCGACTGATTGAATCGACGCAGAGCAGAACACCAACCTTTTGAATCCAAAGTGTGTCCATCAGTGGACGCGCATAAAAATGGCCAGTAAGTCCCAGCGCCAACCGGAAGGCTTACTGACCGATGCATCGAAGAGCGCTATTGGTATGCGCTCTCATGACACTAGCACGCAATTGTAGCGCAGGGGCATGGATAGTAAAGGTCGGAATGTAGTATTCGATCTTGCGGAAGCGATGTTATCGGCATCGCTTCTCTGGCCCCTTCGTGTGGCTGTCGTGCTTCGTTCTCTAAAAAGGCCCAACGCCAGGCCACCCCCGGATTCTCCTTCGCCATTGCTAACTTTTGCTGGACTGAGAATCTAAATGACAGACTTCGGGGGAGTTTGAAGTGAATACATATCTGCGACGCGTATCTTTTTTTAGTTTGATGCTTATCTTGGCCGGCGGCCAAACCTGTATGGCCCAAGGGCTACTCTCGTTTGGGTTTCCGCTCGCCCCACAACAAGACAACCTAGAGCCGATCGAACAGTTGGGGCGATCGCTCTATAACGACACCAATCTTTCGGTACCGGCAGGGCAAGGGTGTGTCTCTTGCCATGCACCAGACACTGGGTTTACGAGTCCTAATCTCTTTGTGAACTTACTTTGGGGGCCGCACTTCGGAGCCATACCTAGCCGCTTCGGATCGCGGAAGCCACCTTCTGCCGCCTATGCAGGCGATTCCGGTGACCTGCGTTTTATTGGTCCTGATCCTTTCGGAGTCGACTGGGAAGGGGGCATGTTTTGGGATGGGCGTGCAGCGGGGTTGCATGCGATGTTCGCCGAGGCGGACAGCAGTCCAGAGTACGATCCGCTGGCCGAACAGGCTCTGGGACCTTTCTTGAATCCTTTGGAGCACAACGTCCCTAACAAAAAGGCCGTCATTCGAAAAGTGTTTTTCTCGCGTTATCGACAACAGTTCCTCAATGTCTGGGGCCCTGGTTCGCTTGATTTCCAAGACGAAGAAGTGGTTGAGCAAGCCTACGATCGAATCGGCAAAGCGATTGCCGCTTTTGAGCGTTCGAGCGAGGTCAATCCATTCAGTTCCAAGTTCGATCTTTGGTTGGCCGGTGAAGCAGAATTTACTGAGCAAGAAAAGTTTGGCTTGTGGCTGTTTGAAACTCCATTCGGAGCACCCTCACTGTTGAGCGATGAAGATCAGGAAAAGTTCGAAGAGATTGCCGAACATGGCAAGGGGCGTTGTGGGGTTTGTCATCCTAGTTCTCCGCGGGAAGTCGACGGCGAAACGTTGCCTCCGCTGTTTACCGACTTTGCCTACCACAATATCGGCATTCCCAAGAATCCTGACAATCCGTTCTACTTCATGCCACGACGCTTCAATCCCGACCGTCGTAACTTCGTCGATCGCGGCTTGGCTGCCACGTTGGAAAACTTCTTCTTGTCGCAGCAGTCAACTCCCGTCGAAGAAACGCCGCTAAAGGTCTTGAACAAGGAGCTTACCCAGCAGGACGTTGATGACGCAGAAGGACGTCACAAGACGCCCACCTTGCGAAATGTCAACATGCGGCCTTTTACTGGATTTGTCAAAGCCTATGGGCATAACGGCGTGTTCAAATCGATGGAAGAGATCGTCCACTTTTACAACACCCGAGATGTACCTGGCGAATGGGATGAGCCTGAGGTGCCGGTCAATCTTACCGCTGGAATCGTGGGTGATCTGGGGCTGACCGAAGAAGAAGAGCTCGCGATTGTCGCCTTCTTGGCGACGCTGGATGATGGCTACGAGCCTCCGGCAAACGACTTCCCCTTCCCGCTACCGTTTCCATTTCCCTTCCCGTTTCCATTCTGATAATGGACGTACTTGGGAATTAACGGTTAGATAAATAAGAGATGCCCCGTGTCGAGCGGGGCATCTCTTATTATTTTAAACCCGTTCCGCGACCCGCATTTTCGCGGTGCGGCTTCTTGGGTTCTGGGCAATCTCTTCGTCGCTGGCCGTCACGGGCTTTTTGGTCAGACGGTTCAGACGCGGGTCTTCCAGAAAAGCTTGTTTCACCGGGCGATCTTCCAAAGAGTGGAAGCTGATGATGGCCAAACGGCCGCCCGGTTTCAGACGATCTGGCAGGGTTTCCAGGGCTGTTTCCAGCGACGATAGTTCGCGGTTCACAGCGATTCGCAGAGCCTGGAAGGTGCGTGTGGCAGGGTGAATTCTTCCCCGGCCACTTCCACCAATCGGCGGATAACAACTGATAACGACGTCGGCCAGTTGCTTCGAGGTCTCGAAGGGGGTTTCTTTGCGAATGTGGCAGATTTTTTTAGAGATCCGCCGGCTCAAGCGTTCTTCGCCGTTTTGATAGATCAAATCGGCCAGGTCTTTCTCTTTCAGATGATTGACCAGGTCGGCCGCGGTCTTTTTGTCGCGCAGGTCGAATCGCAAGTCGAGCGGGCCGTCAGACTCGAAGCTGAACCCGCGATCGTCATCGACCAGTTGATCGCTCGATAAACCAAGGTCGAGTAAAATGCCATCTACTTGGTCGATTTCGAGTGAATCGAGGATCTTCGGGATCTCGACGAAGTTAGCGTGAGCGATCTTTACGGGAAGCCCGGCCAGGGTCTCTTCGGCCCGCTGGAGGGCAATCACGTCGCGGTCAACCGAAACGACGAATCCTTCGTCCCCCAGTTTTTCGGCCATCATGCGTGTGTGCCCGCCACCACCGAGGGTGCCATCGACAAGGATTTTACCGGGCTGGGGATCGAGCCACTGCAGGACTTCTGCCGGCAGAACTGGGATGTGAACGGTAGGAGCGGCCATAGGATCAGTAGAGAGAATTCGGGCAAAACGTCCAGCTTACCGGAGCAATCCGCCGCAGGGCAGGGCGGGAGAGAAAAAATCCGTCGTGGCGCATCCGTGCCCCAAATCGACGGATCTTGTGAAGTCGCCGCTGCACTAGCGACTTCACAGGGCTTGCCCGACCCGGCTTCAATCTTTGATTCCGTGACGATAAACATTCCCCCGATAGTGGCCTAATCGGGATGGCATCGTCGCGTCGAGCAAGCTTCGGACGTAAGAAAATATTCGTTAGTTGGTTGTTAGTTATTCAGCAAAACATCAAAAATCGATGTCACCTGATGAGCATGTGCTTGAGGATATTCGGTGGGCATTTTTCGTCAATCCAGAAACCCACGTTAAAATGTCGCTAGCAGATATCGCTAGCGTGGCTAACGATCGACCACCTCCTGAGTTGCGAGCTTTCCCCCATTCAGAAAAAGTTTTGCAGCTTATGTAATCGGTGCTGCTAGCGTTGTGGGGGCCGATTGGAAAGTACGTAGTCCAGCATGGTTTCGTAAGACTGCAACATTTGGCGAAGCGAAAAGTGAGCTTCGATCTGATTGCGGTTGGCTTGGCCCAGTTGCTGGCGCAGTGCCGGGTTTGCTATCAGCTTTTCGAGAATTGACTGTCCGCTTAGCAGTTGCTTTTTGCTAGCAATCTGAGCGGCCAATTCACCGGGCAGTAGCTCAGGTATGCCTTCGACGTTGGTAGAGACCACGGCCAGACCATGAGCCATCGCTTCGATCAGTGCGTTGGGCATGCCTTCCCAGCGAGAGGTGAGCAGGAAGATCTCGGCGTCGCGCAGCCACGAAGAGACGTCAGGCTGCCAGCCGACCATTTGCATCCTTTCGGTCGTGTCATAGCGGAGTGCGGCCTCGGCGATCTTCTTTCGTTCGGGGCCATCACCTACGATCACGAGTTCCCATTTGTCTTGGCCGACGGTAACGTTTGAGACCGCTTGCAGCATGGTTTCGTAGTCTTTCTGCGGATCTAGCCGACCTACGGCGATGATTCGATGCTTACGATCGACCGGCTCGGCATAGGTGGTCGGTACGATTGAGTCGACATCGATGCCGTTGGGAATGACCTGCAACTTGGCTTCAGCAATGCCAAGTGTCTCAGCAGCAAACCGCCGTACACCAGCGCTGACGCACAGTACGCGATCGGCACCCTTGGCGGCCCACGCCTGAAGCGATCTTCGCCAGCCCCCTTGTTCGATGACTCGAAGTGATTGCAGCCGAACCACGTTCTCCCCACGTGTCGCCATCGCGGCGATGATATTGGCGTGGAATAGAAAGCTCCAAACGACGTCCGGCTGGGTCTCGCGGATGATGCGTTTCAGCTGGCTGGTGGCGGAAAGAAACTGCCACTTGGTGCGGCAACCTAAAAATGTGAACGGTATCTGGGCGTCCTGAAGCTGGCGAATAAGTGCATCTTTGGGGGGCTCCGGAGACGGTGCCAAGGCGACGACTTGCACCGCGTACTTCGCCTGGTCGAGGCCGCACGCCAGATTAGCAACACATCGTTCGGCACCGCCCAGGCCCAGTTCGGTGGTGACAATCAAGATGCGCTTCAGGGGTTCAGGCATGGTGTTGGTAGCCAATGGCAGAAGGTGCGGGCCTAGTCGAGTTTGCCGCTGACGGCGTATACTCAACCATGGACGACACAACGGACGGACGTCGACCAGCAGTTTCTCACTGATGTTTTGCGAGTTCTATGACCAATATCGACCAGTACGACTACCATCTTCCTTCCGATTTGATCGCGCAGCAACCTTTGGAGAAAAGGTCCGACGCGCGGCTTCTGGTCGTCAACCGACAGACACAGGAAATCTTGCATCAGCACGTGCGGGACTTGCCGGAATTCCTGAAGTCAGGCGACTGCCTGGTGTTGAATAACACCAAAGTGGTACCAGCCCGCTTAATGGGCCGGCGAGCCACCACCGGCGGCCGCTGGCAGGGGCTGTTTATCGAAACCGATCCTCAAGGTAACTGGCTGGTCCTGGCGAAAACACGCGGCAAGATCCAGCCGGGCGAAAAGGTCATTCTCGAGAACCGCGAAGCACGCGAAGATACCGAGTTGGAACTGCTTGCTAATCTAGGTGGCGGGCAGTGGGCCGTAAAGCCGCTTTCCGGTGAGTCGCCGTTCGATGTGCTCGAACGCGTCGGCCGCGTTCCGCTGCCGCACTATATTCGCGGCGGCGAGATGATGCCGGAGGATTGGAAAGACTACCAAACCGTATTCGCCGAAAACCCAGGGGCCGTAGCGGCCCCCACCGCAGGGCTCCATTTCACGCACGAACTGCTCAACAAGGTCCGCGCCCAAGGGGTCGACCGGCAATTTGTCACGCTGCATGTCGGCATGGGGACATTTCGTCCGATCGGTGTCGAGGACATCGACCAGCATGAAATGCATTTCGAGTATGGCGAAATCAATCAAGCGACCGTCGACCGTTTAGGCGAAATTAAAGCCAATGGTGGCCGGGTGATTTCCGTGGGAACGACGGCCACGCGGGTACTGGAAACGGCAGCCGCAAGTGGCAAGCTTGAACCATGGACAGGCAAAACCAATCTGTTCATTCGCCCCCCTTACCAGTTCAAAGCCGTTGACGCTTTGCTGACGAACTTCCACGTGCCTAAATCAACGCTTTTGATTCTGGTACGGACCTTCGGCGGAGACGAGCTCCTGCGTAGGGCATACAAGGAAGCGATCAACGAAGAGTACCGCTTTTACAGCTATGGGGATGCCATGCTGATCCTTTAGGGCGAGGGCGTAGTGGTGCGGATCCTCGCGTTATCAGGCTTTTCTCAGAAATCGGATGATTTCGCGGGGAATTATCGTGTATAACGGCTCTTACGAGCTGAAACTGAGAAAGCAAATCATTTCGTGACGAGCGAAATCAATCCTTTCCCTGCATCGCGAGACAAACGCGAAGGGGGGAGTCGATAGCATGATAGCAATTGGGTACGATAGCCCCGTAAAACGTCCCAAGGTAAGCCCCCACAAGGAAGGGAAAGTTAGATGAGCATAGCGGAAGTCGAACAGGTCTTAGTGGTTCCCACCGAGAAGTTCCACGAGATCGGGCAATTTCAGGGGTTTCACGACGATGTCGAGACCTATTTGAATCAACTGCTGACACCCGAGCAGATGAGCTTCCGCCCTCGCGACATCATGGAAAAGTCGCCCGAGTTCAAGCAGCTTATCCCCTACGTTATTTTTGAATACAAAGACGACCAAGGGACCAAGCACGTCTTTCAGTACGTCCGCGGCAAGGGGCAAGGCGAATCTCGCTTGCATAGCAAACGCAGTGTCGGCATTGGCGGGCATGTTTCGTCGGAAGATGCTCCCAGCGATGCCGAAGACCCGTTTCAGGCAGGCATGCGACGCGAACTGGAGGAAGAAGTCACTTTCAACGCTCCGCACAAAATGGTCTGTGCCGGCCTGATTAACGACGACGAATCGGAAGTCGGTCGCGTTCACTTGGGGGTGGTTTATCTGTGCAAGATTGAACGCCCGGAAGTGATTCCCAACGAAGAAGACATTCTGGATGCCGGTTTCCGCCCGGTGGGAGATCTGCTGGCCAAGCTCGAAGAGTTCGAGACCTGGTCGAGCATGTGCCTGAAGGCGATCTACGGCAACTAGCGGTTGATCTGAGCTGAATGACCGGCGTGCCCCTTGCGGGGTGCGCGAGAGGTTTTCTGCCCACGCAATCGAGTACAATGGTGGCCGTTGACGATCCGGTTCACCATTTTGGCTGCGACAGTGCCCATCTACTTCGATAATCACGCTACCACCCAGGTCGATCCTCGTGTCGTCGAGGCGATGCTGCCGACCTTTACCCAGGCGTACGGCAACCCGTCCAGCGTAGGACATCTCTTCGGAGAAGAGTCCAAGCGGTTGGTCGAATCGTCGCAGCAGTCGATTGCCACGGCGATTGGGGCCTCGGCCACGGAAATTGTCTTTACCAGTGGGGCGACGGAAAGCAATAATTTGGCCCTTAGCGGCGTGCTCTCGCAGCGTCGTCGCCGCGGGAACCACGTGGTGACCGTCACGACCGAGCATAAAGCAGTGCTCGATCCGCTCGAGCAGAGGGAACAACAAGGCTTCGAGATCACACGGCTATCGCCCCGCCAAGCCGGCGATGATCTGGCCGGCATGCTAGACGCCGATCAGCTTCGCCAGGCAATCCGGTCAGATACAGCGCTCGTTTCCGTAATGTTCGCTAACAACGAAATCGGCGTGATCCATCCGATCGCCGAGATCGGCCAGATATGCAAAGAGCAGGGCGTGCTCTTACACTGCGATGCAACTCAGGCCGTGGGGAAGATTCCCGTCGACGTCGAGCGGCTAGGTGTCGATCTGATGAGTTTTTCAGCCCACAAAATGTACGGGCCCAAGGGTATCGGTGGGCTGTTTGTACGGAAAAGCGGCCCGCGGGTTCGTCTTCAGCCGGCGATCTTCGGCGGGGGACAGCAACGAGGAATGCGTAGCGGCACGCTCAACGTGCCGGGCATCGTCGGCCTGGCAGAAGCGGTCCGTTTGAGTTTGGCCGAAATGAACGAAGAGTCGCAGCGATTGGCCCAGTTGCGAGATCAGCTGTGGTTAGGGCTTAACGAGCGAATCACCGGGCTGCAACTCAATGGGCCCCAGCTTGAGGCGGCAGAAGCCCGGTTGGCGGGTAATTTGAACTTCGCGGTTGATCGAGTCGATGGCGAGGCGTTGATGATGAATGTCCGCGAGATCGCCGTTTCCAGCGGTTCGGCATGTACTTCGGCCAATCCACAGACCAGCCACGTGCTGCAGGCAATTGGGCTTTCCGAGGACCTAACGCGAAGCAGCCTGCGATTTGGGATTGGGCGGTTCAACACGACCGAAGAAGTTGATTTTGCCGTTGACGTCGTGGCGACTGCCGTGGATAAACTGCGTAAGTTGATTGCCTAAAGAGGGAATTCGGGTGCCGGTACCCTCGATTTTTTAGGTAGAATCGGTAATAATAGGGCGTTGGGGTTTCCCCAAAAAAATTTGCACCCTTTCCCCGTCTCGGGGCATCGATAATAATAAACACATACAAGTTTGCGTTAATTTAACGTCTGGAGTGAGTATAACATGGCAGTCGTCATCACCGAAAAAGCGGCCGGCGAAGTCAAGCGGATCCTGGAAGACCAGAAGTACGAAGATGGTACCAAGCTGCGTATCGGTATCACCGCCGGTGGTTGCAGTGGCTTCTCGTACAGCCTGACGCTGGAAAACGAATTCAACGAAGAGAAGGATTCCAAGTACGACTTTCACGGTGTGGAAGTTGTTGTCGATAAGAAGCACGCGTTGTACCTCGATGGTACCACGGTCGACTTCTACGACGGCATCGATCGACGCGGTTTCGCGTTCAACAACCCGAACGCCACACGAAGCTGCGGTTGCGGTTCGTCGTTCCAGGCTTAAGCTGCAATCCAAGCAGCCCGAACATCGGAAAACGCCCTGGCAAATGCAAGGGCGTTTTCTCATGCGCCGAACTAAAACGGCGCGGCTTCGATCTTCTGGAATTTCTGGCTGACGTTGCCAGACAGTTCCAACGTATTGTGATACGGATCCAACTGCAGGACCGGTGCGCCGGACGAAAGGTCGAGCTGTTTAAGGTCGACCCAAATAACGCTCGGGCTGGTCGTCAGTTCAAAGAAGTACCGCAGGTTGGTCAGGTCCATGGCCGTTCGGTACTCGGTGTTGTAGACGCCAAAGCTCTTGTACGGCGCGCCAAAAGGTACCGAAGCATTCCGAGCGATTGCCAACACGCCGGCAATCGCCTGCTGTTGCGATTCGGGCTTGGGAAGCAAGTTCACATAATAGCTGGCCCGTTGAAAGCGATCTCGCGGGTTGACGTTACCTGGTAGCGGCAGGTCACTGCTCGGATTGGAAAAGTCGACGGCCTTGAGTAGTTTCAATTGCTCGTCGTAAGCAGGGTCATTAGTCATAACCTTGTACTGCTTGCCATGGTGCACAACCGGCTTTCCGTCGATGTATTCGATAATGGCCGAATCGCCGCTGGCATCTTCCAAAGCCAGGTGAAGCGATGCCGTTCGGCCCCGTGCCTCGACCATGACGACCTGAATTTTCTCGTTCAGTTCCAGTGCTTCCTGCACGCTGCTGGCGTTGTCCAAGATGTATTGAGCCCACAATCCAGCATGTACGCCTGCCTTTTTGGGGTCTCGCTCGCCGTAGTTCGTGGCGGTTAAGTACAACGCATGAACGCCGAGTCCCTTTTCGTTCATTCCATCGACAGTACCAATGCCATAGACGGTGGTGATCAGGCTACCGTATTTCGAGGTCCACTTGGCCGGATTCTCAGGAATAACCTCGTGCCCGACCAAATTGCCGCCGTCGCGTTGAATTCCACGAGGAAAGACCAAAAGCGTGGGCTCGGTCGATTCAGGCCAATCCATCGTGCGAGCGGAAACAACAGCCAGATCATTGTCGTTCCACAAAACGCGCGTACAGGCCATCGCAGCCGGTGCTGTCGCTAAGGTCAAAAGGATCGTGGTGATCCAGAAATTTACCGATTCAATCGACATGCCCAATTCCTATCTAAGAGTTGCCCTGGGAAACAATCGAATTCTAGCTCATCAAACCGCAGTTTGCTGAATCATGAGGAGGATCACCACTTCCAGGTGGTTTAGGATTTGGGGGACTGGGCGGGTGAACTTTCCAGGGACCGTCGCATCTCGTAAAATTGACCTAAGTCTTTTCTACTTCTGACGCTTGGAATTGGAACAATCGGTGAGTAAAACTCCCAGAATAGTTATCGTAGGTATTGGCGACGATGGTCTCGACGGGCTGACCAGCCAATCGACGAGGATCCTCGGCGATGCCCAGGTCATCATCGGAAATCCGCAGGTCCTGGTCCATGTCGAGAAAGTCACTGCTGAAAAGGTGCCCGTCGGCGGCGACCTGAACGAAATCGTGGAGGCGTTGGAAAAGCACGATGACCAAGATGTCGTCCTGCTGACCAGCGGCGATCCCCTTTTCTATGGAGTGTCGCGGTACTTGTGCGATAAGCTCGGCAAAGACCTCTTTCATGTCATTCCGCATGTCAGCAGTATGCAGCTGGCTTTTGCGCGGATCAAAGAAAGCTGGGACGATGCCCACTTGGCCAATCTGGCCAACCAACCGTTGGAATCGGTGGTGGCTGCCGCCCGGATTTCCGAAGCGATCGGGCTGTTCACTACCGAAGAGATCCCACCACGGGAAGTCGCCAAGACGCTGCTGGGGCACGATCTCGACTACTTCCATGCCTACGTCTGCGAGAACCTCGGTTCGCCGAACGAGTGCGTCACCCAAGGCGACTTGAAGGAAATCAGCGAGCAAAGCTTTGGCCCGCTCAATGTGATGATCCTGGTACGCAAGCCAGACGTGCCCGATCGGCCGATGTCGCTGGTGGGCAAACGCAAGTTCGGCAACCCGGACGATGTCTTCCGTCAGGCCAAGCCCAAACGGGGCCTGCTCACGCCGATGGAAGTTCGCTGCATTGCGTTATCGCTGTTAGACCTAGGCGACTCGAGTGTCGTTTGGGATGTCGGTGCGGGTAGCGGTAGTGTTTCGATCGAAGCAGGCATGATCGCTGAAAAGGGTTCGATTTACGCGATTGAAATGGATGCTGAAGACCACGGCCTAATTCGCGCCAACATCGAGGCCTTCGGCGTGAAGAACGTGCATGCCGTGCTTGGTAAAGCCCCCGAGGCCTGGGCCGACTTGCCGGACCCTGATTGTGTCTTTATCGGCGGCACCGGTCGCCAGGTTCGCGGTATCTGCGAACAGGCAATGACCAGAATTAAGCCCGGTGGCCGAATTGTGTGCAACCTGAGTAGTATCGAAAACCTGGCCGAAATGCACCAGCTGTTCGACAGCGAAATGGAATCGGCCAAAGTCACGATGGTGAACATCTCGCACTCCACGTATCAGTTGGAACGCCACCGCTTTGAAGCTTCGAATCCAACCTTTTTGGTTAGCGCCAAGAAGCCACTCAAGAAGAGCTAACACCCTCCGGTTCCCTCGCCCCCAACGGGGAGAGGACAAACCAGGTGCATGCGAACCGTTACTCCCAGCGAAGGTTGGCCCAGAGATTTATCTCTGGGTCGGCGTCGCCGACAAGCGGCTAATGAGTTGAGCTGAAACAGAATAGCGGCTGCCATTTTTTATCCGGCCGGGAACGCTAGCCGCTTGTGGCCTACAGCCACCCAGAGATAAATCTCTGGGCCAACCTATCTGGAGAGAATCTATTGACTGTTGACGTTGAAAAAGAATATCCCCAGATCGAAATCCTGGCGGTTGGTGCCCATCCGGATGATGTCGAGATCGCCTGTGGTGGTACGCTGGCCAAGCTCGCCGACCTGGGGCATTCGGTGGGGATCATTGACCTGACCGATGGCGAACCTACACCACGTTCGCCTGACCCAGAAACCCGATTGGCGGAAGCTGCCGAAGCGGCCAAGGTGTTGGGCGTTCAGAAAAGGATTACGCTCGATCTTCCCAATCGTAAGCTTTTCGACAGCTTCGAAGCACGCGTCACGCTGGCCAAAGAATTTCGCAAGTATCGTCCCAAGGTGGTGATTGGGTTTGGGGATCGCACGCCGATGGCCTCGCCCGATCATTGGCAGGCCATGCAAATCACCGACGCGGCCGTCTTTTATTCGCGGCTGACGAAGTGGGACGAGACGTTCGATCACCTCCCGGTGCACACCATCGGTCGGCAGTTGTATTACAAAATCGCCTTTGAGCCGATCCACAAGCTCGACGCTCCTGGCAGCTTCGTGCACGATATTACCGATTGCCTGGAGCGGAAACTGGAGAGCATTCGCTGCTATCAAACGCAGTTTCCCGAAGAAAAGGCTTACGTCTTTGAACGCGTGAAGGGGGCGGCAATCTACCTAGGGGCCACGGCCGGGTATGGGGCCGGAGAATTGTTCTACACGACGCGGGCCGTCGGTACGCCAGATATGATGCAGCTGCTGTACCCTGACGATCGCGTCTATACCGAGCGGTACTTGCGTAAGATTTCCAGAGTCGAGTGAAGGTCTTCCGGGATCGGCGCCTCGAACTCGAGGGGCTCGCCGGTGACCGGGTGGTTGATCTTCAAGCGCCGGGCATGCAGCGCGGTTCTGGCAAGGATGATTTGTTCGTCATCGGTTCTGGCAATTTCTCCGAGCGTCATCCGGGCTTGATTGCCATAAGCTCGATCGCAAAGCACCGGGTGTTTGATATGGGCCAGGTGCACGCGGATCTGGTGGGTGCGACCTGTTTTGGGGAATACCTTGAAGGCCGAGAATCCGTCGAAACGTTCGGTGACTTCGTAGAACGTCTGGGCTTCTTTTGCTTCGGGATCGTCTCGGACGATCGACATTCGCTCGCGATAACGCGGGTGAGGACCAATCGGTTGATTGATCACGTCTCGGTCGCGATCGGGGCAGTTAGCGACCAGCGCAAAGTATTCCTTCTCGGTCGAGCGGTCGGCAAATTGCTGTGAAAGGGCCTCGTGGGCCTGATTGTTCTTGGCAATCACCAGCACGCCGCTCGTATCTCGGTCCAGGCGGTGGACGATGCCGGGGCGTGAAGCACCACCGATGTCGCTCAGTTGGCTGAACTTGGCAATGAGTGCTGCCGTCAGGGTGCCGTCCCAATGCCCTTTCGCCGGGTGAGTGACCATGCCTGAGGGTTTGTTGATCGCCGCAAAGTGTTCGTCCTGAAAGATGATATTCAGGTCGACATGCTCAGGCGTCTGCTCTTCGACGCGTGCACCAATCTCTGGATACTCGAGGACGTCACCATCTCGAAGTTTGTGCGAAGGCTTCATCGGTTGACCATTGATGGTGATCTGTCCGCTGTCAATCGCCTCGCGGACTTGCCCGCGGCTCGCCGTTTTAATGCGGCGTGTAACGAATTGATCGAGCCGCTGACCGGCGTCTGTTATGTCGACCGTGTATCGCATGCAATGAGACCCAAGAAAGAAAACATGGCCACCGGTAAGTGGCCATGCAGATATTTTATCAAGAGTTCTGCCGAAAGGGAGGTTCGCTTAATCAGCGTTCTCTTCTTTAGGTTCTTCTTTGGCGGGTTCCTCGGCGGCAGGCTTCTCTTCCGCAGGCTCTTCATCTGCGGAAGATTCTTCTAGCGAACCGGCATTCTGTTTTGCGGATCCTTCGATGAGCCCATCGGCATCGTCTTCTGCTTTCTCACCGGTTGGGGAGGCCGGCTTGTTGGCGGCTTCCTTCTCCTTTTCGGTGAATGTGGATGGCTTCAACGGGGTGTCTTCACCCTCGGCACCCTTCAGATCCATGCTGGGCGTGAAGAGAGGATTGTCGCTTGGGGCGGGCGTTGTGCCTGGCGAATCGAACAGTCCACCGCCGCCGGGGGCTTCTAGACCCATATCCATGCCTGGCAGTCCACCACCGATCGGAGCCCGGTTTTCTCGCTCGACTTCTGCGGCACGAGCGACGAAGTCTTGATCGCGGTACCAGGCATAGAAACCATCGACCCCTTGGTTGTCGAGTCGTTCAATACGCTGTTTGGCAAGCGTTGACGTGTTGGTGTCGGGCCAGATGACCAGAACTTCTTCGTAGTTGGTTTTGGCCTTAGCCAGCGATTCCTTGGTTGATTGAAGCTCGTAAGCCTCGGCCATTCCCCAAAGTGCTTTCACCTTGAGAACCGGCAGGTCAGACTCGTCGTATACCTTTTGGAAGGACTTTAGTGCCCGCTCAATATCTGCGGTGGCCGATTGAGGGTCACTGAACGCCAGGTCGCTGGCTTGTGTCAGGTTTTGTTGACCATAGAAGTACTCGGCCCATAAGGCCGGACGCGACGTGCCGTAGTCGGTCGATAGAGTAGCGAACTCTTGAGCGACTTCCTGGCGTTTGACGTCGTCTTCGCCAACACGGAACGACTCGTCGAGCGTCGTGAAAACAGCACCCCACTCTTCGTTCTTTACGACACCGCTTTCGGTATTCAGGATGACGTAACCGACGAATCCTAATAATAGCGCCAAGGCCACCCCGCCGATCATCGTCGCGTGAGGTTTGGCTCGCTCCAGAAGACCTTCGAGAAAGTGAGCTAGGGAATTCTCTTGGATTTCGTGCCGACGTTCCGACTTCATCGCTGATCTAACGCTTTAAGAGTGGGGCCTGCGGGAAACGCGATCGAAGCGTGGTTGCCACTAAAGCGTTTCGTATAAAATGCTTACAAACAAGCGACTGAGTATAGGAGAATGCGGCAAAAAGCGTCAATAGCACTGCCGCCCCCCAGCATCGAGCGTCATTGCAGCATTAGGGTAAGACGGGGATGATGGAGGGACTTCGCCCATGTGAAGTTTTCTGGCATTCAGCGAAAATTTAAACGACCACCACCCTGACGCCGACGCAAAACACGTAAAACGCTTAAAAACCAAGGAGAAAATCTTGGAATTAAACCAGCGGGCTCATGCCCTGGTACAGCCGATTATCGATACGCCGCAGGAAATCGGAGCAGAGCTGGTTCAGCTTGCGTGTGGCGCTAAAGTGCTTGATTTAGGGGTGACCGCAGGCCGGGGGGGACTGGAAGCCGGACGCCAGATGGCCGAGATTTGCCTGGCAGGGCTTGGCGAAGTGTCGTTCTCGCTGGGCGATGCTCCCGGGACGCGGACGTTTGTTAACGTGTGTACTGATCGCCCAGAGCTGGCCTGTATCGCTTCGCAGTACGCCGGCTGGCAGATTAAAACCGAGAATTTTTTCGGGATGGGCTCGGGGCCGATGCGTGTTAAAGCGGCCAAGGAGCCGGTCATCCAAGAGCTGAACTTAACCGACGAGTACCCCGTCGCCGTGGGGGTGCTGGAAGCATCTCAGCTTCCCGGAGATGACGTTTGTCAGAAAATTGCCACTGATTGCCACGTCGATCCCAAAAAACTGGTGCTGCTTGTCGCGCGAACCGCCAGTATCGCGGGACACGTCCAGGTGGTCGCTCGTAGCGTCGAAACGTGTTTGCACAAGCTGCACGAGCTGAAGTTCGACCTCTCGAAGATTGCCAGCGGGTTCGGTGCGGCCCCACTTCCGCCGATTGCCGCTGACGACGTGGTGGGCATTGGCCGCACGAACGACGCTATCCTGTACGGCGGCACGGTGACGTTATGGGTTAACGAAACATCGCAGCGGCTGAGCGAGTTCGGCGAGAAACTGCCCAGCAGTACATCGTTGATGTATGGGCAACCCTTTGAACAGATTCTGCGAGACGCCAAGTTCGACTTCTACCAAATCGACCCGCTGCTGTTTAGTCCGGCGGAAGTCTGTTTGGTCAGCCTGCAGGATGGCAAATCGACCATCTTCGGCAAGAAAAACCTGGAAGTGCTGGCCAATTCGTTCGGGCAAGGTTAAGTACGGCCATGAATCGAAGTGCTCGATTGCCACGCATCGGCGTGCTCGCTAACGCAGATAGCTGGTACTTCCAAGATCTGCAGAGGGCCGCGCGCGGCAAAGCCCTACTCGAGCGTTTGGAATTCTCGTCTTTGCAATCGCGCATTGGTGCTGGCGAGTCGATTTCTGCCGAGACGATACTGTCGGAAAACTTCGACGCGGTGATCGTCCGCACGATGCCGCTAGGATCACTCGAACAAGTGGTCTTCCGCATGGATGCGTTGGCCGGACTCGAGCGGCAAGGCGTGTTAATCATCAACCCACCCAAGTCGATGGAACTGGCGATTGATAAGTATCTGTCCCTTTCCAAGCTATCGGCGGCCGGCTATCGGGTTCCGCAAACGCACGTCTGTCAGACCTGGCAAGATGCGATGGCCGCCTTCGAAGAAATAGGGCCGTCGGTCGTCGTCAAGCCGATCTTTGGTGGAGAAGGGCGGGGGATCATGCGGGTCGAGGACGCCGATCTTGCCCATCGCGTGTTCAAAACGCTGCAGCAAATGGGGCAGATTATCTATTTGCAGAAGTTTGTACCCCACCCAGGCTACGACCTACGGGTGCTGGTGCTCGGTGAGAGAATGTGGGGAATGCGACGAACTTCGGCCGATAGTTGGCGAACCAATCTCAGCCGCGGTGCTAGTGCCACCCTCGCGCCAATCCCCGACGACGTCGCGCAGGTCGCGCGGCAAGCCATGCAAACGCTGGAACTATCAATCGCCGGGCTCGACTTTCTGCCCGACGGCGAAGGGGGTTGGTATTTACTGGAAGCCAATGCTGTTCCAGGATGGAAAGGGCTTTCAGCGGCCTGTGATGTGGATGTCGCCGCCGAACTGATGGATTATGTTGTGGCAAGAATCAATGATCAGCGGAAAGCCCCATACCCCTCAGGGGCGAGTGGACCAGAGAGTTGTTGAACAACAGATTGACCCAGAGATTTATCTCTGGATGGGCGAAGACCACAAGCGGCTCATGTTCCCGGCCGGATATAAATTGGAAGCGTTTATCCTTATAAAACTCAACTCTGGAGCCACTTGTCGGCATGGCCGATTCCTCCAGCCGGTTAAGGGATTAGAGAGTAGTTGAATGGCGGATGCCACGATGACATCAACGGTTTTCAATGTGGGGCTGCTGCTCGATGAAGTCGCGGTCGTCAGGCCGGACGCGACCGCGATTGCCGTTGCCGGAAAGCGAGACGTCCAAGGGAAACGACAGTACGAAACAATCACATTTGCCCAACTTGCCCACGACAGCACCGTGATCGCCGCAGGCTTGTCAAAGATGGGGGTCGTCCCTGGCACACGCCTGGCCATGATGGTTCGCCCGGGGATTGATTTCGTTTCGCTGGTGTTTGCCCTGTTCAAAGTCGGGGCGGTCAGCATTCTCATCGATCCTGGTATGGGGAAGAAGAACGTGCTTTCCTGTCTCGATCAGGTTCAGCCGGAAGGATTCGTGGCGATCCCTATCGTGCATGCCGTTCGCAAGCTATGTGGTCGGCGATATCAGGCCGCCAAACTGAATGTGACGGTCGGTCGCAAGTGGTTTTGGGGAGGGGCAACTCTCGAGCAACTGCGTCAGACCGATATCGGCGAGTTTCAGCCGTTCGAGTCGACTGCCGATGACAAGGCGGCAATCATCTTCACGTCCGGCAGCACTGGGCCTCCGAAGGGGGGCGAGTTTCGGCATGAGGGATTCCGCCGCCAGGTTCAGTTCATTCAAGAGCGTTACGCGATTGAGCCTGGCGAAATCGATGTGCCCGGCTTCCCTTTGTTTGGGCTTTTCAACAGCGCGATGGGGGTGACGTCGGTTATTCCCGACATGGACTTCAGCTGCCCTGCGGCCGTTGATCCGCGGAACATCTTGGAAGCGATTACCGACTGGAAAGCGACGCAGTCCTTTGCATCCCCGGCCGTTTGGAACGCCGTTGGCCAGTTTTGCGAACGCGAGAACCTGTGGATGCCGTCGCTCCGGCGCGTTCTATCGGCTGGGGCTCCGGTCCCTCCGCATGTGTTGAAGCGAATGAAAAAGGCCGCACCCAATGCTGAGATGTACACGCCATACGGGGCAACCGAAGCGTTGCCAGTGGCTTCGATCGCGGCCAGCGAGGTCTTAGGAGAAACGAACGAGCGTTCACGTGAAGGGGCCGGCACTTGCGTTGGCTCGCGCTTCGAGGGCATCGACTGGCAGGTCATCGCCATTTCGGACGAAGCCATCGAAACGGTCGAACAGGTCGAACCTCTACCCCGTGGTGAGATTGGCGAGTTGATCGTCCGCGGTCCGGTGATTACGCGGCGGTACGCGACCAGCGACGAGGCGACCCGCAACTCGAAAATCTACGATGGCGACGCAGTGTGGCATCGGATGGGAGACGTCGGCTATCTCGATACCCACGATCGGTTCTGGTTTTGCGGGCGAAAGACGCATCGCCTGCAAACGGCCCAGGGGCCGATGTTTACGATTCCGGTCGAATCGATCTTCAACACGCATGAGAAGATCTTCCGCAGTGCGCTGGTGGGGCTCGGTGAACCAGGGGACGAGGTGCCTGTCGTGATCGTTCAGCCGTGGCCTGGTATGTACCCAGATACGCCGCAAGAGATTGACCAACTGATGGACCAACTGCGTGAAATCGGCAATAAAAACGCATTGACCGAGCGAATAGACCATTTCCTGCTGCATCCAAATTTCCCGGTCGACGTGCGGCACAACTCGAAGATTTTCCGCGAGAAACTCAAGGTGTGGGCTGAGGAACGGATCGAGACCGGCTCGCCTCAATAGACAGAGTGTGAAGTGTTTTTTCGCATCGTGATCTGTCAGCCCCACGGGACGAGCGTGTTGCATGTCGAAAGAGAGATTAGCCACAGAGAGCACCGAGAGAAGGGTTTTTAATCAAGGATAATTTCCTATTCGTGGTTGGTCTTCTCCCCTCCGTGTGCTCTGTGGCTTGGCCTTTTCTTTTGTATAAAGAACAGGCTTTCGCCCCTTCGGGGCTTATGAGAGCTAACCCGTTTCACTTTACTCACAGTGAATCCACGCCCAGCACTGGTTACTAATCTGTCGATTCAAGGTTTTTCCAACCCATGCATCTCAAGTGCCCTCACTGTTCGACCGTACTCAATGTGACTAGTCCTGCCGGGACCCAGGTTCAATGTCCTACCTGCCAGGGCATGTTTGTCGTTCCTCAGGCAACACCCCAAGTCAGTGCACCGGTGATTACACCTCGTGAGCCGGGGAGCAAGCCACTCAGGAAAAAGCCCCAGTCCAAGACCGAGCAGGCCGAGGGGGCAGAAGGTGCCGAAGGGGAAGAAGAGCTTGAATCGGGCGGAATCCCCGTCGATTTGATTCTGAAGATCGCCAAGGTCGTCGTGCTGCCGATGTTTCTGGCCGTGGTGTTGTTCTTTGTCTTGGTCTCGATGGGCATCCTGGAAATCGGATCAGGCGGCGATGTCGTCGACGATTCCCCCTACGTAGACGACGGCGTAGCTAACAGTGGCAACCAGATCCAAGACGTCATGGAAGCCGCCGAGAAGGGCGATATCTACATCAACTGGGTTCCGGCCAAGAATTCAGCCACCATGGAAGGCTTCAAGGTAAAGATTAATCACATCGATTGGGGCGAAGTGCGTGGCCGCGACGAGTCGGGCGAACTGGTCACTTCCAACGGTCGGCCATATATGAACGTCTATCTCGAACTATCGAATCGATCAGACAAGACGTTTGATTTCAAAAGCTGGTATGGCAACCAATTTAACTCACAAAATGGAGCGATTCGCACGGCCCAGCTTTCCGACGACGACAAGAACATGTACTATCCCCTCAAGTTCGATGATCTGGCCGACCTAAAATGGTGGACTCCCAGCAAAACCTTCAAACCGGCGGAAGAAGGCACCGACGCCATTGTTTTTGACGTGCCAGAGGACTTCGACCCCAACCAGGTCGAGAACCTCTACCTTGACCTGCCAGGCGAAGCGATTGGCAAAAGTGGTTCGTACCGGTTCAAGATACCTAAGTCCATGATTCAGGGTCTCTAAAAGAGCCAAGGCCCCCTCTACAAGATAAGCATCCGGAGCAACACTTGAGCGTGCTGGTCACCGGCGGAGGAGGATTCCTCGGTCGATATATCGTGGAACAGCTTCTCATGCACGGGGAAAACGTGCGTGTGCTCTCGCGGCAGCGATACCCCGAACTCGAATCGCTGCGGGTCGAGTGCATTCAGGGGGATCTACGCGATCGGGCTGCTGTCGAAGGGGCCGTGAAGGGATGCGAGGTCGTCTATCATGTCGCTGCGATGGCCGGCATTTGGGGACGCTGGGAAGATTATTACGGCATCAACGTCGAAGGCACACAAAACATTATCGATGCCTGCCTGGCTTGGAATGTCGAGCGTTTGGTCTTTAGCAGCAGCCCCAGCGTGACCTTCAACGGGTCAGACCAGAAGGGAGTCGACGAGTCGGCCCCTTATCCAGAAAAATGGCTGGCGCATTATCCGCATTCCAAAGCTATTGCCGAACAGGCAGTCCTTCAGGCCAATCGGCCGGGCGCGCTGGCAACGTGTGCTCTGCGACCTCACCTGATCTGGGGACCACGCGACGGCCACTTGATTCCGAGGCTTATTCAGCGGGCAAAATCGGGGAAATTGCGAATTGTCGGGGACGGAAAAAATCTGGTCGACATGGTTTATGTCGAAAACGCCGCCTCGGCCCATATTCAAGCCGCCGGAGCATTGGTGAACACGCCCGAGAAGGTCGGCGGCAAGGCTTATTTCGTCACCCAGGGGGCTCCGGTCCGTCTCTGGGACTGGATAAATGAGATTCTGGCCATGGAAGACATTCTTCCGATTCGGAAACACGTTTCGGCAAACGTTGCCTATTATGCGGGGGCTGCCATGGAAACGACCTACAAAATGATCGGTCGAATGCACGAAGAACCACGCATGACACGGTTCCTCGCGAGGCAGCTTGCCACGCACCATTATTTCGATATCTCGGCTGCCCGACACGACTTGGGATACTCCCCAAAAGTCTCGACAGAAGAGGGAATGCAGCGGCTGAATGACGATTTGGCTTGCCGCAGGTGACTTGCCAAGGTTCCTGGGAATCGGTAGCTTGAACGGTTTCCGTTAAATTGCCGAGGATGGGCAAATGATTGCCACCGCCGAACAACTTCCCGATTCGCAGCGAATTGTCATCACGGGCATCGGTCTGACCGCGCCTAATGGCAACTCGTATGCCGATTACCGAGCTGCTCTGCTCGCGGGGAAGAGCGGCGTTCAGAATTACGAAATTCGCTATGTCGGCGAAACCCTGGCCGGCCTCTGCGATTACGAAGCGACCCGCTATCAAAAGAAACGCGATATCCGCCGCGGCACACGTGCCGGCAGTATCGGCATCTATTGTGCCGGCGAAGCAGTCACCGATAGCGGCATCGACTGGGAAAATACCGACAAAAGCATGGTCGGCGTCTACATCGGCGTGACCGAGCACGGCAATGTCGAGACGGAAAACGAAGTCTACAACATCAAGGGTTACGACTATGATACGTCGTTCTGGTCGCACCACCACAACCCGCGAACTGTGGCCAATAACCCGGCCGGCGAGATCTGCCTGACGATGGGAATCGTTGGCCCGCACTATACCATTGGGGCCGCATGTGCCGCCGGTAACGCCGGGCTGATTCAAGGGGCCCAGATGCTACGACTGGGCGAATGCGACCTGGCCCTGGCCGGTGGCGTCTCAGAAAGTGTGCAAACCTTCGGGATCTTCGCCGGTTTCAAAAGCCAAGGGGCGCTGGCCCATCACGAAGACCCCACTCAGGCATCGCGCCCTTTTGATACCCAGCGAAATGGCATCGTCGTTTCCGAAGGTGGCTGTATTTATACGCTCGAGCGGTTATCAGACGCGAAAAAACGCGGTGCGAAGATTTACGGCGAGTTGGCCGGCTACGCGATGAACACCGACGCGACCGACTTCGTGCTGCCCAACCCCGAGCGGCAAGTGCAGTGTATTAACCTGGCCCTGAAGCGAGCCGGGATGAATGTCGACGACATCGATATTGTCAGCACGCATGCCACCGGCACGACGCTCGGCGATCAGCAGGAATGCACGGCGATTCGCGAAGTCTTCGGAAAAAGCGAAACGACGCTAATCAACAATACAAAAAGTTTTATCGGGCACGCGATGGGAGCGGCTGGGGCATTGGAACTAGCCGGCAACTTACCTGCGTTTGAAGATGGCATCTGTCATGCCACGATCAACGTCGACGAGTTGGACCCTGAATGTGCCATCGACGGTTTGGTTTTGAATCAGCCGCGAGAACTCGGAAAAGCCCAAGTCATTTTGAACAACTCGTTCGGAATGTTGGGTATTAACTCAGTAGTAATCATCAAGAAGCTGTAAAGCACACGGTTGAGGAGCCAGATCGGGATGACGCCAGCGGAAATCCGTGAAGAAGTATTGGACATTTTGCGGGACATCGCACCGGATGACGACATCACGGATATCGACGACGAGAAGCCCTTTCGCGACCAGCTAGAGCTGGACAGCATGGACTTCCTGGACATCGTCATGGAACTCCGTAAGCGTCACCGGGTGCAAATTCCGGAAGAGGAATACCCGGAACTCGCATCGATGAAAAGCACGGTGACCTACCTCGAACCGAAGATGAAAGATCTGTAATTTCGACCACCGCGCATCGCGAAATCCTGTAGGGTGCGAGCAGCGAAGCATATCGCACCAAGCCCTAACGATGGATGTCGCACTTATTTCTCATTGCCCCAATGGGGCGAAAGATAATAGCCAGGGGCGTATGCCCCTGGTAGAGGTTTGAGCTTCTGCCGCCCCTTCGGGGCTATATGCGGAAACCGCCACAAGGACTTTCTCGTCACGATGTACGACACGATCATTATCGGCGCAGGCATGTCCGGGCTGGCGGCCGGGATTCGCTTGGCTTATTTCGGTCAGAATGTCTGTATTCTCGAGCGTCACAACACCATCGGTGGGCTGAATTCCTTCTATCGCATGGCCGGTCGCGACTTTGATGTCGGCCTTCACGCGGTGACCAACTTCACCAAGAAGGGTGAGAAGAAGGGGCCGCTGGGTCGGCTTCTGCGGCAGCTGCGTTTCAAATGGGATGAATTCGCGTTGTGCCCACAACTGGGCTCGAAGGTGATGTTTCCCGGGGTCGAACTGAAATTCGACAACGACATTCAACTCCTACGAAGCGAGATCGCCCAACGGTTTCCCAAGCAGGCCGACAATTTCGATCGCCTCCGCGGGCAGATCATGGACTACGACGACATCACGCCGGATAACTACGCTGGCTCGGCCCGCACGCGACTGGCCGAGATCATCACCGACCCGCTGCTGATCGAGATGCTGTTGTGCCCGCTGATGTGGTACGGCAACGCCCGCGAGCAAGACATGGACTGGGGCCAGTTCTGTATCATGTTCCGCAGCATCTACATGGAAGGCTTCGCCCGACCGCTCAAAGGAGTGCGGCTGCTACTGAAGAACCTGGTCAAAAAGTTCCGCGAACTGGGGGGCCAGCTTAAACTGCGAACGGGTGTTTCCGGGCTGAAGATCGACAACGGCCAGTGCGTTGGCGTGACGCTCGACGACGGTACCGAACTGATGGGCCGCAAGGTTATTTCCTCGGCCGGTTGGTGGGAAACGATGCGGATGTGCGACGAAGCAATCAAGCCGCCCACCGGAGAGCCAGGCCGCTTGAGCTTTGTCGAAACGATCTCAGTCATCAAGAAGCAGCCGGTTGAAGTCGGTTACGATTCGACGATTGTTTTCTTCAACGATTCGAACAAGTTTCACTGGGTAAAACCGGAAAACGATCTGTGCGACGTCCGTACCGGCGTCATCTGTTCGCCGAACAACTTCGACTATCACGACGGAGCCAATCTCGACGAGGGCTACCTTCGCGTCACGGCTCTGGCCGACTACGACCGCTGGGTGAATCTGCCGGAACAGCAGTACCGCTTCGAGAAAAACCGCTGGTACGATCTGGTAAGCGACAGTGTGGTGCGGTTCATTCCCGAGTTCCGCCGGCATGTGGTGGCCGTCGATATGTTCACTCCCAAAACGATTCATCGATACACCTGGCACAAAAACGGTGCCGTGTATGGTGCCCCCGAGAAACATCTCGACGGCACCACGCACCTGAACAACCTGTACATTTGCGGAACCGATCAAGGCTACGTCGGGATCATAGGTTCCATCATGAGCGGCGTATCGGTTGCCAACCGATACTGCCTACAAGACCCCAGCTAACCCTCTCCCTGCAGGGGCAAGGGGACAGGAATAAGAATCATGCCGAAAGACTTTCTGAAAGATACCCAAGACGAGTACGACGTGGTCGTGATCGGAAGTGGCTTGGCCGGGCTTACCGCTGCCAACACGCTGGCCCGTCAGGGGCGTAGCGTTCTTCTTTGCGAACAGCACTACAAGCTCGGTGGGATGGCAACCTGGTTCAAGCGACCTGGCGGGCACATCTTCGATATCTCGCTGCACGGTTTTCCGATCGGGATGATCAAGAGTTGCAAGCGCTATTGGACCCGCGAGATCGCCGACTCGATCGTGCAGCTAAAGAACATTCGTTTCGATAACCCGATGTTCTCGCTGTCGACGACCTTCAATCGCGACGACTTCTCGCAGCTGCTGATCCAAGAGTTCAACGTGCCGGAAGCGACCGTGAAGGAGTTCTTTGACACGGCGCGCAGCATGAACTTCTACGACGACCAGGGAACGACCACCAAGCAGTTGTTCGACAAGTTCTTCCCTGGACGCGAAGATGTCGTACGGCTGTTGATGGAGCCAATCACCTACGCCAACGGTTCGACCCTGGAAGACCCGGCGATCAGCTACGGGATCGTCTTCTCGAACTTCATGAGCAAAGGGGTTTTCACCTTTCAAGGGGGAACTGACCGGCTGATTAAGTTGATGCACGAAGACCTGAAAAAGTCAGGCGTCGACGTGCGCATTAATGTCGACGTCGAGAAAATCAATCTCGAGAACGGCCGGGTGCAAAGCATCACCGCCAACGGTAAGACGATCAAATGCAAGTCGATTGTCTCGAACTCGAACTTGAAGCTGACCATCTTCGACCTGGTTGGCGAGCAGCACTTCGATAAAAAGTTTATCGAGGATGCTCAAGAGGTGCGGCTCAACAATTCCAGCACCCAGGTTTACATGGCCATGAAGCCGGACGAGCAGATCCCCGAAGAGACCGGCGATCTGCTCTTCAGCAGCGCGGCCCCTGCATTTCGCACCGACTTGCTGCTTAGTCGCGACATCACCAGCCGCACCTACTCGTTCTATTATCCGCAGACGCGGCCCGAAGGACGTCCGAGATCGCTGGTCGTTTCCAGTACCAACGCTCGCTTTGAAGACTGGGCGAAACTGTCGGAAGACGAATACAAAGCGAGCAAAGCCGATCTCGCCGAGACTACGCTCGACGCGCTCGAAAAGTACGTCCCTAACGTTCGCGAGCGGGTCGACCACGTCGAAGTCTCGACGCCGAAAACCTTCCAGCGGTACACCAAGCATGCGCTCGGCTCTAGCTTTGGGACTAAGTTTGAAGGATTGGCCGTTAGTCGCGCCATCCCTGAACAGGTGCCTGGTTTGTACCACGCCGGCAGCGTCGGCATCATCATGTCCGGCTGGCTGGGGGCCATCAACTATGGCGTGATCGTGTCGAACGATGTCGATTCGTACATCATGAAGTCTTCGACCCAATCGCAATTGGCCGATAGCAGCAAGTAACGCAGGAACCACCATGACGAAATTCGCCATCGAAGACGCCATTCCGCATCGCGGTCCGATGCTGCTGGTCGACGAAGTTGTCGAGCAAACGGAAGATCACATCGTCTGTCGTAAGACGTTCACGCCCGAGGAATACTTCTTTCAAGGGCACTACCCCGACTACCCGCTGGTGCCCGGCGTGATCCTGTGCGAAGCAACCATGCAGGCTGGGGCCATCTTGCTCTCGCAGTTCGTCCAAGAAGGCGAAGGCGTGCCGGTCGCAACGCGGCTAAACGACGTGAAGTTCAAAAAGATGATCCGCCCCGGCGACACGATCGAAATGAACGTGAAGCTAAACGAACGCATGGCCGATGCGTTCTTCATGACCGGCAAGGTCACCCTCGACGGCAAACTAGCCATGCGATTCGACTTCGCCTGCACCGTTGCCAAGATGGACGCGTAGGCTCTGCTATGCCGACGAGGCAGAGCGAGAACGCTGTGGTACCCCATATCAGAAAATAGGTAGGTTTTCGACGTGACCGACTTTCTCAAACTTGCCGGCAAGAACATTGTCGTCACTGGCGTCGCTAACCGTAAAAGCGTAGCCTGGCATATCGCCAAGACGTTGGAAGAGGCCGGAGCGAAGGTTATCTATGTCGTTCGCAGCGAAGCCCGAAAAGAGTCGACAGCTAAATTGCTCGCCGATCGCCAGGTTTTGGTCTGTGATGTCGAATTCCAAGAGCAGATCGACAAGCTACGCGATGACCTTACCGCCGCAGGCCACAAGATTCATGGCCTGGTCCATTCGATGGCTTTCGCCGACTACTCGGAAGGAATGAAGCCGTTCCACGAAACGACCAAGGCCCAGTTCCTGCAAGCGGTCGACATCTCGTGCTTCTCGCTGGTTAAGCTTTCCAACGCGCTGAAAGACGTGTTCGACGAAGACGCATCGGTGGTGACGATTTCGATCTCAACAACCACCATGGCCAGCGAGAACTACGGCTTCATGGCCCCCATCAAAGCGGCCCTCGACTCATCTCTTGCGTTTTTGACTAAAAGCTTCAGTAGCTTTTCCCGCGTGCGGTTCAACGCTGTGGGGCCAAGCCTGTTGAAGACATCGGCCTCGGCTGGTATTCCCGGCTATGTCGATGCGTATCTGTATGCAGAACAGGTCATTCCTCGTAAGAGTGCCGTCACCACCCAGGAAGCAGCCGACGTGGCGGTCTTCTTGTTGAGTCCTCGCTCGAGCGGCATCCAGGCCCAAAACATCGCCGTCGACGCCGGCATGAGCATTAACTACTTCGACAAAAATATCATCGGCGGCGTCTTGAAGCACGAGTCTTAACGTGCCTTCCCTCTGAAAAGCTATGTGCCCGGGCCAGCCTAAGAACGCGGGCCTTCATGTCACGGACAGCTCCCCTCGCGTTCACGTCCCTTCTCCTTAGCAGGCGGTGTTCGTAGGGGGCGAGAAGTGAGGCAAGGCGGAACGTATCGCGCCAGATACGGTCTCCACTTGGTAACCAGACGAATAGGTTCGTTCATAGTGCGATACGCTGCTCTGCTCGCACCCAACGGGAATAGTTCTTCGTAGAAAAAGAAACTCTTCACACGGAAGTTACACACCCCGAATACCCCAGGTTAAAGCCATTTCCACCCGGTTAGTACTTGCCGCATAGCCATCGGATAGCCTGCTATCACTGGACAGTTGGAGTGTCCAATTCAAACTTGAGCCTAATTGCGAAGATTTTCTTAATGCTACCTGCATGCATCGACGCGTGCCCTCGCGTTGATAAGCAATAGATAGCGACGTGTTGATAAACTGCGTGAAAACTATTCAAGAGTGTGCTCGGCGTTGGACTTACGTCACATCAGAATTCTTTGCCGATAGCGTGAACAAAAAGTTGCTGCCGATGCGTTACCCCCAGACGCATCGACGCGTAACGATAACTCGGCAATTATTGCCGCAGCTTTGATAACGCTATCGGTGGTGAAAGTTCCAGAAAAACTTTTCAGGCCATGGAACTTCCTCAAGTCGGACGCACAATGCCACTCGAACCGGCTGCGCATGGGAGCGTGGTCGAAATGATTGCCCATCTAAAAACGGAGATTCTCAATGCGGTTCAAACGCCCCAAGTTTCAAATTTCTCTCGGGGAACAACTGGAAGATCGCAGCATGTTGAGTGGAACTCCGCTGGACTTGGATTTGTCAGCGGTTCCCGCGCAGACCGTGTTCGCCGGAGAGTCACTGAGCTTTAACCTCGGTGAACTTGGTGCTACGGTCAGCGAAGGGGAAGATGGGCCAAGGACGGTCATGTATCAGCTCGACCCGGATGGTGAAGAGCGGCCTGAGGGAATGTCCATGACATTCTCAGGCGATTTTCAGTGGTCCCCCACTGCCGAGCAAGAAGGTCTTTATAGCGTGAAGATCATTGCCGTCGAAAACGGCAAGCCTTCCAGCGCTGATGTCGAAGAATTGATGATCGACGTGCGTGTCGGTCGCCCGGTTGTCGACCTCAATGGTGAAGACCAAGAGGGCATCGACTTCGATGCGGTCTTCCAAGTGGGGCACGGATCGGTCAGTGTCGTCGATAGCGACTTGACAGTATCTGACGAAAACGACGACATGCTGCAGTCGGCCAAGGTCACCCTGACCAACCCAATGGACGGCGCCGACGAATCGCTTTCCATCGACGTGGAAGGTACCAGTATCAGTGTTGAATACGCCGATGGCTCGATCATCTTGTCGGGTGAAGACACCGCCGAGAACTACGCCAACGTCCTTAAAACGCTGACCTACAACAACACCAATGCGGATGCCGATCCGGCCTCGCGTTTGGTGGAGATCACCGTCAGCGACGGCGAGTATGACAGCGCCGTGGCGACTAGCACCATCGCTGTGAATCATGCTCCAGATCTGCTACCGATTGCTGATCAGGCTCTCGAGATTGGTCAGGTCGAAGAGTTCGTGATTTCAGCTACCGACAAGAACGACAGCGACGAGATTTACATGCTGCTCGACGTCGAGACGCCGGAGTATGTCACGCTCACGCAGGAAGCTGGTTCAAGGGAAGCGACGCTTTCCATCGCCCCCGGCGAAGATGTCGATCCTGGCGAGTACACCATTCGTATTCTCGCGGTCGATCAGTATGGCCTGGCCGATGCCCAGTACTTCACGCTGACCGTTTCTGAAGCCGCCAATACGGCACCAACCATTAGCCCGATCGAAGATCAGTCGATCGATCAAGATACCGCCACCGATCCGTTGGCTTTCACCGTCGGTGATGCCGAAACGGCTCCGGAAGATTTGACGGTCTCGGTCGAATCGGACAACGAAGCGTTAGTTGATGCGGCTAGTCTGGTTATGACCGGAGAGGGTACGGATCGCGAGTTGGTCGTCACACCGCTGGCCGGTATGACAGGTTCGGCCAACATCACCATCAGTGTGACCGATGGCGAAGAAACCATCACCGAGTCGTTCCTCCTGACGGTGAACGAAGTTGTTGCCGAGAATACACCGCCAACTATCTCGCCGGTCGAAGATCTGGCCATCGATCAAGACTCAGCCACCGATCCTTTGGCCTTCACCGTGGGTGACGCCGAGTCGGCAGTAGAAGACCTGGTTGTGAGTGTCGAATCGGACAACCCAGCTTTGGTCGACGCCGCTGGGATCATTGTCGCCGGTGACGGTGCCGATAAGACCTTGATCGTCACACCGCTGGCTGGCGTAACCGGTACGGCCAATATCACCATTAGCGTGAGCGACGGTGAAGAGACGACGACTGAATCGTTCGTCTTGACCGTCAACGAAGTGGTCGCTGGCAACACGGCTCCTACTGTGTCGGCGGTGGAAGACCAAGCGATCGACCAAGACTCAGCTACCGATCCTCTGGCCTTCACCGTGGGTGATGCGGAATCGGCAGTTGAAGACCTGGTTGTGAGTGTCGAATCGGACAACCCAGCTTTGGTGGACGCCGCTGGAATTATTGTCGCCGGTGACGGTGCCGATAAGACCTTGATCGTCACACCGCTGGCTGGCGTAACCGGTACGGCCAATATCACCATTAGCGTGAGCGACGGTGAAGAGACGACGACTGAATCGTTCGTGCTGACGGTGACCGAACTCGTGGGGGAGAACACTGCCCCGACGATCAGTGCGGTGGAGGACCAGGTGATCGACCAGGACTCGGCGACTGCGCCCCTCGCGTTTTCCGTTTCCGATGCTGAGTCGGCGGTTGAAGACTTGGTCGTGAGTGTTGAATCGGACAACCCAGCTTTGGTGGACGCCGCTGGAATTATTGTCGCCGGTGACGGTGCCGATAAGACCTTGATCGTCACACCGCTGGCTGGCGTAACCGGTACTGCCAATATCACCATCAGCGTGAGCGATGGCGAAGAAACGACGACCGAATCGTTCGTATTGACTGTCAATGCAGTGGTTGCTGGCCCGACTGCCGAAGCGGATAGCTTCGCCACCGATGCCATTACACCGCTGGACGTGGAAGCCGCTGGCCTCCTTTTGAACGACACCGGTGAAGGGCTGGTCGTTTCTGATGTCAACGGCGATGCCGCCAACGTTGGTTCGCCTGTCGAACTTGCTTCCGGAGCAACGATTACTATCAATGCCGATGGTAGCCTGAGCTTCGATCCGGTTGGCAACTACGACGCTTTGGCCGATGGTGAGTCGGCAACGGAAACCGTTTCGTACACCACCACCGATTCGGCGGAGGGTACGGCCTCGGCAGACGTCGAGATCACCATTACCGGTGTCAACGACGCTCCGGTTGCGGAAGACGATGCGTTCGCGACTGAGTCGGATACGGCTCTGACGCTGACAGTTGCTGGCGTTCTGGGGAACGATAGCGACGTCGATAACGGCGACACGATGACTGTTTCGGCGGTTGATGGTGACGCTGCGAATGTTGGTCAGCCGGTCGCACTGGAAGGTGGCGGCATGCTGACGCTCAATGCGGATGGAAGCATGACCTTCGATCCTAACGGTGAGTTTGAAGACCTGGTCGAACCGGCCACCGTTGAGTTCGGGTATACCGTTTCCGATGCATTGGGTTTGACTGCCGACGCGACCGTAACGATCACCGTTTCGGCTCCAAGCGGCGTGGATAACGAGAACGCGGCACCGATCAATTCGGTACCAGGCGAACAATCGACTGACTCGGCTACGCCGATTGTGTTCGACGAAGCCAACGGTAACGCCATCTCGGTTTCCGATCCTGACGCTGCCGATGCGATGGTCGAAGTGACCATTAGTGTCGATAGCGGCATGCTGACCCTTTCCAACGGTTTCGAGAGCGACCGTCATAAGCTGCTCGGCTCGATCGATCAGATCAACTCGTTGTTGACCGGCCTGGTTTACACACCAGATTCGGCCTTCGAGGGTAATGCCACCCTGACGATCGTGACCGACGACCTGGGCAATACCGGTTTCGGTGGTGCCAAGGCCGATGCCGATAGCATCCTGATCGCGGTCTCGGCCGCAGCCGTCAGCGGTGTGGATGGTCAGCCGGAAGGGGAGGGCATCGATGTGATTGCTGAGGACGATCAAGAGGTCGACGATCTCTTCAATCCTTGCGAAATCGCGTAGTCGTCGTTTTCCAGTTGCTGCTCCGTAGCAGTGACCAATTTACCTGAACAGCAAGGGCACTTCGTGAATCGGAGTGCCCTTGCTCTATTAAAGGGGAGTCATGAGCTAAGCAAGGTTATAAATGGTTTCGGCGTTTTTGCTCCACAGTCGCTGTTGAGCTTCCGGAGACCAGTCGGACGTGATCTGCTGCAACGCTTCGATCCACTGCCGGGCCGTGCCGCCTGCGTTGCAGACCGGCCAATCGGTACCAAAAACCACGCGGCCATCCCCAAACGCTTCGACGCAGTGCTGAACGACCGGGCGAAGATCGTCTGGCGTCCACTGTTTTGGCACGCGAGCGATGATGCCGGATATCTTGCAGAAGACATTGGGATGCCTGGCCAGTTCGGTCATATCTTCTTTCCAGCGAGCAGCATTAGGCGGGGCCGACCCACGCCGAGAATCATTGGAGGCGAAAAATGCCTTCGGGTCGACATTGCCGCAATGATCCAGCACGAAGCGGGTATCGGGACAAGCGTCGGCCAAGCGAGCGGCGTCCTTCAGCTCAGCCGGTCGCGGGCAAAGATCGAACGTCTTACCGGTTGAGCCAAGATGACGGCAGTTGTTGATGAAGCGGGCCTTTAGGCAGTAGCCCTTGGGTGCCGAACCGCCGTGCAGCACCTGGCGATAACCTTTCACCCAAGATTGCATTTGAAATGGGTCGACGAAGTCGCGGAAGTTTTCCAGGCCTGGGTCGGCTGAGAGGATCGCCGCTGTGGTGACATGCCTGCCCGATTCAATCAACTGGCGAACCTGTTGGGCTTCCTGCAGCTTGTGATCGGGGGCCGCGTTGACCTCCATATAGATCGCCGAGGCAATCGGCAGGCCCTCGACCGCCGCGGTGTACTCCTCGATGGCGTTCCGTTTATTGAGATGTGGACCGGCACCTTTCAGCCAAGGCAGGCTCAATCGTTTCGGGTCCCATAGGTGCTGGTGCGTGTCGATGATCGGGTAGGCTGGCTGGGGCATCACGGCGATTGGGCAAGAGGTTGAAAAACGGGAGTCGGGCCCCCATTGTTATGAAACGTGCTGGATTCAACAAGGAAATTTCGTGATTCGCGAAAAATGACAAAGCCTGCTGGAAGAGGTAAACTAGAAGTTCTCAAATCATATAGACCTCTCTTTACTGCCAGCCCCAACCCCACTTCATTAAGAGATTTCCTCATGCTGCGATATCTGTTGCTAATCACGGCCACTTGGATACTTGCCTGTGCGGGCACCCTTTCCGCTGCAGAGAACAGCGGAAACGACCTCCCCAACATTCTGTGGATTACCAGCGAAGACAACGGCCCGGAACTGGGCTGCTATGGAGACACCTACGCCGACTCGCCGAATATCGATTCGATCGCGGCGAAGGGAATGAAGTACAAGCGAGCCTGGTCCAACGCACCGGTGTGTGCCCCTGCTCGCACGACCATCATTTCCGGCATCTACCCGCCAGCGACCGGGGGCGAGCACATGCGAAGTCAGACCGAGTTGCCGGATGGGATTCACATGTTCCCTTATTATCTGCACGAAGCAGGCTATTACTGCACCAACAACTCGAAGGAAGATTACAACCTCGCTAAGCGGGGCTTCGTATGGAATGAGTCGGGCGGCAAAGCACACTGGCGGAAGCGAAAGGATGGCCAGCCGTTCTTCGCGGTCTTCAACTTCACGACCAGCCATGAAAGCCAGCTTCGTAAGCGGCCCCACACGCCAGTGCACGACCCGGCCCAGGTCCGCGTGCCAGCGTATCACCCGGACACGCCAGAAGTGCGTCGCGACTGGGCCCAGTACTACGACAAGATAACCGAGATGGACAAACAGGTCGGCAAAGTGCTGGCCCAATTGAAGGAAGACGGCCTGGAAGATGACACCATCGTCTTCTATTACGGCGACCACGGCAGCGGCATGCCCCGCAGCAAACGCTGGCCGTACGACAGCGGCTTGCACGTGCCGATGATCGTTCACGTGCCCGAGAAGTTCAAACAGCTCGCTCCGAAAGAATACGAAGTGGGCGGCACTTCCGAGCGGCTGGTCAGCTTCATCGATCTAGCCCCGACGGTTCTGAGTCTGGCCGGTGTGAAGCCGAAGGAGTGGATGCAAGGGGATGCGTTCATGGGCGAGTACGAAACGAAGCCGCCGAAATACATGTTCGGTTTCCGTGGCCGTATGGACGAACGGTTAGACATGGTGCGATCGGTGACCGACGGACGGTTCGTCTACATCAAGAATTACATGCCGCACAAGATTTACGGCCAGCACATCGACTATATGTTCCAGACACCAACCACCCAGGTCTGGAAGGAAATGTACGACGCCGGGGAATTGAACGAATCGCAGAGTCACTTTTGGGAAGAGAAGCCGTCGGAAGAACTTTATGATTTGGTTAACGACCCGGACGAAGTGAACAACCTGGCCGGCGACCCGAAATATGCTGAGCAGCACGTGGTTCTGAGGGAAGTACTGTATCAATGGCAGGCGGCGATTGGTGATATCGGTTTCTTGCCGGAAGATGAAATTCATGCTCGAAGTGGCGAACTTACTCCTTTCGAGTTAAGACAAAAGTACCCCCTGACCCTAGTCATGGGCGTTGCCATGCTCGCCTCGACACGCGATCCGGAAAGGTTGCCAGTATTGATCAGTCAGCTTTCCTCGCAGGAAAGTGCCGTTCGATATTGGGCTGCCCTCGGCATTCTGATGCAGAAAGAAACGGCGGTCGAGCAAGCTCGCTCGCAGCTTCGTGCGGCGCTGGACGACCAGTCTCCCAGTGTGCGCTGCATCGCGGCGGAAACGCTTGGCTGTTACGGCAATGACGAAGACGTGAAACTGGCACTGGATACTCTAGGCAAATTGGCTGATCCGACCGAGAACGGCGTCTACGTGTCTATGCTGGCGCTTAATTCGATTGATGCCATGGACGAGCGGGCTAAGCCGTTGGCACCTGTGCTGGCAAAGCTGCCGGACGGGGCGAAACAGGCACCTCCACGCACCGGTGGCTATGTTCCGCGGCTGCTGAAGGACCTGACCAAAGAATTGAACGAGTAATTCATCGCTTCCTATCCCATTGCACGCCGGGGTAGGTCGCGGGGATAATACACCGCGATACCGGCGAGATTTGGGAAGCAGGGGGAGAATTGATGAATCAAGAAGGACTGTCGGTCAAGAAGCTTACCGAAGAACAATCGTGGCTTCAGACGGGCGCACTTCTCGTGCTAGCCTTCATCGCGTTTTCGTTCGGGCTCATGTATGCCCGAGCGGTACTCGTGCCGTTTACGTTGGCCTTGTTTTTGAACTACTTGGTGGCCCCGATCGTCGACTTTCAGATGATCCGGTTGAAACTAAGCAAGTTCTTCGCCGTCTCGCTGACGTTGCTGCTGGTCGTTTTGGTCTTGGTACTGATGAGCTTCTTGTTCAGTACGGTGATTCAAGACGTGACAACGGTTGTAAATGATAAGGTCTTTTTGACGAAGCTGGAACGTCGGATCGAAGGTCTAGTAGAGCCAGCGGCGAAGATCGTCGATCGCGTCTTTGGAACGGATACCGAAGAAGACGAAGATCCTGACGAGCCTGATTCCGGTTCCGCTGATCCAACCGTTCCGGACGAACCTTTGGAGGAGCCTGCTGCCGAGCAGTCTTCACCCCAAGAGCCTGTTGACGCCCCGGAGACGGTGCCTGAGCCGATGGAGGACGAGCCGTCGGATGACCCAAGCGAAGAGGTCGCCGAAGAAATTGCGGACAGCCTCACCGCGCCGGAAGACGACAATAGCGAGATCCCGGCTGAAGGTGAAGAGGTCTCCGTCGTGGCCGAGCCGCCGGTGAAAGAGCAGACGACCACCAGCCGTACACAGCAGTTGATCCGTACGCTGTTAAGCCTGTTTCGACAACTGGCACCTCAATGGGCAACCCAGGCCGGCATCACCCTGTTAAATGTTCTTAGCAGTACGGTCCTCACTTCGATCTTCGTCGGTTTCATGCTCGCAGGACGCGACCCCTACAAGGTCTCGAAAGGAATCTATGCCGAGATCGATCGCAATGTTCGCAAGTATATCGCGACCAAGTTCTTCATCTCGGCATTGACCGGATTGATGGTTTGGGGATGCCTGGCGATGATTGGGATGCAGTTCGCTTCGATGTTTGGTTTGATTGCGTTTTGCTTGAACTTTATACCATCGATCGGTTCGATCATCGCAACGCTGTTGCCTATCCCGATCGCGATCGTGCAGTTCGACTCGGCCCTGATGATTACCATGGCGATCTTACTGCCAGGAGCGGTCCAGTTGACGATGGGCAACGTGATCGAGCCGAAGATCATGGGAGACGGTTTGCAATTGCATCCGGCGACAATTCTCTTGGCATTGGCATTTTTTGGGATGCTTTGGGGGCCAGTTGGCATGCTGTTGGCCGCCCCCATTACGGCCAGCGTGCGAATTGTGCTGATGCGATTCAAAACGACCGAGCCCATTGGGCGTCTCATGGCAGGCGTCTTGCCGGAAGAAGATGATCATCTGCACCATATCTAGAACGGTACTCACCGTTGCTTCTGGCTGACAAGCGTCCTAATCAATAGACGTTTTGTAAGATAGAATCGTGCTGCCGAGTTCGTGCCGACAACATGAGCTACCCAACGAATTAGTCTGAGCCCCACAGGAAGGATCCGACAGTGGTTGAAAGGAAATCAATGCCCCAGCCAGCTTATGCACCAGGTCCGCGAGATCGCACGGTACGCGATGCCCAAGGTAACGTGCTGAGTGTCCCGGCCGACTGGTCGCTTCTACCACCGGGCGATGCTGGGCTAACACGGCGGGTGAAAGCTGCCGGGCAGTTCTGGGTTGTCCAGGAAAAGAAAGGACGCCGGATGTTCTCGCGGGGCGTGTGGGCTCCGACGGCCACCATCGGCAAAATTAGAAAAGACCTCGATACCGAGCGTTCCACCGATGCTTACGCTAAAAAGCAGAAAGCAGCGGCCACGCGTCGCGAGAAAGTACAAACAGAGTACGTCGAAGACTTCTTCGGATCGGTAGTTGCGTTTCTGAACTTTCATCCCGACTACGCTGACCTGGCCAATCATTTGGCCAAAGCCGTGACCAAGCATTCAACGCCGGTCGGTAGCGGTACCGTGGCGCGAACGCAGCGGATTCCCATCGAGCGGCGTGCTGAGTCTGCAGTGATTGCCTGGATGCGGCATCAAACCACCGCCTACGACACTATGAAGATTGCCCGCGTCAAAGGCAAGCGGCGCGAGGTTCGCCGCATGTTAGCCCAACGCTCGAAAGAAGTTTTGCAGCAATATCGAAGCGGAAGAGAGATTCCACGAAACTGTCCACTACGGGCAGCGTTGCAGACAACTGAGAGTTAGTTCGACGACCTGGCTGTGCCAGGCGATCATCTGTTTGATCGCCACTCTGAAGAATCAGGCATTATCAAGCGCAAAAAGCCCTTCGTAAGAAGGGTTCGGTCTCCCTCGTTATCGCTAAAATGCTAAATAAATTCTAAATTTACCATTGGCAATTACAGCCTAAAGATGGAACAATACCGTAATAGCTAGGCAATGGGTAATAGTTCGCCCCTGTAATGCCGACAATCTATTCGTCTCTTCTGCTTTAGACCACTCATCCTTCACCTTCTTCGATATTGAAAGTCTGTCAAATGTTCCGCGCTCGTCGAGGCCGTTGGGGCTTCACATTGGTTGAATTGTTGGTCGTCATTGCCATTATCGGCGTTTTGATTGCCTTGTTACTTCCCGCCGTGCAGCAAGCCCGTGAGGCGGCTCGCCGCATGAGTTGCTCGAATAACTTGAAGCAACTCGGGATCGCCATGCACAACTACCACGATACGTTTCTGGCGCTGCCTCCGCGCCAGGGTGGTGCCGATTGGACGACGGTCTCCGGGGCTCCGGCAACCCGGCATAGTGCGTTTGTGAACCTGTTGCCGTTTATCGAAGCCAACTCGCGATACGATCAGATTACTGCCAGCAAGCAGATTGCCTGGAGCAGCAGTGCGACTTCTGGCTACGTGGGCGAAATCGATGCGTTCATCTGCCCTTCGGATGGTCTCTATTCGCCATCTGGCGGTGATCGCGCAGCCGAGTATGCGCCGCTGAATTATGGTTTGTGCATGGGGGATAACTTCAGCTTCGGTGGGTCTAGTACGGCGACCGATCCCGAAACTAACGTCCGTGGTATCTTCGGATATCTCATCTATACACGTTTCCGCGACATTACCGATGGATTGAGCAACACGATGGCCGTCTCAGAAACCATCATTGCCCCTTCAGGATCGCAGTTGGGACGGGCAACCGGTTCCTCCACAAATAATCCGTTGGCCTGTCGCGCTCATCTGGTCGGCAACGATTACCCGTCCGCTACGCTCATCTCGCAGTACCGCTGCCACGGTCAGCGATGGCAAGATGGTCGACCCGGTTACTGCGCAATTACCACCGTGCTGCCGCCCAATAGTGCGACGTGCAGTTCGCAAGGCGGTGGCGGTATTTACTCGGCATCCAGCCGTCATCCTGGTGGCGTCCTTTCGATGTTTGCCGATGGATCGGTCCGGTTTGTGCCGGAAACGATCGATACCGGCAACTTATCGACGTCTCCGGTTACTTCTGGCATCAGTCCATTTGGTGTCTGGGGTGCGATCGGATCGAAGGCCGGCGGCGAAGCGAACGCCTCGCTGTAACGCTTGTGATTCAACAGGAGGACGTTCTATGAATACGATTCCATCGGCGGCCAAGGTCTTCGTGATGGTGGCCGTCGCCTCAGCACTGCTGGTCGGCTGTAGCAGTAAAAAAGAAGACAAGTGGACCCGCGGACGACCGCCAGTGTACGAGGCCACGGGGCAGGTCACCTATCAAGGTAAGCCCCTGGCCGATGCTGTGGTGACCTTTCAACCGGTCGGCGATACCGGCAAAGGGGGTTCGGCCGTTACCGACGCTCAGGGGTACTTTGAAGCCCAGACGTACGACTCTGGTGATGGACTCACTCCAGGAACGCACCGCGTGGCAGTCCACAAGGTGCAGATGGTCGATGCCAGCGGAAACATCGTGACCGAGATCCGCGAGCCGGGCGGCATTCGCGAGAAGAACCTCGTGCCGAGCCGCTACGCGAATTTTAAGAAGTCAGGCATCGAAATCACGGTGGAAGAAAACGACAACGATTTGGGCGTGATCGAACTAGTCGATTAAGGTTGTTGCGCGAGAATGGCAAACTAAAAAGCGGCATCGAAACCTTAGGTTTCGATGCCGCTTTCTTTTGAGTTCGTCCGATCAGCACAAGCGTATTAGTTACCAAACACGCCGACCCAATAGGCTCTGCCGTTGCGGCCGATGGCGTAACCGTAGCCAACTTCTCGCGCACCACTAAGCAAGATGGCTCGGTGGCCAGGGCTGTTGAGCCAGCCGTTGAAGCACTCGGAAATGCTGCTCGAACCGTACAAGATAATCTCTCCGTGCGGTGAGCCTGGGTAGTGATGTCGCCGGGCCCGCGAGACGAAGCTGCCATTCACGGAATGGCTGAACTGGCCAGTGCGCGCCATGTACCAGGCATGGTCTTGGGCCGCTTTGGTCAGTTCCGGGCTGATCCGCTGAGCCGGTAGCTGATACCGTGCGCGAACCTGATTCGAGTGATGCCACATCTTCACGAGCGTGGGGTGCTTATGCAGAAAGTCGTCGCCGGGAGCTTGGGCGTCGGCTTTCTTGGTTTCCATTTCCTTCTTCTCGTCGTCCTTCGGCTTGGGATTACCGTCGGTGGTGGCAGGGGCGGCAACGAGCGACGTGGACAAAACCAGCATCAATAAAAGGGCAAGGGGCAATCGGGTCATGGGAAAGAACAACCTCCGTGGGCGGGAAACGAAGCGGGTCTTACCATCCGAAATCCGTAACTGGGACGGTAAACGAAGCCTCGGTTTTAAGGGCATTTCAACTCGATAGCAAGTGGCTGGATTTGACGATTAGGTAAACTTTCGTGCTAACACTCCCTGAACGCTTAGGGGCAATCCCCTCGCATAAACGGGGCTTGATAAGCCGGGAATGAGATAGGTTGCCCCTTGAGAAAATAGAGAAAGCGGCCCGTTGCGGGGCAGATTGCGCTCGGTTACACTCAGGGCTGGTTTAATAGGGATTTGTGGCCGCTTGCAGCCTGTCTGCTAAAGTGCCGTTGTCGCTCCTCCCAGCGGCAATTTTTCTTCAGAACAGATCACATGCTGCGGCCCTGTCAAACATCTGGGAACCGTGGCGTTCTTGTAAGGCGTACTCGTCTTTGATCTGCTACTTCCCGCATCGATTGCGAGAATACCCGTCATGTCAGTGGCTCCAGAACGAAAAGCAAATCAAGGCACCTCCACCACCGCCGTGCAAGGTGGCGAGGCCCGCATGAAGCCGGGCAATGCGATCACCGACGCCATCTTCTGCGCGTCGACCTACACCTTCGACAATACCGATTCGATTATTCGCTATATCGAAGAAAATCAGGTTCGCGAAGAGTACGGCCGCTACGGTAACCCGGGCGAGAAAACTGCCGAAGCCAAACTGGCCGCCATCGAAGGAGGCGAGTCGGCCGTCCTTTATTCGTGCGGCATGGCGGCATTCGTCGGGCTGTTGATGGCCAAGGTCAGCTCAGGCGACAACGTGGTCTTCTTCGACGAGTGTTATCACCGCAGTCGCGAGTTCTGCGGCAAGCACCTAGCCCGCTTCGGTGTCGAAACCAGGACGGTAAAGACCGGCGATTACGATGCGATGGAAAAGGCCATCGACGCCAACACCAAGATGCTCATCAGTGAGTCGCCTACCAATCCGCATTTGAGCTGTGTCGACCTCGAAAAGTTCACCGAGATTGGTAAGAAGCATGGCGTTGAAACGCTGATCGATGCCACACTGGCGACGCCGTACAACTTGCGTCCGCTGGAATATGGCGTCGATTATGTCTTGCATTCGGCAACGAAGTACCTCGCCGGTCACAACGACCTTCTGGCCGGGGCAATCATCGGCAGTGAACAGCAGTTGGCCGATGTGCGTCAACTGCGCGGCGTGATGGGGGGCATCAACGCTCCGCACAATTGCTACCTGTTGCTTCGCGGGCTGAAGACCTTCTCGCTTCGAATGCAGCGACATAATGCCAACGGTATGGCGATCGCCCAGTTCCTGGAAGATCACCCGATGGTCGAGAAAGTTTATTATCCGGGACTGGCTTCGCACCCTTACCACGACATCGCCAAGGCCACGATGCGTGGCTTCGGCGGGCTGGTCACTTTCAATGTGAAGGGTGCCGACTGGCGAAAAACGGCCAACGTGGTCGACAACGCGAAGATCTTCAAAATCGCGCCGAGTTTGGGTGGCGTCGAATCGTTGATCGAGCAGCCGTTGGTGATGAGCTATTACCAGCAAACGCCTGAGAACCGAGCGAAGTTCGGTATCTACGACAACATGATCCGTATCGCCTGTGGCATTGAAGACACAGAAGATTTGATCGCAGACTTGAAGCAAGCGCTCGACAACGCATAGAAGGGAATCCGCCATGCATTTTCGCACTAGGGCCATCCATGTCGGCAACAAGAAGGACCCACAAACCGGGGCCGTTGTTCCGCCGATTCATATCGCTTCCACGTTCGTGCAGCCTGGAGCAGGGGAGTGGGGCGAGTTCGATTACTCGCGCAGCGGCAACCCGACGCGCAAGAATTTAGAGACCACCCTCGCTGAACTGGAAGGGGGCTGTGGAGCGTTGGCGTTTGCTTCCGGCATGGCCGCGACGCACTGTGCGACAATGCTGCTGGAAGCTGGCGATCATGTCGTCGCCGGCACCGATATCTATGGCGGCACGTATCGTTTGCTGCACAAGATCACGCAGAAAAACAACATCTCGATCACGCTTGTCGATGCGACCAACCCGGAGAACCTGGCTGCGGTGATTCAGCCCAACACGAAGATGATGTGGGTCGAAAGCCCCGGCAATCCGTTAATGTCGATCACCGATCTGGCCGCATGTGCTCAGGTTGCTAAGAAGCACGGCGTGCTGCTGGGTGTCGACAGTACATTTGCCACGCCGGTACTGACGCGGCCACTGGAATTGGGCATCGATATCGTGCAGCATTCGGTCACCAAGTACCTGGCCGGCCATAGCGATGTGCTGGGCGGGGCTTTGGTGGTGAAGGATCAAGAGCTTTTCGATCGGCTCTACTACATTCAAAACGCGACCGGGGCCGTGCTCGATCCGTTCGGCAGCTTTCTGGCCTCACGCGGGATTAAGACGTTGGAACTGCGGGTTCGTGAGCAATGCCGTACGGCTCAGAAAATCGCCGAGTATCTTAACGATCACCCCAAGGTTACCCGAGTTCTGTACCCTGGCCTGAAGTCTCATCCCGGACACGACATCGCCGCCAAGCAGATGGACGGCGGTTTCGGGGCGATGATGAGCTTCGAGGTTGAAGGTGGTTTCGCGGCCGCGAAGAAGGTGTGCGAGCAGACACAGTTGTTTCAGCTGGCCGTGAGCTTGGGCGCGGTTGAATCGTTGATCGAGCAACCCGCTTCGATGTCGCATGCCAGCTACGACAAAGCCGACCGCCTGGCGCATGGGATCAAAGATGAGCTGATCCGGATCTCGGTGGGACTGGAAGCGGCGGACGATCTGATCGCCGACCTTGGGCAAGTTCTCGATCTGATCTAGAACGCACCTCATCGCGAAAAACGTATCAGCGCATGCAAAAAGGGGAGTCCAGTGGGACTCCCCTTTTTAAGTTGGCAGGACGCCGCTTGGCTAGCTAGTAAGGGGCGATTACTTGGCTGGCGTCGGAGCGTAATAGGTCGCTGATCGCGTGGTGGGTTTCGCGGCGACCCGCTTCGAGTAGTGGGAAACCTGGTTGCTCGATCGTTTGGCCTGGGTGCCGACCGGCTGCCATTTGCCTGGTTCGCGCATGAGGGTGGGTTCCGAGGTCGGGGTCATCGGAGGGCCGGGAATGGTCGGCACCGAAGGATGGCCTTGTTCGATGTATTCCACACCGGGTTGGTGCGAATGGTAGCCATCCCAGTTCGATCCACTGCCGCAAGTATCGCAACCGCACGAACTGCCGCACGAAGGTGTCGTATCACAGCCACACCCGTTAAATCGAATCGGGTGGAACAGGCTATGTACACCGCGTTTGACGGCACAAGCGCCAGTCTTCAGCGTAAAGCCAACCCCTTCGACCAGTTCGCCTAGTGGGTTGAAGCAAGGTGTGCAGCAACGGTCACACCCACAACTAGCAACAGAACGGGTGGCAACATGGTTGCTCTCGCAACCACAAGATTGTCCGTAGGCTTGGATGCTGGTAGCCAGCACGACAGCGGCAGCCAGAAGTTGCGTTTTCATCGGTTGAGATCCTTCTCGAAAGTAAAAGCGTCCGGGTGACGCGCTATGGCAAAGGAAAAGTTTTCGTCGATGGAATCATTTATCGAGTCGTTACCACACAAAAAAACAGAATAACCAGATCGACCGGCATTCCCTTTCCAAACCACCTATCATTCCACAGGGTAACCAAAGGGGTTGTCTGGGAAGACTGCGTAGCTACTGTTGCCTCTGCCATTCGGCGAACTGGGAAAACTTTGCGGATTATCTCGACTTTTCCGAAAGTGTCGACTTTGCCGGTGCCGATACCTAGATGCGGACAGCGCAGTCTTGCGCTTCCGTAAACCGTCCCCCCCTCGGTGTTTCAATTGTTGAAGGAAGGAAAGACCATGCGAGTCTTCCCCTGGATTCTGACCTTGCTAACCGCCGCGTGCGGCAGCATGAATGCGGATCTCGCGACCGCAGCAGAACCACGTGAACCTGCAAAGCTGCAGGATGTGGTTTCCAATGACTACAATCGTCCTCCGTCGCCTGTTAAAGCGATTCGGAGCCTGTTCTCGACCGATCAAGATCGGGTCTTCGCGGCCCGGCAGCGGGTTGCACGAGCCAGCTATGTTGCCTCCAAGGTGCAAGCCGGCGACATTGATACGGTGGATTACTCGGTCTTGCACGATGCTTCCGGCACGATGCCCATGGAAGGGGAAATTGTGATGGAAGGCCATGCTGTGGCTGGCATTCACAACCCCACGACTTATCAAGGCGGCCCCGGCTGTTCGTCTTGCCAAGGTGGAACGAGTTGTGGCAGCGACACGTGCGATTCGTGCGGCCCTTGTTGCCCAACGATCTGCTTTCCCCTCTGTTTCAATTTACCGCTGGAAAACCTCTCGTTCCGAGCCGGTGTTCAAGGCTTCAAAGGCCCTTTGAATGCAGGCATGGATGGAAGCTTTGGTTTTCTGTACGGCGTGAACTGGGGTGCTCCGTTGTTTTCGAGAGATAATGGTTTCGGCGTTCAATTGGGCGTGAACGGGACCAATGCTAACTTGCACGGAGCAAGCTTTACTGAAGATCATCGAGATCAGTTCTTCTTGACCGCCGGTTTTTTCCGCCGCGTCGACTGGGGCTGGCAGGGTGGTCTTGTTTACGACCATATGAGCGATCACTGGTACTACGACATCGATGCCAGCCAGATCCGCGGCGAACTCAGCTGGAAGTTTCAGTGCAAAGGCGAGTTCGGCTTCTGGTTTACCGCTTCGGACGAAACGAGCGATATCGACGAGCAGATCAACTTGCCGGGCGGTACCGCACCGATCTTCGTCGATGAATCGTTCCAACCTCATAATATGTTCGCGTTCTTCTACCGGACTCCGCTGGACGTTTGCGGAGGCGAAATGCGATTCTCAGGCGGCTGGACCGACAATGAACTCGGTTTGCTGGGTGCGGACCTGAACGTGCCGATCACCAAAAGCCTGGCTGTGGAGACTAATTTCCTGTACCTGGTCCCTCGTCATAGCAACGAAGATGACGGAGATCCTTGTGCCTGTGAAACCTGGAATATCGGAATCAACTTGGTTTGGTACCCTCGTGCGGCCAGCGCGGCTAGTGCGGGCAAGAACTACTATCGCCCCCTGTTTAATGTGGCGCATAACGGTACGTTCTCGATGTATCCGACCGAATAATCGGCAATCCGTAGGGGGATTTAGCAAGCCGAGTCCTTCGCGAGAGGACTCGGCTTGCTTGCGTTCTTGAGGGTTCTAGAGCTTATTCGGGTTGCGGGTGGTGTGTCGTATCTTCAAACAGCGAATCACCTTCCCAAGATTCTGCCCCCACGGTATGATAGGCGAGACTATGCAAGCATCCCCGCCATCCGGGTTGGCGACCACAAAAATTGTCGTAAGTAGCGTGAGGTCGCCGCGAAGAGCCACAATTGGCCCGTAATTACCTAGGGCGGGGGATCCCCTTTATGCAGGAAGGCATGGCCCGTAACTCGGGCAATCGTTAACGTAATACATGAGCAATTCGAACAAAACTGGGCATTGGCTATCTCTCGCCGCCCAAATTGGCGCCATATCTCAAGACGAACTCGAAAAAGCCGAAGCAGCCGAAACTGCTGCTAAAGAGGCTGAGCAGCAAGCGGCCGAAGAAGCCGCTGCGAAAGAATTGGCAGCCAAAGAGGCCGCTGAGAAGCAGGCCAGCCCACCTCCGGGCGAACCAACCGAAGAAGCGGCTACTACCGATATCGAGGCAGCCGAAGATGCGTTTCAGGACGCGATTGAGCCTGAAGACGAGCTTTCGCAGGTTGCCGATGGCCCTGCCGACAATAAAGAGATCGTCGAGCCGCCGCACCAAGAGCCGGTCGCTCAAGCCGAAGAAGTCGTAGCCGAAGAGGCTCCTAAACCGAAAAAGAAGAAGCCTAAGAAACGCAGTCACTGGGCTTCCCTCTCCTCGATGCTCGGCCTTTCCGCTTCCGAAGAAGAAGAGGAAGACGACGACGAAGAAGAAGTTGTTGAGGAAGTCGCAAAGGTCGTCGAAGAGCCCAAGGTGATCGTCAAAGCGGAAAAGCCCGCTGCTCCTAAGAGAGAGCCCAAGAAAGCGGAAAGCCCTCACCTGGCTGCTTTCAAGGAGCCCCTGGAGCGTTCGCCCGAAGAGACACGGGCCTCCAAGATCATGGGCACCTCGGCGCCCAAGTCCCGCGCAACGAGCGACGACGACTTTAAAGGCTTCGACGGAATCTTTCTGGATGAAGGGACCGACGAAACCGACACATTGGATGTCGATACCGGCGAACAAGATCAAGACGAGCCCAACAATCGCGTCGAAGAAGACGATCGATCGTCGCGAAGAGACCGGGGCCGCGGTCGGAACCGGGGTCGCGGACGTGGTCGTCGCCCGCGCAGTGACGAAGATGAAGTCAAGGTTCGTCAGCCGGCTAACAACGACGATGACCTGGATGAAGATCTGGACGACGAAGTCGAAAGCCGTGACTCGCGTTCCAGCCGAGACGATTCTGATTCCGATGACGAGCAGCGACCCACGCGTCGTCGCCGACGTCGCCGTCGTTCGCGTAAGGCATCCGAATCGGATTCAACATCGCAAGAAGAAGCACCTCGCAGCCGTCGTCCTAGCCGCTCGGAAGAAGACGACTACGAGGATGACGATGACGACGACATGAATCTCGATCTCGACGTCGATCTCGACCACGATGACGACGACGATAATGAAGATGCTCCTCGAAGTCGGCGTCGGCCCCCACGCCGTGGTCGAAGCGATTCCGACGATGCGGAAAAGCCAAAGGACCGTCACAGCAAGATCCCTTCGTGGACCGATGCGTTGACCGCAATGGTGGATAAGAACATCGAGCGTCACGAGAACGCCCCACCATCCCGGCCTCACGAACGTGGCGGTCGCAACAGTGGTGGTGGTGGTCGTCGTCGCCGTGGTGGCGGTGGTAGCAGCAGTGGTGGCGGACGCGATCGACGTTAAGCAGCCAACCTTCTTATACTTAAAACGGCCTCTTCCTGATCGCAGGAAGAGGTTGTCTGGGGTATCGTTCTCAATGCCCTTTCTATCGCTTCCAGCCGCAGAACAAGATGGCTGTCTAGCTTGATTTCACGATCCGGACGGCCGCGTTTTTGTAAGAAGGTTGACGCGAGTACGAATCGAACTGAGGGTACGTCAGTTGATTGGTCACCTCGTTATGCATCGGCAGGAAGACTTGCCCTGGCTGGACGCTCGAGGTGACATTGGCCCGGGCTCGGATTTCTCCTCGCGCCGATTGTACCTGGACCCAGTCGTGAGGCTCTATCAGCAACGCGTCAGCATCTTGCGGGTGGATATCGACAAGAAGGGTTGTCGAGTAAAGCGTCCGCAACACGGCTGACTTGGATGTTTTGGTTTGCGTATGCCACTGGGCCGCCGTGCCTCGGCCGGTCAGCAGACGTAGCGGGAAGGCGTCGCAAGGCTCTTCGCCGGGTGCTTCCGGTGGTTCAAAAATGAAGCGTGCCTTGCCGTCGGCGTGGAAGTATTGTCCATCTTCAAACAGCCGTCGTTGTGGCAACGGCAGCCAATCGTCGCCGCTGCTTTGGTCTTGTTTGGTCGGCCACTGAATGCCGCGGGCATCGTCCAGCATCCGGTAGTCACGAATTCCCGTGATATCGCAGGGTTGTCCCTCAGAGCATTTTTTCATCACCTGAAAAACGTCTTCGGGTGTTTTCCAATCGGCACACATCGACTCGCATCCCCAGTAGTGAGACACCAGGCGAAAGATCTGGAAATCGGCCAACGCTTCACCAGGGGCCGACACCACTTTCTTGTGCAAGCCAAAGCGACGCTCCGAGTTGATAAACGTCCCTTCTTTCTCTCCCCAGCCAGCGGCTGGCAAAAGAAGATCGGCTCGAACGGCCGTTTCGGTCGAATCGTACATGTCTTGAACGACCAGGAAGTCGAGCTTGTCGAGCGTTTCCTTGGCTTCCTGCTGATGAATCCACGAATGGGCCGGATTGGTAGCAATCACCCATAGGCCGCGAATATCGCCGCGTCGGATGCCTTCCATGATGGCGTCGTACGACCAGCTATTTTCGGTCGGGATATGGGTCTCCGGTATGTCGAGGATGCCCGCGATCTTCTGGCGGTCTTGCTCTTTGGTGAAATCATGACCGCCCAATAGGTTGGTCGTGTTGCTGAACAGACGCGAACCCATCGCGTTGCACTGCCCGGTGATGCTGTTGGCTCCGGTGCCAGGGCGACCGATGTTGCCAGTCATCAGGGCTAGATTGATGATGGCCTGGGCGGTGCGGACCCCTTGGTGGCTTTGATTGACCCCCATAGTCCACCAGAAAGAAACCCGTTTTCCATCGTGAATGGCCTGGACCACTTCCATGACGGCGGCAGGGTCGAGCCCGCAGTTGACCAGGCTGTCTTCCAGTTGGTACTCGGCCACATGGGCTTGGAACTGATCGAAGCTGTTGGTGTGATTGTCGATGTACGACTGATCGATCCAACCCTTTTTGATTAGCACGTTCGCGATCGTATACAGCAGCGCCATATCGGTCTTGGGCCGTAGCGGCAAATGGTGGGTCGCCGCGACAGCCGTTTCGGTCCGGCGAGGATCGATGACGATGATCTTCGGATCGTGAGGATTTCGGAGAACCCTTTCCCACATGATCGGATGAGCGATGCAAAGATTGGAACCAACAAAGACCAGTACGTCAGATTCTTCGAAGTCGGCGTAGGTGAACGGAGGTGCATCGAATCCGAACGATTCCTTGTACGATACGACGGCAGTGGCCATGCATTGCCGCGTGTTGCCGTCGCCGTGCAGCATCCCCATACCGAACTTGGCGAGCGAACCGAGGAAGAACATTTCTTCCGTCGCGATTTGCCCCGTACTGAGAAACGCGACCGAGTCGTTGCCGTGCTGGGCTTGGATATCCTTGAAACGCGTGCAGAAGGTCTGCATCGCTTCGTCCCACGAGACCGGTGCCAGCTTGCCATCTGGTCCTTTAAGCATCGGCCGCGTGGCACGGTCGTTAGCTTTGAGGACAGTTAGGGACTCCCAGCCTTTGGGACATGCCATGCCTAGATTGACCGGCCAGTCGACCGAGGGACTGAGGTTGACGGCCTGACCATCTTTCATGTGAAGTTCTAGCCCGCAACCTGTCGAGCAGAATCCGCAGACCGAGGTGGTCGTGGCATCAGGCTTTGCTCCGACGGGAACTTTTCCCAGGCCATATTCCCCAGGATGCAGCAGCAGGTCCCGTGTGAGGCTACCATCCTTGGCGTAGATCAACTGTTGCAGCCGATTGGGTGGCGTTGCGGTCGACATGAGAGCCTCCTTTTACTTGGGTAAATTCGGCATGGCCGGAGTGGATTCGGCAGCAAAGTAGAGCCCGCGGTCGATCAATTCGGCGGTCACCACAAAGATCAATGCCAGCCCGGCACAGACGACCGAAGCAGGACTTGTAAGGGTCAAAAGAATCGCCGGTAAAACGATTCCGCCGAAAACCCACAGGCCCACGCGTGCCAGGTGAAACGACTTGAGCGGGCCCAGTAGCAACCGCGCCGAGCGTGCGATGGGGTCGGTTGTCGGTAGTGTTACTTGCGAAAGTAGTTGGTATTCGAGCGCCAGGCGGGCCATGGTCGTGGCGATGATAAGCGTTAAGCCGAGCATCGATGGCGGTTGGCCGGCCAATGCACTTTCCAGGTTCAACGCCGCCAGGCCAGATAAGACAATCGTCGTGCCGAACTTGCTGAACGTGATCGACGACTGCCAGAACGGACGTTTGGTGACGATGTAAATCATCGCAGAACAAAAGATGGTAATGCCCCCGCCACCTATGGCCGCTAACGCCATCATGGAACGAAACGGTTCCAGAAATGGAATGAAATAAGACGCCGCGTAACCCACCAGCGGCCCGGCGAATGCAGGCATAAGGACGGCTTCGCGGCTGAGCCACGAAGTTCGTAAACCGAGGAACACTCGGAAACCATACATGGGTCGACCAAGGTGTGCCCCCGATGCGGCGAGGCCTACCATCGCGGCGAGTGTCGCCAGGACCGCGCTGACCATACCCCCTACGTCCAGCAACTGGCAAACTGCACTGGCGATCAACATGCCGAGTGCGGCTTGAGTGAGCGTCAGCAGACCGACCAGAGGCAGGTGGGCATGGTTGGGCACCACTTCCTGGGCTCCGGCCGAAACCATCTCGGCATCCAGGCGGTACTTGCCCACGTAACGAGTGGTGGGGTTAGTGATTCTAGGATTGGCAGCCCCGCGCAGGAATTGCCCTTCTTTCGCTTCGCTGCGGATGACGGCCTGGTCGACGATGGTGATCTTGATGGCGCTGTTAGGGCACGATTGAACACACGCGGGTGCTTCCCCTTCGGCCAAGCGATGCCGGCACATGTCGCACTTACGGACGATGCCCTTGGCCTCGCTGAACTTGGGGACATCGTAAGGGCACATCAGCGTGCAGTACTTGCAGCCGATGCACTGATCGTCGAGATGCACGACGATGCCCAGCTTGGGGTCTTTTTCGTAGGCTTGAACCGGGCAACCCGACAGACAGCCAGGATCGACACAGTGGTGGCACGCGGTCGTCACGTGCTGCACGACCGGCTTCGAGGGGATCGAGCTTTGCAGCATGCCGACGTTGCGCCAGGTCTCGGATTCTTCAAGCCCGTTCATGTTATGGCAGGCCACCACACAGGCTTTGCAGCCAGAGCACGTGTCGAGATTGACCTCAAACGCGTACTGTTCGCCGGGGGCGGGCTCGCTAAGGGGGATCAACTCGCGATAGGTCGGAGCCAATAGTGGATCGGCATGTTGGTCGTGCCGCTGCGAGAATCTCTCAACGGCCGACAAGTCGCGTTGTTCGGATAAAAGCATTTCCACCAGATTGAATTCTGATGCGATTTGCGGTTCCTGATTATGTTCGCCAATGGCCATGCGGGTTCCGTTGGTTAGCCCCAGAGAGTAAGAACTTGAACCAATCGATCGCCGTTGAAAATCGGCAAGGCCAACGCAAAGCGTGCGCCCTGGTCGAATAACGGAACAAGCGTTGCGTCGTCGTCTGCGTTATGCATCATCACTGGGATGCGCGATGCGTAGCACTGGCCGACGATTCCTTCGCCATAGCTGACGGCCGACCTTGGGGGCGGGGTAATACCGACGGCATAGCTCGACTGGACAAGCGACAGTTCTGTTTGGTCTTCGCTAGGGAGCCACGTTTCCATGGCCTGTTGAAAGGGGAAGTCGACCGTGCTGAGGATGACCAGAACGCATTCCAGTTCGTGCTCGGTGGCCATTATCGGAATACCCAGGCCGTAACGTAGCCCCTCCTTGCGAGCACCTGCGGCACGCATGAACGCCTTCGATTGATCGATGCGAGCAATGATGCGCGACTTGCGATCATCCCAGGTCTCGCCCGGCAGGCCAGAGCCGCGCGGAAACTTGACGTAAGGGCTGATTGTCTCGAAGTGCTGGAGACCTCGGTAGGCCGATTCGGTAAGTCCCAGTTCGTCGCGATCGGTACGCGACCAGCGTTCCAAGGCAATCTTGCAATCGTCCGTTGCATGCACGGTAAACAAGATGGCGGCAACGACTTCGTTAGTGATCAGAATTGGTAAAGCGATTTCAAGCGTGTCTTCCCCCACGCTACGGATCGCCGAACGTCGCTCGCTGATCGCCTGTTGAATCAGGTCGTGGTTTGGCGGACCTTCGGGGGCCGCAGGGTAGCCGCATGCAGCTATAAGTTGTCCGGCGTTTTCGTTGTGAACCCAGACCGAAATATTGGTCAACACCGAAGGTGCGATCGTAGTCGTCATGTCCTGTTCGTACCTCGTGAAATGTTAAGCGTTGGCGGTGACGTTTTCGGATGCGGTCGTGTCTTCTTCTTCCGACAGTGTCACGGTCATTGGAGGGGCCGGTTCGTCAGGCTCGGTCGCCTTGGGCTTGTGGTGTTTGTGACGTTCCTGCTCTTCGAGGAAGGAAACCAGCGATCCGCGAAGCTCGTAATACAGTGGGTGCTCGAGCGTATCGGCACGATTTCGAGGACGCGGCAACGGGAGTTCCAGTACCTGTCCAACCTTGGCGTTGGGGCCGTTGGTCATCATGCAGATGCGGTCGGCCATGTAGATCGCTTCGTCGACGTCATGCGTGACGAGCATTGTGGTGATCTTTTCTTTGTCGAGGATCCGCAAGATGACGTCTTGCAGTTCCATCCGTGTGAGCGAGTCGAGCCTTCCGAAAGGTTCGTCAAGTAAAAGCATGTTCGGCTTGAGAGCAATTGCCCGAGCGATGCCGACACGCTGCTGCATCCCACCAGACATCTCGCGGGGGTACTTGTCCATCGAATCGGCCAGCCCGACGATGCTCAGGTAGTACTCGCAGATCTGGCGTCGCTCGGTGCGGGATGCGTGTGGATAGACACGATCGACCCCCATCCGCACGTTTTGCATTGCCGTCATCCAGGGCAGCAGGCACGGCGATTGAAACACCACGCTCCGGTCAGGACCAGGACCTGCGATTTCCCGACCAGCCACTACGACGCTGCCGGAGGAGATTGGATTGAGCCCTGATACCATGGTCAAGACAGTTGATTTGCCGCAACCCGAGTGACCGATCAGACTGACGACTTCGCCCTTCTTGAGGATCAGGTTGAAGCCATCGACCACTTTCACGTCGTCGCCGAAAGGGTTGGGGTATGCCTTGACGAGGCGATACATTTCGACGAAGCGATTCTCTTGTGACATGACGTTTCCTTAGGTGAACGTTAGGCGATGCCGATACGAATGGGCTCGACATCGGGAAGGACCACATCCGAAGCGACCCGCAGCTGCTTGGCGTCTTCGTTGATCCCCATCATGTAGCGTGTGATTTCGTTGCGGAGTTTTTTAAACTCGGGATTGAAGTTCAGCGTGGCTCGTTCCCGAGGACGATCGAGCGTGACGGGGAACTCACGCCCCAGCTTGGCTGCAGGTCCCGGCGTGAGCGGCACGATGCGGTCTGCCATGAGCACGGCTTCGTCCACGTCGTTGGTGACCATCACCACCGTGCGACGGTCTTCTTCCCAAAGCCGGATGATCTCGTCCTGTAGAACGCTTCGCGTGAGCGCGTCTAGGGCGCTCAGCGGTTCATCCAACAGCAACACTTCCGGCTGCATCGATAGCGTGCGTGCTAAGGACAATCGCTGCCGCATCCCGCCGGATAGCTCGGAAGGACGCTTGGCTTCACTGCCGGTCAAGCTGACCATGTCGATATAGTGCTGGACGTAATCGCGACGCTCGCCGCGGGCCATCCGGGGGAAGACCTGCTTTACGGCGAGTTCAATGTTGCCATGAACGGTCAGCCAGGGAAGCAAAGAATAATTTTGGAAAACAATTCCACGATCGGGGCCAGGGCCCTTCATTTGCTTACCTTTGAAGCGGACTGCCCCTTCATCGGGCATCAGCAGGCCGGCCAGCAGGGAAATCAACGTCGACTTCCCGCTGCCAGAGAATCCGATAATCGCGACGAATTCGTTTTCGTGCACCTTCAGATTGGCTCCTTCGAGCACCGTGTATCGACGGTGCGATTCACCAAATCCGACCGTTGCGTTGTCTAATTCGAGGATTGCCATGTGGCGTGTTCCTTTAGGTATGACGTTGGCAATCATGCTTTACAGAGCCGTCGGAGCGCCGTCGAAGCTGACCATGCGTTGCAGGACGATCATGACTCGATCGAGCAATAGCCCAATGACGCCCACAAAACCGCAGGCAACAAACATTTGTGCGAACGTGGCCGACGACCCGTTGTTGAACATGTCCCACACGAACTTCCCGAGGCCAGGACTACTGGAGAGAAGTTCTGCAGCAATCAGTACCATCCAGCCAACCCCTAGCGAGATTCTCAGACCAGTGAAAATCAGCGGCAGGGCGGAAGGGATGATGATCTTGGTCAGGCGATCCCACAGGCCCAATCGCAAAACTCGCGCCACATTCAGGTGGTCCTGGTCAATTGCCGAGACCCCTAAGGCAGTATTGACCAGCGTCGGCCAGAGCGAACATAACGCGACGGTGATGGCAGAACTGAGGAATGACGGTTGAATCCACGACTCGTCGGGCCGTGTGATGAACGCCCCCACGATGAAGAACACAATCGGGAGCCAGACAATGGGGGAGACCGGTTTGAACAGCGAAATCAGCGGAGTCATCGAGGCCATGAAGACTCGGCTCATGCCACAGAACACGCCAATCGGTATGGCGATGGCTGTGGCGATGAAGAAGCCAGCGAACACACAAGCGAGGCTCGTCCAGATTTGGTCGAAAAAGGTGGGCGGTTTAGCGAACTCTGATCCGGCAATCGTGTTGATTCGTTCTTCGCGCTGAATCAATTGCTGAGCCAAGGTGAACATCTCGGGACCGCTGGCAGTGGCGTACTGCCGCTTGAGGTCTTCCATTTCGGACTCGGCCTTGGCGACCTTTTGCTCGCGGTTGCCTTCGGTCAGTAAATTAACGCGTGTATCGAGGAACCCGGCCTTTTGACCTGTAGAACTGATTTGCTGTCTTAACGCTTCCACTTCCGGAAGCGATTTACCACGACGCTCGGAAAGTTCGACCCTGAGCGACTTGAGGTGTTCGTTCTCTTCGTTTGTCTTTTGCAGATGCTGATTGACCAATTGAACGTAGTTGACTTTTTGCTTGGTATCGTCGGTGGCAATCTTGTCGGCCTCGGCTACCAGGGCTTGGGCTCGCGTTTGTTGCTCTTGCTTGTAGGCTTGCTCTTGTTGGCTTACCGCATTAGATAGTTTCGACAAGCTGGCCGAGACAAACCGTGCTGAAATACCTTCGACGAATGCGAACTGCTGACGAGCGACATCGGTTGCGGTGGCCTCGGATGTGGCCAGGTCGTCGTTAAGTTTCTTCCAGTCGTTTTCGATCTTTGTCTTTTCGGCGGACGCATCTGCGGGAACTTTGGCCAGCAGCTGATTGAGGAGGTCGTCGTTTTCCTGGCTGATTGCTTCCCATTTTGCGTCCAGCGATTCGATTTCTGCCTGAGTCGCTGCAAGTACTTTTTCTCGAGCTTCGCCTGCTTCGTTGTAGTCACTGACCTTGGTGTATTCGCGATTGTGGAAATCGGCGATGCCATCGTAGGCTTTAACGACCTGGCCAGGCGTGGGGACTTCGCCGGCGCGGGTCTTAATGCGGGGGCCGATTTGGTCCCAGGCAACCACACAGGCAACCATCACGAGAACAGGAATGGCAATATAGAGGCCAATTTCTTTGAGCTGACGCTTGGGGTCTTCGCCGTAGCAAAGCAGCACGACCGGCTCGAAGACGCGAAGGCCGGCGACGTCCAGTATGCGAATGATTTTGTACTTCATGCGACTCTTTCGTACGGTTTGATCGGTGTCGTGGGTATCGCTGGCGTGGTGTAACGGGCCGGAGGTGGCTTCCGCCTACGCCTCCTCCGGCCACCCCACTACGCGGTTAGTTATCTTTGTTGCCAATGGAATGAGCGTTGAGATAGCCTGTCGGGTCGTGTCCGTCGTAGACCACCCCGTCGATGAAATCTCCCTTTTCTGTCGGTGGCTTGTATCCGTCGGTATCTTTGGCCGGGACTTGCTCTTCGGTTAACTCGCCGGCGGCAATCAACGTTTCCGCCGCTTTGCGGTAGATGTCAGGACGATAGATTTTCTTCGCTGTTTCGTCGTACCACTGGTCTGATTTGGGTTCGCTGATCTGTCCCCAGCGTCGCATCTGAGTCAGGAACCACACGCCGTCGCTATACCAGGGGTAGGTGCAGTGGTATTTGAAAAAGACATTGAAGTCAGGCATCGGTCGCTTGTCCGACTTCTGGAAGTAGAAGAAACCGGTCATCGAGTTTTTGATGACTTCGTAGTCGGCCCCCACGTAGTTCGGTTTGGCCAGAATACGACAGGCCTCTTCCCGATTGACCAGCTTGCCGCTGTCGTCCGTTTCGTCGAGCCACTTGCCAGCGCGAATCAATGCTTTGACGACCGCAACGTGCGTGTTGGGGTTTTCATCGTTCCAGCGTTTGGTAACGCCGAACACTTTTTCGGGGTTGTTTTTCCAGACGTCGTAGTTGGTAGTAACCGGAACACCGATCCCCTTGGCGACGGCTTGCTGGTTCCAGGGTTCACCGACGCAGTAGCCTTGGATATTGCCGGCTTCCATTACGGTGGGCATCATCGGCGGCGGCGTAACTGAAAGCAGTACGTCGGCGTTGGTTTCACCGACGGTGTCGTTCTCGGTGTACATGCCGGGGTGAATGCCGGACGCGGCGAGCCAGTAACGTAGTTCGTAGTTGTGCGTGGAAACGGGGAAGACCATGCCCATCTTTAGAGGCGTTCCGCCTGCTTTGTACTCGTCGACCACCGGACGAAGCGAATCGGCCGTAATCGGATGGGGCGGGGTAGGGCTCTTCAGTTTCGGATCGTTCTCCTGCATCTTCTGCCAGATGTTGTTCGAGACGGTGATCCCATTCCCGTTCAAGTCCATGGTGAACGCGGTAATGATGTGGGCCTCGGTCCCGATACCGATCGTCGCGGCAATCGGTTGTCCCGACAGCATGTGGGCTCCGTCCAGCTCACCATTTATCACGCGATCGAGCAGGGTTTTCCAGTTTGGCTGAGCTTCAACATCGACCTGCAGTCCTTCGTCGGCGAAGAAGCCTTTCTCCTTGGCGATGACCAGCGGGGCACAATCGGTCAACTTGATAAAGCCCAGCTTCAAGTTGTTCTTTTCGGGTGCGGCAAGCGTGGTGACGACTTCGGTCGTGGCTGCGTTGGGCTGCTGGGCGGCCTTACTTCCCTCGGCGTCAACGGTGGCGGCTAAAGAGCTTAGATCAAGTTCGTCCAGGCTTGGGCCGGTTGGTTTTGACTGCGAGCAGCCTGCTAACAAGATGGCTGCTAGCATTCCTGCTGCCAGTGCGTGGCGATTCCAAAGTCCGGTCCTGTTCATGCTCGATTCCTGCAAGTGATTCGGTGTAACGGAGGGGGCGATGATTTCAACAACGGTGCAATGAGCGGCATTGATGCGCATTTCACCCAAACTGACGCGGCACTCGATGTAATCGCAATGGGTGTGCCAAACGAACGTGATCACTCCGTAACACACTTATGTGTAAAGGGTTACGTTCTGAGTGTGTTCAGTAGGAGGAAAGGATTTGATCGCGCCTGCCTGCAACCCCAGGCAGCAAATGCAGCAACCGTGTAGCGCATTAATTGCGCTCGCTCACGCTGCGCGCGAGCATTCTGGCACCACTTGCGGACAATGCTTGTCCAATCGAACCATCAAAGGACGTATTTGCGGCATCCTTCCTAAATCCCCTGTAGAACCGCAAGCACCAAGGACGAAATGTGCAATACCCCACTAAACGGACTGACCTGCGGAAAGACCATTCGTTGAAGGAACAACGACCCATGACCCATTCCATGACCTCATGGCTGGCTGCCCTGGCAGTTTGTCTTGGTGGGGCTACACCATTAGCGCTTCAAGCGCAAGAGTTTGTACCGCCGCAATCGGCGCTTCTTGAGAATGCTCCGGTGACGCGTCTCGCTGACGAGCCAGTTTCGCCTTCGGACATGATTCTGGCGGTACCGACTACCACGAGCACTTCTAACGTCGAGTATGCCGAATCGGCAACGATGGAAACCTCAGGCGAAGCCTGTTGCGACCCCAAGAAGGTTGCCGAGTTAAACAAGAAGGCGGCAAGTGCCTACAAACCGCTTTATTTTGACAACGACTTCACCTATCTGTGCGATCCTTGCTACGACGGTTGCCTGCTGGGCGAAGACCTAAAGCGGATGTGCGTGGGCGATTGCGGCGTTCTCGATATTGGCGGTGAATATCGTGCGCGATACCATCACGAACAAAACATGAAGCCGTATCTCAACGGCGTTGATGACGACTTTTTGCTGCATCGTTTGCGTTTGTATGCGAATTACGAAGTCACGGAAAACCTACGCGTTTATGCGGAAATGCTGCATGGCGTCAGTGAATTCGAGTCGGCTCCACCGCGTCCGATTGATGAAAACTATTGGGAAATGAACAACTTCTTTATTGATGGGAAGTTGTGGGACACCTGTGACGGAGCCTGGTATGGCCGCGTTGGTCGACAGGAATTGCTGTACGGCAGCCAGCGACTCGTTTCGCCTTTGGACTGGTCGAACATTCGTCGCCGTTTCGACGGTTTCAAGGCCTACTACCGTAGCGATGCTTTAGATATCGACGGTTTCCTGACTCGTCCGCTGAAGAAAGACTTGCACGACTGGGACTCGGAAAACCAGGACCAATCGTTCTACGGCCTATGGACGACCTACAAAAAGAGTGAACTTGGTACGGTCGATCTGTACTGGTTGGGATACGAAAACAACGCTGCTCCGTTTCGTTATCAAACCTTTGGTAGCCGGGTCAATGGCGAGAAGCACTCAATCATTTACGACCTGGAAGGTGGCTACCAAACGGGCGAATACCAGGGTGCCAACCACAATGCTGGGTTCTTCACCATCGGGTTTGGTCATCAGTTTCAGGAAATGGGCTGGAAGCCTAAAGTCATGGTCTATTACGACTGGGCATCCGGCGACGCGATCCCAAGCAACGGCTTCAATCAATTGTTCCCACTGGGGCACGCTTACTTGGGCTGGATGGACTTGTTTGCCCGGAACAATATCGAAGATTTCAATGTTCAGTTGACGGCCAAGCCTTGTGATGCGTGGACATTGATTGCCTGGTACCATCTCTTCAATCGACAAGATTCGGATGACGTCCCTTACACGGTGACCAACAATCCGTATCCGAACACGACTCCTGATGGATCGCGTTACTTGGGTCAGGAAATTGACTTCCTAGCCAAGTGCCAACTGACGCCACGTTCGGACATTATCTTTGGTTACTCGCACTTCTTCACCGGCACCTACTTCCAGGATCAGAACGCCCTGAACCCGGCCGTGTATGATGGAGACGCTGACTTCTTCTGGACCCAGTACAGCCTGCGGTTTTAAAGAATCACTGTGAAATCGAAGACGATACCTACAAGGGATGGCGACACGATCGCCATCCCTTTTTTCGTGCCTAAAAAGAGCGCACGTATCACGTAACAAATTAGGCACTGCGGAAAATTATACGCGTGCATTTTAAATGTTGGTTTCGTAAGTTGTGTCTCAGTATGTAGATGTGGCGTAGGTGCGGTGATCACCAAGGCCGCTGGTACATCAGTTGCATGCATTGATTCCATCTGCTGGGTTGGACGGGCGGAACCTCTCTGTTTTCTTTGATACTGCACCAAATTGACAACGCAAAATTATCTCGGGACGAAACGTGAACGCCGCGTCTTGGTGATTGATGACGATCCCAACGTAGCGACAGTAGTTAGCACGGCGTTGAGCCAGGAAGATATTCGTGTCCAGCATGCGGAAACAGGGACTACCGGGCTGCAACAGCTTGTGCAGTTTCGGCCTGACGTGCTCATTCTCGACCATTTGCTTCCCGACGGAGAAGGTCTGCAGATCCTTGGACGGATCAATCGAATCGATGCCAGACTGCCGGTTCTTTTTGTCACGGCACGCAATTCGAGCGATTTGGCCATCGAGGCCATGAGGCAAGGCGCATTCGACTTCCTTGCTAAACCGCTGCAACTCGAAAAGGTGTTTGAAAAGACCCAGCAGGCACTCGAGAGCCGCCGATTAATGTTGATGCCGGTGCAACTGCCATCGCAGGTCGATCCGATGATCGACGGCGCAGATCATCTGATTGGTCAGTGCCCGGAAATGCAGGAAGTTTACAAAGCCATCGGGCGAGCTGCGGCGCACGATGTCCCCGTACTAATTGAAGGGGAGATTGGAACCGGGAAAGAACTGGTGGCACGAGCGATTTACCAGCATGGGCGACGCAAAGATCGTCCCTTTGTGAAAGTCGTTTGCAGCGACTTCAACGCCGAGTGGCTGGAAAGCGAGCTGTTCGGGCACGAGGCCAGTGTGTTGGCCGGATCCACCGAACGCCGTATCGGCAAGATTGAACAATGCCATGGCGGGACCGTCTTGCTGGAAGAGGTCTCTGCGATTCCGCAGGCGCTACAAAGCAAGCTGGTACGGTTTATCCAAGACAAGACCTTCGAGCGGGTTGGCGGCCACGATCCGGTTCAGGTGAATACAACGCTCCTCTTCACTTCCAGCAGAAATGCCGAACGACTTACGGCCGAAGGGGTGATCCGACATGACTTGTTCTACCTGCTCAGCGCCTTCTTGATTCGCATTCCACCACTTCGCGAACGTGGTGCCGACTTGCCTAAGTTAGTAGATCATTTCGTAGGGCAGTTTTGTCGTGTAGAACGAATTGCCCAGTCTGGGGCGGTCCGCACATCTCCGGAAGCCTTGAGATTGTTGTCTGATTACCCTTGGCCAGGCAATGTTGCAGAACTTCGCAGCGTACTTCGCCGAGCACTGATCGAATCGCGGGGAACCGTAATTGCGGGCGATTATCTGCGGAATGCCTTGCGAGATATGCACCGAAAAGACGACAGTTTAGAAACAAAGATGCTTTCTTCTCATGTATGTGACTGGGAGGATTTCATCATGGAGAAGATGGAGGCCGGGTCAAACGACCTCTATGCCGATTCGGTCATGGAGATGGAACGTCACGTCCTGACCATTATTCTTCGGAAGACATCTGGTAATCAGGCCAAGGCTGCCCGTATGCTGGGTATAACACGTACTAGTCTCCGTAAGAAGATCCACTACCTTGGGCTGGCGATCGAAGAGTTCGTGAGCACGGTTTAATCCCATGACCGATCCGGGAAAAGGCATTCCCACTGCAAGGTCTTCCGCGAATCGATTAACCATTCTGTATGTGCTTGCGCTGAGTGCTGTTGCCCTGCTTACCATTCTGGGGCAATTTCTAGTTCAGCAAAGTTTAGAACGCCAACTGAGTGATTCCACCCTGATCAACATCGCCGGACGTCAGCGGATGTTGAGTCAAAAGATCACGAAGCTCGGCCTGCAAATTCAAACGAGCGACAATCCTTATCAAAGAACGGCAGCCCGAAATGAACTTCGCGAGTCTCTCCAGCTGTGGGAGACCTCTCACCAGGGGCTTCAAGAGGGTAACTTAGATCTGGGGTTACCAGGCAACAACAGCGAAACGGTTACCCAGTTATTTGCCGAGCTAGAGCCCAGTTTTCAAGCGATACGTAAGGCAGCAGCAACGATTCTTTCTGCCCAGGTCGTGGAGCAAGACAATCAGGAAATTGGGCCGGCACTAGAGACTATTTTGGCGAACGAGGGAGACTTTCTGGACGGCATGGACCAGATTGTTTACGCCTGCGATCAAGAGGCCGAGAGCCGCGTCGCTAATTTGAAGCAAGTAGAGCGGGGGCTGTTGCTGATTACGTTGGTGGTGCTCCTGTTCGAGGGTTTGTTTATCTTTCGGCCAGCGGTCACTCAGATTCAACGGATGGTTACTCGCCTGCGAGAAAATGCCGAAGTGTTCGAGATGGCTAAGAATTCGGCCGAGGCCGCTAACCAGGAAAAGACGGGCTTCCTGGCGAAGATGAGTCACGAACTGCGTACCCCAATGAATGCCATTCTGGGGCTATCTGAAGTGCTTCTCCGCGGTCGTCTGGTCGACAATCAGAAAAAGCTGCTCAATACCATTCACGATTCCGCCCAGTCGCTGATGGGCCTGCTTACCGACCTTTTGGATATGTCGAAGTTAGAGATTGACGCGGATCTGAAGCTTCGGCACGAGCCGCTGAATCCCAAGCATATCCTCGCCAGAGTCGTGGAGATGTTCACGTATCAGGCCCAGCAGCGTGGCTTGAAGCTGGAATTGACGGTCTCCGAAGACCTCGATTTGTGGGTGCTGGGAGATGAAAACCGTCTCCGGCAAGTTCTTGTCAATTTGATCCAGAATGCCCTGAAATTTACGAGTGAAGGGAAAGTGCTGGTCGAAGCGGAAGTGCAGCGGCACCATGCGCACGAAGTTCTCATCAATATGACGGTGACTGACACGGGGCCAGGCATTTCCGCCGAGGATCAGAAGTCGATTTTCGAACCGTTCAAGCAAGCCGAAGGCGATCGTGACAAGCACGGTGGTGCGGGGTTGGGCTTGAGCATTGCCTACCGATTGGTGGAAGCAATGCAGGGACGCCTACGAGTTGTCAGTCAGCTTGGTGCCGGGACGACATTCATCCTTGAAATTCCCTTTCAAAAGTCTTTTGACGGAATCCAAGAAACCGACCAGTGGCGGCAAGATAAGTCGGCCCCTGCGGAAGTCATGTTGTCTTTGTCGAAAGCCAACTTGTTGGTAGTCGAAGACGTCGAGGCAAATCGTCTTGTGATCGGTTCGATGCTTGAAGAAATGGCGGTGCCTCATCGATTCGCTACTTCAATTGGCGATGCCTTTGATAAGGTTGACCAGAAGTGGCCTGAAATTATTCTGCTTGATCTTGAACTTCCTGATGGCAGTGGTTTCGACTTCTTTCAGAAATTGCTCGACCGTTGTTTGGATTCCGATCGTCTTCGTCCCACAGTGATTGCCCTGACCGCCCATGCAACCGACGAGTTCCGTCAGAAAACGGAAGCCGCCGGAATGGATGGCTTCCTGACTAAACCAGTGACCCTTTCGGGGTTACGCTCGGTTCTCCATTTAACAGGACCTGGCGAATCACTGCCGGAAGGAGACTTCGATTTCAACGCGACGGCGAAAGAGCGTTTCGACGAGGAAACGGTCAGCGATCCACTCGCTTCCTATCCGGAAGAACTTCGGACGAAGCTACTGCTGGTTTACTGCGAGAAATATCAGCAGCAATTCGCTGAACTAATATCTGCCAAAGAAGCAGGTGATCCAAAGCAGTTTTCGTTCATGGCTCATAAGCTGTTAGGCATGGCCGCTAATTTTGGAGCAAGCCCAGCGGTCGATAAACTACAGCTGTTGGATGACGAGCAAGTCGACCTGACGGATCCGTCTCTGCCGGAAACGTTAGTGACGCTTCAAGCCGACTTAGACGACTTGGCAGATCAAGCTCACAACAGGATAACGCATTAGCTTTTATCGCTGGGCGGTCGCTTGGTTTTATTGTGCCGCAAAATGGTTCAACTGCGTTGTGATTCTATGCAAACCGGAAAAGAAATTGCATCGGCTTAGTTGACACCTGGGTAGGGTCGCGATGAAATAGGCCCATAACCTTTCTTTCTAGGGTGCCATACTCTCCTACCTTTTGCATCCTAGAAGCTCGCCTTTCCTATTTATTTTTTCCGCAATTGGCAGCACGCATGATGAGCTTGTTTCGCTGGACTTGCACGGCCGCATGGGTTTGCGCAACCGTCAGTGTTGGTCCTCTTTGGGCACAGTCGGGGCCCGTCATACCTGGTTATCAACAGTTTCACGGTCAGTCGCGAGATGCAGCTGGGGGCGAGATCTTGTGGAGCGAACTCAATTGCGTCGCTTGCCATCAGCAATCTGATGCTGAGCTTGGCAATCTCTCTGCCAAGGCCGCGCCCGATTTATCACTCGTCGGTAGCCGCGTGCGGCCAGAGTATTTACGTGAGTACCTGAAAGACCCGCACCAGCTTAAGCCTGGCGCGACGATGCCGGACGTGCTCGGGAATATTCCCTCAAAGGAACGAGCAGACGCGATTGAAAACTTGACTCACTTTCTTGCATCTACAGGGCGACTGCAAGAGTCGCGCAAGCGTTCGCGCGAGATCAACGCAGGCAAGAATCTGTATCACGAGATAGGCTGTGTGGCCTGTCACGGTCCTCGCGAAGGAATCCCCGCCGAGGCGGCTCAACTGAAGCCGTTGGGCACGTTAGAAGCGAAGTACTCGATTCCCTCGTTGGCCGCTTTTCTGCAAGACCCACTGAAGGTTCGTGCTTCGGGCCGCATGCCTGCGCTGCGACTCGACACCGATCAAGCAACGAAACTCGCCCAGTATCTGCTGCAGGATTTAGACGTCGAAGTGCCTGCCAATCTGCAGTACACATACTACGAAGGAAACTTCAGGGAGTTGCCTGACTTTACCAAGCTCGATTCTAAAGAATCTGGCGAGGCCATGTCGTTCGATATCGGTCTGGCAAAGCGAGCGAACAATTTCGCGTTCGTGTTTGAAGGGTATCTGAATATCGCCCAGCAAGGCGACTACACCTTTCATCTCGATTCCGACGACGGCAGTCGACTGGAAATCAATGGAAAGCAGGTCGTCAACAATGACGGCATTCACCCCAAAAATCGCCGCTCCGGCAAGATTCGTCTCGAATCTGGCATGCACGAACTGCGTGTCGAGTACTTCGATGGAGGTGGAGTCAAGGCACTCGACGTCTTGATGGATGGGCCCAGTGGGCTGCGTAATGCCTACGTGTCGGATTTCGTCTTTCTCGATCCCAAGAGATCGACGACTGAAGATCAATCGGATCAATTTCAAATCGATGCGCAGAAAGTGGAGCAGGGGCGTATTCAGTTCGTCTCGTTGGGATGCGCCAACTGTCACCAGCTAGGTGATATCAAGCCAGGTGTTTCGGCCCTGCACGGTCCGAGCCTGGCCGATCTCGACACGAGCCAAGGCTGCCTGGCGGCTTCGCCAGGGAAAGCACCTGATTTCAAGTTAACCGAAGGCCAACGCCAAAGTCTGACCTCGGCAATCCAGCGACGCAAAGAGCCGAACGTGGCTGCCTGGGAGCCAGAGCAGCGCGTTCGACGTTATCTAGCGACCTTCAACTGCTATGCGTGTCACGAGCGAGACGAAATTGGCGGCGTCACCGCTGATCTGAACTCTTACTTCCATACCTCCCAAGCGGAGATGGGAGACGAAGGACGCATCCCCCCCACGCTCGATGGTGTCGGGGCGAAACTCACCCAGAACTGGATGGCCAAGATATTGAACGAGGGGGCTAAGGATCGTCCCTACATGCAGACCGTCATGCCGAATTTCGGTGGAGAAAACGTGGGGCAATTGAAAGATCTCTTCGCAAGTCTCGACACGCTCCCCGAGCATCCCCCGATTGAAATCCCCGAGACGGAAGGTCGTATCAAGGCAACCGGTCGGCACATGGTGGGGGACAAGGTCTTCGGTTGCATCAAGTGTCATACGTTCGGCGGCGAAAAGGCGTCCGGCGTTCAGGGGATCGACATGACACTGATGACCCGACGTTTAAATCACGATTGGTTCCTGGCGTATGTGAAAGATCCTCCTCGATTTCGCAAGGGAACGCGTATGCCAACAGCCTGGCCCAACGGCAAGTCGGTCATGCGAAGTATCCTCAGTGGCGACGCCGATCAGCAAATTGATGCGATCTGGATCTACCTGAGCGATCAGGAAAATGCGGCCAAACCGTATGGCGTCGGCGAACAGCCAATTGAATTGGTTGCCTGGCGTAAGGCCGTTATCTACCGCAATTTCATCCAAGGAGCCGGCAGCCGCGCTATTGGTGTAGGCTTTCCTGAAAAGGCCAATATCGCCTTTGACGCCAACGACCTGAACCTGGCCCTCATTTGGCAAGGTGCGTTCATCGACGCGTCGCGGCACTGGACCGGCCGCGGTCAAGGGTTCCAGCCACCGCTGGGCGACAACGTAGTAGAACTTCCTGGCGGGGCCCCGTTCGCCGTACTCGATAGCCCGACAGCTAGGTGGCCTGATGTCAGCGGAAAAGACGCAGGCTATCAGTTCCTGGGCTACCGGCTTGATGAGGCCAACAACCCGACGTTCCGCTATCGCTTCGGCGATCGAACGATTTCCGATGCGATCAAGGCCGAAAAGGTGAACGAGTTCTCGTCTCTAAATCGGGAGATCACTGTCGAAGGACCATCCGCGCAGCCGTTGATGTTCCGTGCTCTTTCGGGAGAGTCAATTCACGCGTTGGAGGATGGCTGGTTCCAGATCGGCCAGGGGCTCAAGCTTCAAGTCAGAGGAGCGAAAGCAACCATTCGGCCTGGACAGAACGACCTGCTGATCGAGGTGCCCAATGATTCTCGACCGACCAGTTTCCAACTAAAGTACGTTTGGTAAACCGGTAAGTTTTTCGTTCCTAACTACTCCATAGCTACGCATTAAAGGCTTTGGCCGATGTTCCGATATAGTTCCATGCTTTTGATTTTTCTCTTCTCTGCGGTTGTGGCAAACGCCCAGGATAAAGAGCAAGAGAAGTACTATCAGATCACGCCGCTCCCGATTCCCGAAGGCGTGGTTTTGGAAGTCGGTGCGATGGAAATGATGCCTGACGGCAAGCTGGCCGTTGCTTCACGTCGGGGCGAAATCTATATGGTCTCGAACCCCAAGGCAAGTTCTCCGGAGACCGACACGACCTTCAAGCGGTACGCGCACGGGCTACACGAAGTGCTGGGGCTCGCCTACCGCGACGGTTGGCTTTACGTTACCCAACGCACCGATGTTTCACGCATTCGAGACACCGACGGAGACGGGGAAGCGGATGAGTTTGAAATCGTGTCCGATGGATGGGGAGTCTCCGGTGATTACCACGAGTACGCGTTCGGCTCCCGTTTCGACGAGGAAGGAAACATTTGGGTCACGCTTTGCCTGACCGGTTCGTTTTCCAGCAAGGTTCCATACCGTGGATGGTGCTTGCGTGTGAACGAAGATGGTACGACCACGCCCACGACCAGCGGTGTTCGCAGTCCTGGTGGAATGGGCATGAACGCCGCCGGTGACATCTTCTATACCGATAACCAAGGCCCCTGGAACGGTACGTCTGGATTGAAGCATTTGGTTCCAGGTCACTTTATGGGGCACCCAGGCGGCAACGATTGGTATAAATTGGCGCCCAACATGGGCGAGCGTCCCCAAGAACCCGAAAGCAACAGCCGCTTTCATATCGAAGCCAAGAAGATCCCTGAGTACATGCCGGCCGCAGTGCTGTTTCCCTACAACAAGATGGGCAAGTCGGCCAGCGGCATCGACTACGACCGCTCGGCAGGAAAGTTCGGTCCCTTTGCTGGGCAAATGCTCGTGGGTGATCAGTCGCACAGCACCATCATGCGTGTCGTCCTGGAAGAAGTGAACGGACGTTACCAGGGCGCATGCATTCCGTTTTTAGAAGACATCGGATCAGGGACGTTGCCGTTTTGGATGACCGAGGATGGAAATCTTTTTGTCGGCGGTACGAATCGGGGATGGGGCTCAAGGGGCAATAAGCCCTTCTCGTTAGAGCGAATCAACTGGACCGGCGTCACTCCGTTTGACCTGCTCGACGTACAAGCCAATCCGGACGGCTTTACGGTCCATTTCACGAAACCGATCGATCCTGAGTCTGCGAAGAAGGCCGATGCCATTCATATCGAAACGTATACCTATATTTATCAGTCAAGTTATGGCAGCCCCGAGGTAGATCATGCCCAACCGGCGATCAAGAATGTGGAGGTGGCTGGGGACAACTTGTCCGTAAAGATTACCCTCGATCAGGTTAAAGAAGGGCACATCCACGAGATACATTTCCCGGGCATCCTTGAGGCCAGCGGCGAGCCGCTTTGGCATGATGTGCTCTACTACACTTTGAATCAGATACCTGGCGAATAATTATTGATGGCCGCTAATGTCAATAGCCCAACCACAAAATAGTTGTCTTTTTTGGAACGAAATTGCGGTTTTGCTTCATTTTCTTGCGTGCGAGATTCGGCGAGATTTCTATACTCAGAGTTGAAGCCTTACGGTTTCCACCTCTTCTTTTATCCTCCGCTACAAGACTACTTCGCTGCACGGAACCGGCGAACTGAGGCCATGGTACCTCGAGCAGGCGCGTAGCTCGCAGCAACACTCAGTATGAGGCAAGGACGCTATGTTAGTTCTAAGCCGCCGAGTCGGTGAAAAGATCGAAATCGGCAATGGAATCACCGTGACCGTACTACGGGTCACCGGCAAGACCGTACGAATTGGAATTGAAGCACCAGAGTGTGTTTCAATACGTCGCACCGAACTTAACCAGGATCAGCGTTGGCCAACTCCGGCAGCGATTGCATCGTCCGATTCACTCACGCCTTCCGACTCCGAGATATTTAATTCGTCGGATACATCGCAAGGCATTTAACCGCTGATTTTACCGATGCACTTGAGTCAGCCCGGTTACCGCTCGGCCAGCGGTCCGCAGGTCGAGCGATGGCTGGGGTTCATGACTCGAAAGTGCAGACTCGGCCGACTTCTGAAGCATGACCTGAACTTTGTGCTTGGCGATGGTCTCTTGGGGCAATTCTTGTCCCGGTGGACTTCCCCAGATGATCCGCGTTTGATCGGTAAGCTCCAGTTCGTAGTGCTGCCCTGATTCTTCTTTCAAGATGATTCGGTTGAGCTTGAGATCGCTCCAATGCGGGAGCAGTTCGGCGGCAATCAGGGCCGCCTCTGGCACGCGGGGGTTATCCCATTTCATGCCGGCTTCGACCATGGGGCGTTTCAGGTCAATCAAAATCCGTGGGTAGCGATCGTTGGCTTGAATTCGTGAGAAGTCGCCAGGCGGAAGTACGGTTCCTTCAACGTCTACCGGAATCAAGCCGCGTCGGACGGCGCCTTCGTCGACGAACTCTACTTCGACCATGGCAACCGGTTTACGATATTCAACTTCGACAAGGACACTCGCAGGGTATTGTTTCACCACTTTGTGAACACTGCGAACCCAGGCATGCGCCGAAATCGCATTAGCCACCTTATTGGTGAGTTCGCGATCCCTCAGATCGAGTTGGTCTGGCAGATCGGCCTTTTCAACAGCATCGATTAAGACGTCTGATTGAATCCACTCAGGCGGCGTGCTGATCAAGATTTCGCGCGGCGAAAGCAGGAACTCTTCGCGAGATGCGAACTGCTCTGCATAATGATTCCATCCGGCGGTCATCATCAGCAAGAAGGCTACAACGATGACAACGCACAGCATGAGCTGGCGCCCGGGTGGTGAACCCAAGCCCAGCAAACCCGACCGGGTTTGAGTGCTGCGACTCAATGGAAGCATCCTTGTTAAAGTTGGCCAATCCTTGGCTGACGGCGAAACCCACCGCTACGACATTGCAGAGCATAATGAATCTTTCGATTCCAATAAACGCGTCTCCACACGCTTTTATGGAATTCAAGACTTGCCCATTAAATCAGATCGGCTGGTCAAGCCAGGCAACTTGACCAGCGATTGGTGAAACTTAATCTAAGGAAGAAACGCATCCAAAGTGGCCACTGCGAGGGCACTGCCGCTTGCTGGTAGGTCGCTGCTACCAAACCGTCAGCTGGCACTTAAGATCCATACCAGTCACCTCTTTGACTCGGCTTTGCACCAGTTCAGCCAGTCGAATGACATCGTTGGCGGTCGCGTCGTCGCTAGCGATGACGAAGTTAGCGTGTTCCGCGCAAATTTCGGCCCCGCCCACCTTGGTTCCTTTAAGACCTGACTGCTCAATCAACGTACTTGCGGAAAGTCCTGGCGGGTCGAAGAATAGATACGCTACGTTTTCCGAGCCACCCGGTTGGGTTGCCTTCTGCACGATCCAGAACTTTTGCATGCGTCGCGTCAGTTCTTGCGAGCCTGCTGGTTCCAACTCGAATACCGCGTTGAGGATGACCAATTCATCCAAGCTACTTTGCCGATAGGTGAACTGTAGGTCTTGGGCAGTCCGCGTTTGAACTTCTCCCGATCGCGTCATGACGGTGGCTTCGACGACACGTTGACCGACATCCACGCCATTTGCTCCGGCGTTGCCATGCAACGCACCACCAATGGTGCCTGGTATTCCGGCGAGTGCTTCCAGGCCTGCCAGTCCGCCGCCGACGGACGTACTCAAAGCGTGGGATAGCTTCGTACCGCCCCCTGCGGTCATGCGATTGCCATCGATAGTAATTCCGCTGAATGTCGGATGGTTGAGCAGAATTACCAGGCCAGGCACCCCTTCATCGTGGACCAATAGGTTCGATCCGCCACCGAGTACCCGAGCGGGAATCTCAGTCTCGCGGCAACGCTTCACAACGGCTGCCAGTTCGTCGATGGTGGTGGGTTCCGCGAAATATTCAGCGCTTCCACCCAGTTTTAGCCATGTGTAAGGAGCCAACGCTTCGTCCGTGCGAACGAAGTGCTCAAAGCCAGCGGTGAATTCCATAGATAGATCGTTCCCAAGTAGGTTGCCCCGAAAATGCTCCGTTGTCGCCCAGCAGCAGTGGATCGCTCCTTGCGCGCAAACAACTTCGCGACGATTCCCCTACGGTACCAGCAACGATTTCCCTTTGGCAACCTGGGATAAGGGGTTAAGCCGAGCCGATCAGGCCCGTTTGGCAGTGCGTGGTCTAAGAATTTTGTGTCGGCCAGCGGCCAGTTTTCTGGGGGGGGAGTGTGCATCGGTGCAGATCGCGTTACGAAACAGGTCTTCTCCGGCCAGAAATCGATTCAGAGGGTTTTCAACGGTGACAACCGCAAGCACCGCCGAGTTGAATTCGTACAAATTGCCATCCAGGTCATGTTCGATCAAGATCCGCTGCAAGGTGCCAGAGATTCCACCGGTGGCTTGAATGGCGTCGTTGTCTAAGGGGATCGTGCTGGAAAAGTCGCCGACTTTCGCGGTTTTCTCGGCATCGAGACAAGAATCGCGGCTAATGGAAAAGACGCCAGAACAGATAACCGGACGGACAGGGTACACCATGCAGCGGCCATCTTCTCCCAACATCGAACACGCCAATGGCAATTGGCGGGCCGTCCCACTCATTTGATCGTATCGACGCTGAGTGACGCGTTCCAAGCGTAATTTGATCTTGCTCAGCGTGGCCGGATCAACACACATTTTCAAGTAGTCGGCGACGGCGATCGCCTCGATCCCCGTGACATCGACTTGAGCCGACATGCAACAGCCAGAGCAGCCGGCACGGCATTCTCGATCCGCTTTCTGGGAACTCTTATCGAGATAGCCAACCTGCATTTGACGCAAATCGTCGATCCAATCAAGGCTCTCCCCCTTCTGAGCCACGAGTCGATTGACTACGGAACGAGCTTCTTGAGAAGCCTCGCGAAACATGGCGGTTATTGAAGGTGATGGGGAGTTCAGCGGCATTCATAATCCAATTCAACACGACGTCAGGCAGGGCATAGGCGAGCACGTCCAGGTAATCTGCCCATAAGATGAGATCGGCAGCGTGCTGCCCCGTTTTCGCAATATGGGTTACACCATTGACGAAATTCACCGTTGTTGGCATCGAGTCGTAGGGCCTGAGCGTCTCGTAGTGCCTTGGTAAAGTTTCGGGGTCGTGTGGAAGTGGCAAGGTTTCGTTATCGTAAGGATCAGAGAAACCTCTTCATCGTGTGATGCACCTAAGGAAGGACGAGACGCGGAATGATCGCAGAGATAGTGGCAATCGGAGATGAATTGACCAGCGGACAGAGGTTAGACACCAATACCCAGTGGCTGAGCCAACAATTGGAAACGCTGGGAATTGAAGTCTTATTTCACACAACCGTTGGCGACGATCTAGAGGCAAACATTCAGGTCATCAAAAATGCCCTGGGTCGGGCGAACTTGGTCATCTCGACCGGTGGCTTGGGCCCAACCGATGACGACCTAACTCGCCAAGCCCTGGCCAATGCGACCAGTGCTAAGCTGGAGCTTCACGCCGAAAGCCTGGAACATATTCAGCGACGGTTCAGCATGCGTGGCCGTGAGATGCCGCCTAAGAACCAGATTCAGGCCATGTTTCCGGCTGGGAGTCGCGTCATCCCCAATCCCAACGGAACTGCTCCAGGGATTGATTTTGATTACTCGGTGGGGCTTCATCATTCGCGATTTATCGCTTTGCCTGGCGTGCCTGCCGAGATGAAAGAAATGTGGGCCGCGTCGATTGTCCCTTCGCTGGCCGGCAAAGGAACCGCGAAGAAGATTATCCGACACCACGTCGTGAAATGCTTCGGTGTTGGCGAAAGCCACATGGAAGCCCTGTTACCGGACCTGATCAAGCGGGGCAGGGAGCCTCGCGTTGGCATCACGGTTCATCAGGCAACCATTTCGCTGCGGATTACAGCATCAGGACAATCGGCCCAGCAGTGCGAAGAAACGATTGCAGAGACCGTCAAGCAAATTGACGCCGCTGCCGGTGACCTGGTGTTCGGCGAAGGAGATCAAGAGCTGCAAGATGTCGTGGTTCGCGATTTATTGGCTCGCGGAGAAACATTGGCGACTGTCGAGTCGTCGACATCCGGTCTGTTGGCGTTTTGGCTCGGGGCTGTGGACGACGATCGCCAGGCTTTTCTCGGGGGTACCGTCGAGATGCCGGTGGAACTGGTCACCAAGCAGAGCGTCGAAAACGCTGCGGTCCAAGCACGTAGTGTGGGCAACGCCACCTACGGGCTGGCTTTGGGAACGCTCACCAAAGCGGACTCGGCCGACGAGTACTACGTAGCCCTGGCTTCGAAAGACGGCGTTCAATCGGTTAGCAGCGGCTTGGCCGGTCATCCCGAAATTTGGGGCCCACGGATGGCCAAACAAGGCTTGGATTTGCTGAGGAAGCAGTTAATCCGCTAAGGACGATCCGAAATACTCGATTTCACAAAGGTCTTGTCCGAACGAAACCGGAAGATCGACAACGTTTTCGATCAGCGTCAGATAATCGCTCCGTGCGATTTCTATGGCACCCATGCTGCCGGTGTGCTCGGTCCACTGCTGAATGTCAAATAAGTGGTAGCCACGTTGATTTAAGTGAGAAACGAGCGCCGCCAAGGCTACCTTAGAAGCGTCTCGGACGTTATGAAACATCGACTCTCCGGCAAATAGTCCGCCAATCGAAATGCCGTAGATGCCGCCGGCCAGTTGTCCTTCGTGCCATACCTCGACGCTGTGCGCGTGTCCTTCCTGGTGTAGCTTGCAGTAGGCTTTCAGCATGGCCGGCGTGATCCAGGTGCCGTCTTTCTTATGTCGAGGTCGCGAGCATCCTTTCATGACCTCGCGAAATGCCGTATCGCACGTTACCTGAAACTTGCCGCTGCGGATGGTTCGCTTGAGTCGCTTACTCACGTAGAGGCCATCTAGCGGCATGATAGCCCGGGGATCGAGCGAGAACCACGTCATTGGCATCCAATTTCCCCACATCGGCCAGGGAAATATGCCGTGACGATAGGCGTCTAAGAGCCATTCAGAGGAAAGATGCCCACCCACCATCACCAGGTCGTGTTCATCGGCATGTTCGGCAGGCGGAAAAAAACGGGAAACCAAGTTGTTGCTCTATTTCAGTTTTCGATTTTTGGAGGAATAAGTTTTCAGTATGAAGTGTTCCGTTTTATTCAAAGCGAGGAAATGTCCTCACTGAAAATTTCCTGCTTCCCACGTAACAATACCGAGGCTTTCCCCGTTTATCGGGTAGAAAACCGCAGATTGTGACCTTTGAATTTCGGCGCAACGCCTTCGCAAAAAGTCCTGAAATCGATATTGTAAGAGATATATGCTAGCGTGAAACAAAAAGGTTGTCGGCAAACGTCAATACGAACTTGACCTAAAAATGGGAAATGGGCTAAATTGCTCCCACGTGCTACGGAAGGCACGGCCCAGAATGTCGAACTCGGGCTTTGAGGAGCAACGATAGCACCTCAGTCCAACCCTTTCCCTTGAGCGGCGAGGGGGCATGAGTTAAGACGCAAGTCAGGCCGACATTTCTCGGGCATAGGGTTCCCGCAAAACCCTGGAAGGAAGTCCAAAGGTTGACGTTTTCTCCAGACAATGACGTGAAAGAACAGGTACGAGTCGCTTCGGACATCGTCGATGTCCTTGGTGGTTACCTGAACCTGAGACGGCAAGGACGTGGCTACGTCGCTTTGTGCCCTTGGCATGACGACAGCCGCCCTAGCTTTCAGGTCAATCCGCAGCGCCAATCATGGCGATGCTGGGTATGCGGCATTGGTGGCGACGTCTTCAGCTTCGTTATGCGTCGTGAGTCGATCGAGTTTCGAGAAGCCTTGGAGCTTCTAGCGGATCGAGCGAATATCAACTTGCCTTCGCAGGGGCCGGTTGCCCCCACTGGCAGTCCAGACGACAAAAAGTATCAGTACAACGCGTTGGCCTGGGCGGAACGAGTCTTCCATGAACTGCTGTTAAGCGACCCGGTCGCTGACGAGGCCCGCCGTTATCTGCATGACCGTGGCATCACGAAGGAAGTCATTCATCACTTCCATGTCGGCTTTTCCCCAAACGATTGGCAGTGGCTGTGCAACAAGTCGAATCAAAGTGAATACACCCACCCGGTGCTGGAAAAGGTGGGCCTGATTGGCCAGTCTCAAAGTGGTCGTATGTACGATCGCTTTAAAGGCCGCGTGATTTTTCCCATCCGAGACGTCCAAAGCCGCCCGATCGCGTTCGGTGGCCGAATTTTGCCGGCTTATGCGGATGAAAAATCAGCCAAATACGTCAACTCGCCTGAGACCAGGCTCTTTTCCAAGAGCGACAACGTCTACGCGTTGGATCTGGCCCGCGACCACATCACCAATAGCAAGAAGGTGATTGTCGTCGAAGGCTACACCGATGTTATCGCCTTGCACGAAGCTGGCGTGAAAAACGCCGTGGCCGTGTTGGGGACTGCCCTTGGCCCACGACACATTCAACTACTGCGTCGTTACGCCGATACCGTTTATTTGGTGCTCGACGGCGACGAAGCTGGGCAGAAGCGAACTAGCGAAGTTCTAGAAATGTTTATTGCTCAACAGGTCGACTTGCGAATTTGTACGTTGCCAGAAAAGATGGACCCGTGCGATTTCGTGCAGCAGCAAGGTGCCGAGGCGTTCCGAGCTCACCTGGCCAAATCGTTAGATGCTTTGGAACATAAAATTCGCATCGCGACGGTCGGAATCGATCTGGCCAACGACCTGCACGGAGCCAACGATGCCTTGGAAGAGGTGCTCAATACGCTTGCCAAGGCACCTAACCTGGCGGCGGAAACGTCGTCTGAAGTGCGACTACGCGAGCATCAGTTTCTGGCCCGTATCGCTCGCCAGTTTCATGTAGCCGAGTCAGAACTACGCACACGGTTGTCTTCCCTACGCAAGGTAGCCAATAGCAAGCAGCGGCCTCCGTCGCACGACGAGGCGCCGGTGATTACCCAAGAAACATATCGTCTTGGTGATCTCGCGAATTGGGATAAAACGTTACTTAAAATGATGTTGGCATTGCCAGAGACCATTGAGTGGTGCCTCGACGAAATTGGCCCGGATGAACTGCACAGTGAAGGCGGCCGAGCCATCTATAAAATATTCAAGATCCGGAGTGAGGCTCATCAGGACTGTGGCTTCCCTGGAATTCTAGATTCAGTTGAGAGTGAATCGATTCGTTTCCTATTGATTGAACTCGATGAATTGGCGTCCGAACAAAAGTTTGGCGATCCAAGCGAAGAACTAAAAATGATCATTGATGCCTACCGAAGCGATCATGAAGATCGCGTCAGCGGTAGACAGCAATCATCAATGCTTCAAAGAGAAATACCTGAAGAGGACGAGCTCGACGTCCTCAAAGAAATTGTCGAGCAGAAAAGAAATCGCCAGGGTATTTCCTTTCCCACGGATGGGTAGAGGATACCGCTTGACGTCGCCCTGATTGGTATGACCCGCATTCCGATCGCAGGCGAAAATGACCGAAGAGAATTTTATGGGAAGGCAAGGAGGCTTTCACTATGGAATTTGCTGATCAAGAATTGGCCGTACTACTGGAAAAAGGCAAGTCGCAAGGTTGGTTGACTTACGATGAAGTCAATAACTATCTCCCAGATGAAGCCAGCGGAAGCGAGAAACTCGACTCGCTTCTGACAGAGCTTGAAAACCGCGGCATCGAATTGGTAACGGATCCACCGGAAGATGATTTCGACGATGCCCCAGTCGCCAAGTCCCCTTCCGCTCGCGAATTCGCCGAGGCTTTGGACGAAGATGGCGGTAGCGAGACGTTCGCTTCCGAGGAAATCACCAAGAGCAGCGACGATCCGATTCGGATGTATTTGTCGCAAATGGCTACGATTCCGCTGCTTTCCCGCGTCGAAGAAATCGCCCTGGCCAAGAAGATTGAAATCACCCGCAAGCAGTTTCGTCGGCTCGTGCTGGGCTGTGATTTTGCTCTGCGTCATACGGTCGAGATCTTGGAAAAGGTTCACCGCGGCGAGTTGCCGTTCGATCGGACCATCAAGGTTTCGCTGACAGAAAACCTGACTAAGGAGCAAATCCAGGGACGCATGCCGCACAACCTGAAGACGCTCCGGGTAATGCTCGAAGAAAATCGTCGTGACTTCCAAAGGTTGCTTCGCAAGAGCACACCCAGCGAGGAACGTCTGGCCGCACGCAAACGATTCATTCGTCGCCGTCAAAAATGTTTGCAACTGGTAGAAGAGCTTTCGCTCCGGACACGCCGCGTTATTCCGGTGATGAGCCAGCTGGAAGACTTTGCCGATCGCATGGAAGAAATTCGAGCCCGTCTGGATCTGATTCGCAATATGCCGGCGGCCAAGGACGAACGAGCCAACCTGCGTAAAGAACTTCGCGACTTGATGCTGCTGACGCTCGAAAGTCCACGCAGCCTGCGAACACGTTGCGATAAGTTCCGCAAGCAGTTCGATCAGTACGAAGGAGTCAAGCGACAACTGTCCAGCGGCAATCTTCGTTTGGTGGTTTCGATTGCCAAGAAGTATCGCAACCGCGGCCTGAGCTTTCTCGACTTGATTCAAGAAGGCAATACCGGGCTGATGCGTGCCGTTGACAAGTACGAATATCGCCGTGGTTTCAAGTTCTCGACGTACGCTACTTGGTGGATTCGTCAGGCCATCACACGAGCGATTGCCGATCAGGCTCGCACGATTCGTATTCCCGTGCACATGATCGATGTGTTATCGAAACTTCGTAACGTGCAGAAGCGTCTGCTGCAGGAACTTCGCCGCGAACCAACCATGGAAGAAATTTCGCGCTTCAGCGAAATCCCAGTCGAGGAAGTTCGCCGCGTGATGGACATCGGCCGTCATCCTGTCAGCTTGGATCGTCCGATCGGCGAAAGCGAAGACAGCTCGTTTGGAGAATTCATCGAAGACGGTCACGAAGAAACGCCCATTCGTAAGGCCTCTAACGAAATCTTGCGAGACAAAATTGGCGGTCTCCTGAAAACATTGACCTATCGCGAACGCGAAATCATCAAACTGCGTTACGGCTTGCAGGACGGGTATACCTACACCCTGGAAGAAGTGGGGCGGATTTTCAAAGTGACCCGCGAACGTGTCCGCCAGATTGAAGCCAAGGCGGTTCGCAAGCTACAACACCCAGTTCGTAGCCAGCAGTTGGCCGGATTCCTGCACACGGCTGACGCAGCTTAAATCAATTCATTGTGGAAAGTGTAAAACCTGGAAAGCCCGGAGCCTGTCATTAGGCCCGGGCTTTTTTGTTTGCCTGAGGGAGTAAAATGAATTGGTGGCGTGTGCTAAGACCGACGCGACTGCTACATTACTTGCATTATTGTTAACTTCCGATCCCCGAGTGGATAACTTATGTCCGAGCGACCCTACAGCGAAGTTCTGCAGGAACTTCACCGAATCCATCGCCAGTTGAGCGATCTGAGGAGTCGTCTGGCGCGATGTCCAATTCGCGTTAGTGCTGCTGGTAGCCGTGTGGTGAGTGCCGAACAGGCCGTTGTTGATGTTAAAGAGTCGATTCAAAGCACGAAAATGACGGCAGACCGCAAGCAGCTGCAATTGCGGGACAGCGAAAGCAAAATCGAGACGATCGAGGGAAAGCTCAACGCGGCCAATACGAACGAAGAGTTCCAGATATTCAAAGAGCAAATTGCTGCCGCCCAGATGGCCAATAGTGTCATGTCGGACGAAATTCTGGAAGCATTGGAAAAGATCGATCAATTAGAAGTCAATCTGGCTGACGCGATTAAGAGAGTCGAATTGACCAAAGCGGATCAGGCAAAGATTGAAGCGGAAGTCGAAAGAGAACGCACTAGCCTAGAATCAGAAATTGCCCGGGTCTTGGTACTCCTGGAAGGCGTGGAGAAAGACATCCCACCGGAAGTCCGGGCCGACTATACACGTGTGGTTAAAGTCCGCGGAGAAGAAGCATTAGCCTCGATCGTTAATAATTACTGCACGCAATGTAATGTCCAGCTACGGATCCAAACGGTCAGCGATTTGAAGATGGGTAAGCCCGTATTTTGCTCGTCGTGTGGGGCTTTTCTCTATTTCCCCCAGTAAAGAAACCGCACGGGTTTTTTCGTGGATTTCGCGAAACATCTAGCTCTCTATAGAAGCTGGCTTTACAAACCCATCATCTTTCAATAACAATAAACGTAGCAAACCAATTCAGAACGTCATGCGGCCTGACCCAGGTCGCGTTTTTTTTTCCATTGAGGGAGTTCCTGACATGTCGAGCATGGCCGATCGAATGCCCATGTCCCGGAAGGGTTACGAAAAGCTACGAGGCGAATTGCACCATTTGGAAGAGGTAGAAATGCCTGCCATCACCGAAAAGGTTGCCAACGCCCGGGCTGAAGGGGACCTTAAGGAAAACGCCGAGTACCACGGCTCGCGCGAGACTCAGGGGATGATTCAAGCCAAGATCAACCTGTTGAAGTCGAAGCTAGGCAAAGCCTACATCGTCGATCCATCCTCGATCGACACTTCGAAGGTGGGTTTCTTTGCCACGGTCACTGTTCGCGACGTCGACATGGACGAGGAAGAAGTTTACTCGCTAGTCGGTTCCGGCGAAGAGGATTTTATGAACAATAAAATCCTCGTCGATAGCCCCATGGCACAGCAACTGATCGGCAAGAAGGTTGGTGACGTGGTCGCAATCCCCGCGCCCAAGGGGACGTACGAACTTGAAGTGCTGAAAATCGAATATAACTTCGAGAAAGAATAATCGCTCATCGCATACTTACGCGATTTCCAAGCGGCCTCTCTAATCTGAGAGGCCGTTTTTATTTGAGCAACTTCGCTTGTCATTAAAAGCGGGGAGCGTCAATCGTGATGAAATATGGGTTCTCTGTGCCTTCAGGTGTCCCCAGTGCGGAAAAATTGAGCAAGCTTTTGCCGTGTTCCGCGAAATGCTGTTATTGCCCGCCAATGAGAATCAGCGATAATCAACCTCAAACAGGGGATTATTTAGCGGTTTGCACTGAAGTATTGCACCGTTGAAGCTACCTACAAAAGGATTTCACACCGATGTCTAATGATCAGTTTTCCGTGGAAGAACCGAAAAAGTCTGGCGGCGGTTGTACCACCGCAATCATCGGCTGCTTGGTGGTATGTTTGGTGCTAGCCGGTATCGCCTGCGGGGTCGGTTACTATGTCTACATCAATATCGGTGTGATGGCTGCCAACCTGGCTGAAACTCAGCTGAATGCTGCAATCGACGAATTCGATCTTCCGGAAGATCAGAAGAATGGCATGAAAGACCAGGTTTCACGCGTTGCTCAGGGGTATCGTGACGGTGATATTTCGATGGAGCAGCTTGGTAGTGTGGCCGAGAACATCCTGGAATCGCCTGCGTTCACGGCAGTACCGGTCGAGATTGCCCGCTCGAAATACATCGAGCCATCCGACTTAAGTGATGAAGAGAAAGCGGAAGCCACGAAAGAACTTCAGCGAATCGCCCAAGGGGCCTTCGAAAAGAAGATCAGCGAAGATGAACTAAAGGCTTTACTCAATGGACGCATTGCCGACGAGCAGCCGGATGGCAATCTTCAATTCCGCAACGACGTTTCCGATGAAGATCTCCGCGAGCTTGTCACCGCTGCTAAGAAGCTGGCCGATGAGAAAGGCGTCGCGGATCAGAACTTCAACATCGACTTGGCGGCCGAACTAAAGAAAGCGGTCGACACGGCATTGCAGGGACCCGGCGGTAAAGAAGAGGAACTCAATATCGAGATTCCTGAAACTCCGGTCGAGGTTCCAACCGAACCGGAATTACAAGACGTTAGCAAATAAGCGGCTGCTTCGTTACATCGCTGAAGCGGCTTTCTTATCGGCATTGAAATAGGCCAGGCTATACGCGACGGGAATGACCAGCAAGGTCAGGATCGTCGCGAAGGCCAGGCCAAAGATCACCGCGCCCGTTAGCGGTTGCCAGAACTCGGCCCCGCCACTGAGATTCAAAAACAGCGGCAGCAAACCGCCAATCGTGGTAGCGGTGGTCAACATCACGGGGCGAAGTCGGTTGATCCCCGCTTCGGTGATTGCGTCGCGAACCTTCAGTCCTCGTTTGCGGCCTTGGTTGATGAAGTCTACCACTACAATCGCATCGTTCACCACGATACCAGTCAGACTGACCAGCCCAATGAAGGTTGCTAGGCTGAAAGGGAAATCACTGATGAACATTCCCGCGACCACGCCCACAAAACTGAGCGGAACCGTCAGCATCACGATACAAGCCTGACGGAAGCTGCCGAACTGATACACGAGGATCGCAAAAATGAGAATCACGGCGATCATCATCGATGCGGTCAAGTAATTCATGTTCTTGGCGGTCTCTTCACTCTCACCGGTGAATTCAGCTCGCAGCCCTTCCGATGGCGTTCCGACCGTTCCGATGAATGCCATGTCCATAAAGCTAACGGCCGACTCGTTCGCCGGGCGAAAACCCAATGACGGGAGAATGTCTTCCCGCAACTGGGTAAATATTTTGTCGGTATCGGGGTTGTCGATCACGTCGCATTTAGCCGTGACGGCCCGTTTTCGGTCGTAGCGATTCACGGCGAAGAGGCTCGTCGCACGATCGAGCTTGGCCAGCTGTCCGATCGTAGCCTTCTTGCCGGTAGGGCTGGTGAGCATGATTCGTTCGAGTTGCTCTTTGGAAGCTCGATAGTCACTCATCGCTTGTAGACGGAGCGTGACGTCTTCGTCCCCGAGGTTCAGCTCGATCGTGGTGTCGCCATTGATCGCTGTCTGAATTGCCTGGGCCACTTGCATCTCAGACATGCCGTACATACCGACAACTTCCGGGAAAGGTTCAACGACGATTTCCGGATTCAAATTTCGATAGTCGGACTTCACGTCGACGGCACCCTTTATTTGCCGCATACCATCGGTGGTTGCATCGGCCACAAAGCCCAGTTGCTCGAGGCTGTCTCCGGTGAAACGCACGGCGACTTTGGCACCGCCCGGCGGGCCTTCTTCTACTTCCTGAATGGTATAGGTCATGCCGGGAAACTGTTTGACGGTTTGATCGAACTGCTCGCGAAGTTCGGCTAAGATCAAACGCTCGTGCCGCTCGCGATCCAAAGGGGAAAGAAGTTCGACCATCACCGTGCCAAACTCAGGGCCAACGGCCGGGTCGTTCTCAAGTCGGCTGGCGAGCCCTTCCGAGGATCCCAGGGCAGAGACAAAGTTTACGAGTTCGCTATTGGGGCGTGCCCCGAGTTCGCGGAGCGGTTGTTGAATGGCTTCTGCTGCGGCAATCGTCTGGTGAATGCTGCTGCCGAGGGGAAGTTCGTACTTTACCTCGAACTGGCCGCGATCGCTGGGTGGAAAGAATTCTTTCTCCACTTGCGCCATCATGAATCCGGCCCAGACCAACGCCAGAATCGTGCAGATGCTAACCGCCCAGCGATTTTCCAGTGCCCAGCGAAGGATGTAGATGTAACCCTTGGTGAACAGTCCCAGGTTCGGGCGAATTCGAATTTCCGCTTCGTCTTCGTCTCTGGCGATCGCTTCGTGGACGGTCTTGTCGGCCACCACTTCGCTGGCCTTGCGGCGGCCATACCAACGAGCAGCTACCACGGGAATGAAGAAGTGGTCGACCAGCACACTGCCGAGAAGGGATACGCTGACCACTTCTGGCATGACTCGCATGAAATCGCCCATGATGCCGGGGACAAGCAGCATCGGCATAAACGCCGCCACGGTAGTCAGGTCGGCCATAATCACCGGCGTGCCAACTTCCTCAATACCGATCTTGGCTGCGTCGACCGGATCTTCACCCCGTTCAATATGGCGGTGGATGTTCTCGGCCACAATAATTGCCCCGTCCACTACCATGCCCAGCACTAAGATGAACGCGAAGATCACCATGTTGGAAATGGGGATCCCCAGCGCATACAGGGCAATCAATCCGACTGCCGAACTGAGTGGGATAGCGGTCAGCACGAGAAAGGAAATACGCAGGCCCATCGTCCAGGCCAAGATCACCAGCACGAGCATCGCACCAAAGATGAAGCTCGAGCCAAGCACGCGAAACATGATCGAGATTTCAGCGGACGTGTCCCGGGTAATGCGGAACTTGATGTTGGGATATTGCGGGCGAAGCTCCTCGACCTTCTCCTTCACGGAAATGGCTGCCGCCAAGGTATTGATGTCGGCCTCTTTGTTGACGATGATCGTCGCGCACGATTCACCGTTGAGCAGGGCAACATTTTTTAGGCGTCGGTAACTGTCTTCGACCGTAGCCACATCGCCAATCTTGATCACCTTACCGCCGACCTGTCGGATGATGGCATTGCGAATATCGTCTACGCCACGGAACTGTGTTTCGTTACGGACACGAAAGTCAAACGTGCCGGTATCCAGTTCGCCTGCGGGCATCTCGGCATGAAAGTCGGCTAGGGCGCGGCGAAAGTCTCCCAGGGTCAGACCATATTCGGCCGAAAGATCAACGTTCACGTTCACGTGCAATTCACGCTCGCGACCGCCGAATAGCTGCGTGTTTGAGATCCCGGGGATCGTTTCGAGTTCTTCTTGAACTTCTTCGGCCAGGTTCTTCAGAGCTGCTTCGTCAAAGCCTGGCGGTGCGGTCATGTTGACCAGCATCAACGGCGTGTTCTCAAAATCGATGTCAGTTACTGACGGCTGAACTTCGCGAGCCACCGGCAATTCACGACGGATCTCGTCGACTAGGTCTTTGACTTCACCGCGAGCCTGATCGGGGTCGACACCATCCAGAAAAATGATTTGGGTGACGCTCGAACCACGCATGCTGGTCGAGGCGATGAAGTCGACGTTCTTCAGCTTTTGCAGGGCATCTTCGATCTTGCTGGTGATTTGTTCTTCCACTTCCACCGGCTGAGCACCAGGGTAAGGGACAGCCACCAAGACTACGGCTTTAGAAATCGCAGGCGTACGCTGGACCGGAATGTTGAGGCCCACCATCACAACAGCCACCATCAGGATCATCGTGCAGACAATCACAAATCGGGGTTGATCGATCGCGGCAGCGCTTAGTTTCATCGTGTGCGTTCCCTCAGGCTATTTCCCAGTCGGCTGAACACTAAGACGCGAGACTTCGGCCATCGGAGGAATTTCGGAACTCGGTGAAGTGCCCGATGGGCCTGATTTCGCCGTTCCGCTCATGATTTCTAGAGGGCGACCTTCTACCAACCGATGCTGACCTTGGACGATCAACAGGTTGTGTTGGCCTGGAAGTTCAGACAGGATGAAATTCCTGCCTTGCTCGATATAGCTTGGGATTTCGATACGATGAGCCACGAAATTCGGGACCTCAGCCACATCCATTCCCACGAAGTCAACGGTTGACGTGGGGTGGTCGATCGCGGGTTGGGCGAAGAATAGACTCGCCACGCGGTCGTTGAAAACAACGCTTTCAACCGGGACTTGAAAACCCTCTATTTCACGAATGACAAAGTCCGCTTTGCCCACGATGCCCGGCTTGAGAAGACGACTCGTGTTGTTGAGTAGTACTTCGACTTCAAACAGGCCGTTGCGGTCATTAACCGTTTCGGCAATTCGATAGACGGTCCCGGCCAGAACGTTGTCTTTCTCTAAATTGGACGAAGTGTCAAATCTGCGAACATGGACCTTGAAATTCGATGTTGCGTCAGGCGTGCCTGATTGAATGTTGGCCTTCGCAGCGCGTCGCGTCGCGTTAAACTGTTGTTGCATGGCGACGATTCGAGATTCTGGGACGCCCACCGTCAGCAGAACCTTATCAACTTGAACCAGTTCAAAGACCGGTTGATGGAGGTTGATCGTCTCGCCAGGGTTGATCATGCGGGCCGAGATCACGCCGTCGGCCGGGGCAATCAGTTGAGCATTTTCCAGATTCTTCTCGGCGATGTCTTTCATGGCTTTGGCAACGGCCTGCATCTGCGTTGCTTGTTGATAGGCCGTTTGGGTGACCGCGCCCGGGCTTCTTTCACGCAGGCTCACCAAACGCTGGAATTCGGTTTGCGCGTTCTCCAGGTTGGCGTTTGCTTCTTCGCGGCGTGCGATCAAGATTCGGGTATCGAGTGTCGCTAAGACGTGCCCTTTTTTAACTGGATCGCCAATGTCGAACGGACGTCCTTCCTCGTTTGTCCCGAGCGACTCGACCTGGCCGGCTAGTTGAAAGGCCAGCGAGAAGCTTTCCAGCGGTTCGATGGTTCCGGCATAGCTGTCGAGGATCTCAATGTGCCGCTTTTCGAGGGGCATCACCGTGACAGGAGCGAGTGTTTCTACGACGGAGTCGCTGGGATTAGCTTCTTTTTGCTGGGCCCCGAAATCGTTCCGCCCTCCACTCACGTACATGACCGCAAGTGCAAAGAGGGTCACGACGAACAGTCCGATAAGTTTGCCGACCCGCCGTTTCATAAGACTTCCGCGAAAAGACTATGATTAGGAAAAGGATTCAACTCGCAGGCTTACTGCCTGATTATGTCAAGAGTTCCATGAACTTTAGCATGCTAAGTAGATGCTATTCGAACGCCATTTCACCTTCAAGCTAAAATGGACGGAATGTCCATTATTCGTCCTTTAAGCCGCAATCTTTCAAAAGTTGCAACATCTTTTGCGGAGAAAGATCACGAATCAAAAGCCGTTTGTGCGAAGCCGTTTGCCCTGAAACGATTTCCAACTGCGAGCCTTTCAAGCCCCACGCTTTGCGGAGCAGCGATAGGATCGCCTTGTTGGCTTTTCCTTTCTCGGCCACCTGCGTCACGCATACTTTCAAGGCTCCGTTTTGAAAGCCGCGAAATTCGGCCTTGCGAGCACCTGGCTGGGCCTTCAAGTCGAGCAGGCATCCTTCGGGGTGGGGCGTAATGTTAACGTCCACCATCGATTCCTTCGAACAAGGTCGAACCCACCCGAACCATCGTGGCCCCTTCTCGAATTGCTAAGTCGAAGTCGTGGCTCATGCCCATTGAAAGTTCGTCCAGCGAGATCTCGTCGGGACAATCTTTTCGTAGCTTGTCGCGTAATTCACGCAGGGCTGCGAAATCCTTTTGAGCTTGATCACGGCCTCCTTCGAGCGAAGCCATACCCATGAGACCAACAATCTTCAAACGGCTCAACGCGGCAATTTGTCGCAGGGCTGGGGCTATCTCGGTTGGGAGAAAACCGTGTTTGGCAGTGTCGCCTGAGATATTCACTTCGAGCAGTGCCGGCAGAGGCTGGTCGTGGGGCCAGTCTTCGTTGGCGGCTTTTAGCAGTCGTAAACTGTCGCCAGAGTGAAGCACCGAGAGAAGCGGGATGGTACGTTTGGTCTTGTTCCGCTGCAGATGTCCGATCATGTGCCAGCGAGGTGACAAGTCGGCCATGGCTTCCGACTTACTCCATAGCAGTTGCGGGCGGCTCTCACCCAGGTCGCGGCAGCCTAGCTCGTACAGGGCCTGAGTGGTTTCGATGTCGACATACTTGGTAACACCGATCAAGCAGACAGCGTCGGCAACTCGGCCGGATGCCTTGGCCGCGTCGGCGATCATTTCACGAACGCGATCCAGGTTTTCGCGGAGTTGGGTGTGCATGAGGTTGCGTAAGAAAGAGTTAGGAAGCTTCCACTTCCAGAAGTTTCTCGATATCGCCTTTTTTGTCAAATCGTGCGACGAGCGCTTCCGCGATCAAATTGACGCCCAGGAACGTTCGGCTCGCTTTACCGGTTAAGGAGCGATAGAAGGCCCAATGACCGGTTCCTGTTTGAACGCGATAGGCGACGGCTTGGTCCCGTGGCTGGATGACCAGCTTTTCTGCCACGGTTAATTGCCGCCAGGTAAGGGGCTTGCCCTGACCTTTTCGGGACAAATCGAAGAACATTGGAACAACGATCCCGCGTCCGCTGCTGGTCTGTTGAAGGGAAAGCTTCTCGTTGACGACGCCAATTTTTCCGAGCGACGATTCGCTTTGCCACTCGTTGATGCCTACCGGCAGCAGCGTGACCTTCGAGCCGGGAAGCTCCACGAAGACTTCGTTGGTTTCTGCGGCGGTACCTAGCTTGGCATGCGAGACGATCGGCGGTTGCGATTGGTACTGGATCTGTTCCGCAGGACTATCGAGCAGAACCGTATCCATGACCCACATGAACTTGTCCTCGCGAGCCAGGAAGATTAAACGCTGCAGTTTAACACCGTCGGTCCACTCTTGTTCTAGTTCGAGGTAGTCGCCGTCGTCATCTGATTGCCAGCCGACTTGCTCCCAGTTTCCGGTCGGAGCAATTGGGACGCTTTCGATCAGAATGGTCGTATCCCACGTGCCACTCAAGACAATCTCTTCGCGTGATTCCAGTTCGACGATCAGCGGTTCCAGGTCGTGACGGACGGCCAGGCGTGGGCTCGAGCGGTGCCAATCGCAGCGTAGGTAAGCAAACTGGCTATAGGCCGATTCATAGCTAGGATAAGGCAGATTGAGATCGTTCCCTTTGCCCTTCATTTTGGGAAGGGTGAGCTTGGCGATTTCGGTGTCGTCTTCGTCCTGTGCCTGGTCAAGGGCTGTCTGCATCAGGTGCCGGTTGTAGGCACTGGAGATTCCGTGGGAAAACGTCTGGGTGCCATCGGCACGCGTCAGTCGAAAAGCATGGCGAACGAGCCATTGATATTGAGTGAAAGAATCTTCCGAGAGAAGCAGCCCATCGGTATTCTTGATCAGGATGACCGATCGCGTCCAGCAGGCGAGAAGCGACCGGAGGTGGAGGAGCTGGTCGACCTTAGGCAGTCCCTCGCCGTCGGTCAGGGCCTGCATGCCGTCGTCGAGTACACGTGCTGCCGGCTTGCCCAGTTGGCGACACGCTTTCAGTTCGGGAAAGATATAGGCCAGGGTCAACGGAACTTCTCCGGCCAGTCCTTGCTCGAAGACCTTATTTTCAAAATTGGTGGCTACCGCATCATTGGCGTGGCTGACAATCTTATCCAGCAGGTTCCACCACAGTTCGGCACTAGTGGCCACTGCCAAGTTGGGCAGGGCATGGGTAACGGCCAGCAGTTCCAAGACCAAATTGCGTTCGGAAATGCGACGTTCCAGATCGTTCAGCCAGCTTTCTAATTGCCTGACGGTGCCGGTACTTGGCTTGGTACGGCCTGAGGCAATTTCACCTAAGGTTTCCAGCAGGTCTAGCGTCCGAGAATCGAGTGACTCGTCGGCGAACAAAGCCCAAGCCAGTGGAGAGTTCTTTTTACCTGAGACCAGCGATTGTAGCGGAGGGACCGTGTCACGCTTTTGCAGATACTCTTTCCACGATTGCCAGTCCTTAAGATCGACACCTACGGCCATTCCCTTGGTGAGTTTGGCCCAGGCAGGAATGGGTGTTGGCGTGGTGGATAGTTCGTCCTTGCTGCTGGGGCTAGTGTCCGTGGCCATGGCTTCCATCAGGCGAGAGTTTGTTAGAATGAGCTATACCGATAATTTCACGCGGCTTTGACTTCCTCGTGGGATAGATCATCTTAGCAATGTGGGCAGAGTTTGACGCCCCCCTGAATCCCTTTTCCGCCGAGTTTTGCTATGGGTACGACATACCGCAACCGACCCAACGTAACCTGGATTATTCTGACACTGTTGATCCCAGGACTACTGCCGTGTGCCAAGATGTGGGCGCAAGACGATACGGCCACAGAAGAAACGCCGCCGTCGGTCGAAACTGACAAGCAATCGGCGAAGCCAGCAACCCAAGAAAAGTCAGCCCCGGCAGCAATCCGCAAGCTAATGCCTAACATGCCGGTGTGGATCGATACAAAGCGGAAGATGGTCATCATGGATGGTGAGATATGTCTGAGGAAGGGCTCGTTGGAAATGTTTGCTTGTTTGCGGGGCACCAAGGAACACGAGTCGGTCGTGTCGGTCGCCACCGATGCCTATGTCGTTCATGCTGGGTTGTTAGCGATTGGGGCAGAGCAGGGACGTCCGGTAGAGTTCGACCCAGAGTATCGGCCGCCATCAGGGCAGCAGATCGATGTCTTGGTGCAATGGAAAGATGCCGATGGCAAGCTACAAACACGAAAAGCCCAAGATTGGGTACGTGATGCACGAAACAAGAAGGTCATGACCTACGATTGGGTCTTTCCTGGTAGCTACTTCTGGAAAGACGTCACGATCGAAGCGGTTCAGAAAGCCAAAGAAGAAGGCGTCGACCCCGACACGCTGCCTGGCAAAATGGTCTACGCAGCCGAAGGTGGCGAGCTGATTTGTGTCAGCAACTTTAAGTCTTCGATGATGGATCTGCCCGTTCCGAGTACCGATGCCAACAACGACCTCTGGTTTGAAGCGTTCACAGAGAACATCCCTGCGGAAGGAACCAAGGTGCGTCTTTTTTTGATTCCACAAAAGGAGAAGGAAAAGAAACCAAGCGAAGAGGAAGCGAAGACCGACGACGCAAAAACAGACAGTTCTGTCGATCTATCCGACCCGATGTTGGAAATACCCGACTTCTCACCCAGCGCTGAAGACTGACACCATGACGACGGTTGCAATTGAATTCACAACGGTTAAAAGGCTTAGCCAAAAGGCCAATGTGACCATCCACTTTCCCTGGTCCGTAAATCGCCCCAGCTGAATGGATTTCAAGTCGTTCGATGCAAAAACGAGCGTCGGCAAGGCAATGATCCACGAGACCAGCCAGCCGAAGACGCCTAGCAGCCACCCAGTATCCGGCCAGTAATACCGAGAAAGTGGAAACGCACTGGCCACGAATGCTGTGATGGCCATGATCAGCAGTAACACGCCGGCCGACCTGCCGGCGGTCTCGTAGGCTCCGCGATAGTCCACCGGTGCCTGGGCATTGGACTCTTTGCCTTGGGGCTTTTCTTCGGCAAAAGGATGCGCCCCTTCGGTTAGCTCAGGCTTCTTGATGTCGTCGATTTTAAGAGGGCGTTTAGAGTTCATGTTCCTGCCTGAGCCAATGAAGGGAGGATAGTTTCGCCCTAGAAGAAAGTGTAGGAAGAACCACGGATTTCACGGACGGAAAACTCGGTGTAATCCATGGTTAATAACACTTCCCTCAGTGCTCTCTGTGACAAATCGTTGCCTTAATCTGCATTACCAATCCGACAATGCTTGAGCATCTCTGCGGCCGTACTGATATAGCTGGTGTAGAAGGGACCGAACTCAGCGTATCGGGCACTTGCTTCGTCAAAACGCATCTTGTAGACGATGTCTTTCAAATATTCAGGATTGCGGGCCCACAACGTGACGCCCCATTCCCAGTCGTCGAAACCAACGCTTACGGTGATCAACTGCGAAACCTTGCCGGCGAACTGCATCCCGCTTTGGGCGTGCTCGGCCATCAACGAGTTCCGGGCCGACGAGGGCAGCAAGAACCAGTTTTCGCCTACTTCTCGCTTCTTGTTCATCGGGTAGAAGCATGTGGCAGGATAGGGTGGGAAGTCAGGCGTAAGCCGCTGGTTATTCATCATGGGCAGGCGCTTGGTGTAAGCGCCGAGCTTGGCTTCGAACGATGGCGAGTCCTTCTCCTCTCCTTCACGCAGGAGACGCTCAGCATATTGTTCGACCGAAGGAACGTATTCCGAGATCTCGGTCACTGATACAAAGGAGTAAGTCGGCTGCAGGGCGGCACCCAGAGAACTGGCCATCAGCCGCTGATGAACCGAGTCGATGACCAGAGGATTAGGATCCATCAGCATCAGGGAGAAATCTGCCTTGTGACCACTCACAATGGAAACCTGAAGCCGCTTGGGGCTGGCTTCTGATTCAGGATTCAGAATCTCAATCAGCTCTTGAGAACCGACTGCGAGGTCTTCAGGCGAATAACCGGTCAACAGGGCTCGGTCGAAGGAGTAATAAAAGTGGCTGCAGTGCCAACCTTCGGTAAGGGTGATCGAGGGTTCGGGAAGCGGTGTGGAACCGGGGCGGCCGTGGCTCATGAGACAGACTTCTTGCAAGGGACCAGTTGTGTCTAACCAAGCGATCAGTCTATCAAATCCAATCGTCCCATCGAAGTAGTGGCCTGATGTCCGCGTAGCGGCGGTTAAACTCTTATTACCTATTATCTAGCCCTGCGGCGTCATCCAGGTCGCGGCAGAGACGTTCGAAGGATTCTCGCGTAAGGTTGATGTCGTCGTTTTGCCGCGATTTGCCAGAGGATTGATAGCGTTCGATTGACACGCCTTGGCCGTCGACGTTTACCTCGTAGTAGCGCCGGGCAGGCCCATCGGTGGAAGGTTTCTGCGAGCGAATTTGAATCTTGCTTTCGGTTGGATCGCGTTCGATAATCGCCAGCGGTTCCAGCAGATAGTCGACACGGCGAACCAAGTCTTCCGCAACGTCACTTGCCGCTTCATGGCTTTTGGCCTCGTTGAATCGGTAAGCGATTTGGCGCGTCGATACGCCCACTTTCTCGACCGTCAGGTCGGTAGCCGTGACCTTTCCCTGGTTTAGCGCCGTTTCGAACTTCTTGTTCGGCGCCAAATGATTATCCAGGCGTTGTCTTATGTCTTGGGTCATGATTGTCCCTCCTCTTCGCTTGGCTTTTCCCTTCAGTAGTGTCGCCCATGGTTGCAAGCAACCGGGCAAAACAGGGGATTCGTCTTTGCTAGTTCGATTCTAATTTGACGCATTCATGATGCGTTCCGTCCCAGCTGAGAAGAACTTCTTGCTCGTCCAAAATCGTTTGAATATGCACAGGGCGTTTCCAAAGCGTGTATAGGTTTGTGAGTGTATCACGGGCATAGTCCATCTTGAGTTCAATCCCGTGATGCCGGTGCGTTAACAACATTTCACCGCGGTTTTTGTAGTTTCCATCGGTCACGAAGATCTCAGGGCGACCCATGTTGGTCAGACTGAATAGCAACTGCTGTTTGACCTTGGGGAATTCGCGGCTCTCGATCTCGTAGTATTCGGTTGACTCGTTGTAACCGAATTGGAACATCTTATAGCGTCGGCAAAAGTCGAGCGTGAAGAACTCGTCGATGAAAGTCAGGTCGTTGTGAATGCGACGAACCTCGAAGATCTTGTCGCGACCCAAGCCCACTTCGGTATTCCAATTTTGACGCTCGACGAAGTCGTCGCAATCGTCGTAATCTTGACCAAAGCAGCCGCGGTTCCAGCGATCTTCGATGTCTCGTAGTAACTCTAGGCCCAGCTTGTAAGGATTTAACCGGTTCGGGCTGCTGGCCAGCGTGCCGGAGGTATGGTCGGCGTAGTTGATCACCTCCGAGGCTTGCAGTCCGTGACGCGTCATGATGGTTGAATGCCAATAGGTAGCCCACCCTTCGTTCATGATTTTGGTCTGACCTTGCGGTGCGAAGTAGTACGCTTCGTCCCGAATCATCGACAGAACGTCTAGCTGCCAAGGACGCAGTGGGGCGTATTGCAGCAGGAATAGCATGGCATCCTTGGTGGGCTCGTCCGGAACCGGCAGGGCGACGGCAGGCCGAGGCGTTTCTTCATCGTCCGAAGGCTTTTTTCGCGGATTGATGAAGTTGTCCATGTAGCCCTTGGCCGGCAGTTTGTAGTCCTGGCCAGGCTCGTCGGAGCCCTCGGCGTCGGTGTTGGAATGGAACTTGTATCGATCTGTACTACGCGAACGCTGAATGAACGGCGAGTGGATATCGATCATGTCTTCAATGCTCAGGCAGGCATCAATAAAGTTTTCGACTTCGGTGACGCCGAAACGGTTCATGTAACGGCGAATGCGATTGCCATGATTGGCCATCTGGTCGATCATCTTGCGATCGGTTTTGCTAAACCATTGATTGCATTTGAAAAAATCGCAGTGCCCGTAAACATGAGCCATGACTAGCTTGTGATCGGCATATTGGTTACTGGAAAGCAAGTACGCGTAGCATGGATTATTGTTAATGACCAGTTCGTAGATCTTCTGCAGACCGTAGTGATAGCCCTTCGAGAGCCGATCGAACTCCATGCCAAAACGCCAGTGCGGATAACGCGTCGGAAAACCACCCATCGCGGCAATGGCATTGAGTTGCTCGACGTCGACCAATTCGAAGATTGTGGGGAAGAAGTCCAAGCCGTAATCGAGCGCGTGTTGCTCGATTTCGACCTGCACTTCGGCCAGTTCTTCCGGCAAATTGGCGAAGCTGCGATGCGTGATTGGCATTGGAATTCCTCCTTGGGCTCGACGATTAATCGAGTTCCTGAACCTCGAACTTGCTTTCCGAAAGAGAGCTAATCACGTCCCACATACGGGGAAAGTCGCGTCGCAGTTGCTGCTTGGCACGCACGATCGCCTCGGCGGCGGTTTGGCAAACGACGGTGATCTGGTTGTGCCCTACGCGTACCAGGTACGTATGTGGCGTTTCGTGATTCAAATCGGCTATCGACATAAGAACTACCTCACTTACCTTTACCAAGAAACTGCTTGATGGAATCGTAAATCGCATCTTTGTCTTCGATGTGAGACAAGATCAGGGTTTCGTGGTTCTTGCCAAATTGCGTGACAAGCGACTTCATGTATTCGCCACTGCCATAGGGGCTTTCGACCTGGCCATAGCAAAACAAGTTGCATGCCGGAATCAGAGTGTTTTGCAGAATCTTCATGCAAGTACGGTTGTCTTCGCCCCAATTGTCGCCGTCGGAAAACTGGAAGCAGTAAATGTTCCATTCCGAAATCGGAAATTCCTTTTCCAGTATCTGCTGGGCGACTTTGTAGGCCGAACTGATTCGCGTGCCGCCACTTTCCCGAGTGTGATAAAACGTGTCCTCGTCGACCTCTTTGGCACCTGCATCGTGGATCACGTAGCGGCGCTGGACTCCTTTGTATTGGCTGCGTAGCCACGTATCGATCCAAAACGCTTCCGTGCGGACGATTTCCTTCTGCTCGTCGGTCATCGAGCCGGAGACATCCATGATGTAAATGATTGCCGCGTTCGCTTCCGGCTGTGGAATGCTCGTCCAGCTGCGGTACCGGGTGTCTTCGCGAACCGGAATGATGATCGGGTTTTTGGGGTTGTAAATTCCGGAAGCAATTTGTCGCCGCAAAGCTTTAACATACGTGCGGCGGAAATGGCGGAGCGACTCCGGACCGGTCGAGCGAATGCTGTCGTACCGATTCTTATACTGGGAGATATTGGCGTCTCCCTTGGGTTCGATCTTGGGAAGCTCGAGTTCATCGCCGAGCATTGCCGCAAGTTCTTCCAGCGGGACGTCGACTTCCAGGATATGCTTGCCAGGTTCGTTTCCGGCCTGACCGGCTCCATCGCCGTCATCCCCTTTGCCGACAGGATCGCCAACCTGGCCATCGCCTTGGCCGACGCCCCCTTCGTTTTTGCCATACTTGAAATGGGGGACATCCAGGCTGGGGACTGGAATGCTAACGAGATCTTTCCCCTTACGGCCGATCATCTCGCCGTGGGTAATGTACTTCCGAAGATTATCACGAATCCGGCCGCGGACAATCTCGCGGAAGCGGTGTACGTCGCGATCAATCTTCAGCCCCATGGTATTTCTCCTTAGTGATGACGGTGGGCGAAGGTGGGAAAACAAAATGCCACTTGGGCTCATTCCCGTGGCCGATAACGGGCGGGATTCCCAGTCTGGTCCCTTCGCCCCGGTTAGGGAGAGGGGACCAGACTGGGTAATCCACACCACGTTGTCTCGCTCAAATGTTTGATTAGCTGGTCACATCTCCGCGGGCGAAGATGCTGGCGACAAAACTGAGCACGTCCGTAGCGCTTTCGTCGTCGTAACCGTGGTCGCGGATGAGGCGTTGTTTGACGACATCAATCTTTTCCTGCGTCTCTTGATCGATGACGCTGGAAACAAGGCTCGTCAATTTGATCGAGTCCTTCTGGTCTTCAAACAACTTCAGTTGGAGTGCTTTGTAGAGACGTTCATTCGTCTTGTAATCGAATTTTTTACCGTCGATCGACAACGCACCGATGTAGTTCATGATCTCGCGGCGGAAATCGTCTTTGCGGCTGTCGGGGATATCGATCTTTTCTTCGATCGATCGCATTAACCGATCGTCCGGCTCCTCGTACTGGCCGGTGAACTTGTTCTTGACACGTTCCCGCTGGGTGTACGCTTTGACGTTGTCGATGTAATTGGCACACAGGCGAGCCATCGCATCCTCGTCGGCGGCAATGGCACGCTGAACTTCGTTTTTGACGATGTTCTCGTACTCTTCCTTGACCACTTCGAGAAGCTGGCGATAGTGATCGCGCTGCTCTTCGCTGGTGATCAAGGAATGGTTGCCGAGACCCGACTCGAGCTCGTTCATCACCATAAAGGGGTTGATCGAAGTCGCGTCGGGATGTGCTACCAGGGCGTTGGATATCTTGTCCTGCACATAACGCGGCGAGATGCCTAACATCCCTTCTCGCTTAGCTTGGGACTTGAGTTCTTTGATGTTTTCCTCGGTGAACCCAGGCAGTGATTTGCCGTCGTATAGTTTCAACTTCTGCAAAAGCGTCAAGCTGGCGTTCTTCGGTTCTTCCAGCCGAGTCAGAACCGCCCACATGGCTGCCATTTCAATGGTATGCGGGGCGATGTGTTTGCCGATGACCTTCTGGTTGTTGTAATCTTTCTCGTAAATCTTCACTTCATTGGAAAGTCGCGTGACGTAGGGGACATCAATCTTGACGGTACGATCTCGTAACGCTTCCATGAATTCGTTGTTTTGCAATCGACGGTATTCCGGCTCGTTTGTATGGCCGAGAATCACTTCGTCAATATCGGTCTGGGCGAACTTCTTCGGCTTGACCTTGTGTTCCTGGCTGGCACCGAGCAAGTCGTACAAAAACGCCACATCGAGCTTCAATACTTCGACAAACTCGATAATGCCACGGTTGGCCACGTTGAATTCGCCATCGAAGTTAAATGCACGCGGATCACTGTCGGTACCGTACTCAGCGATCTTGCGATAATTGATGTCGCCGGTCAGTTCTGTCGAATCCTGATTCTTTTCATCCTTCGGTTGGAACGTCCCGATCCCGATTCGGTCTTTCTCGCTAAGGATGACTCGGCGGACATGAATATCGGCGATAACTTTTGTCCAATCGCCCCCGTATCGATTCAAACTTTCCATGTAATGGAAGCGGCAGAAGGGGCACAGCTCGCCACTAATGCTTATGGGATAGTCGGCCAACGCACTGGCCTCTTGAAACTGGGCCGCGACATCTCGGCGGAAATCTTCCGGGATAAGATGTAACGGCTCTTCGTTCATCGGGCACCAGTGTATCGCCGCTGGGTCGCTTGGATCGTCAGGGTCGTTCCAACCTAGTGAGTACAGCGCACCTTCATCCTTGGCCGAGTATCGTTCGATCCCTTTCTTGAGCAGCCGTGCCATGGTGCTCTTGCTGCTTCCAACCGGACCATGCAGCAAGAGAACGCGTTTCTCGATGCCGTAACCATGGGCGGCACTTTTCAACGCGTTGACCAATTGAACCTGGGAATCTTCCAAGCCGAAGATCGCGTCTTTACCCTGGTCGAGAGGATCGTCGAAGAAGCGATAATGGATTCTTTTCTCGCGGGAAACCTCGTAGGTATCGACACCATACGAAAGAATCATGTCGTAGCAACGCTGAAAGGCGTTCCGCGTAATTGAAGGATTCTGCGCGATCAGATCGAGGTACTGCTCGAAGGTTCCTTGCCAGTTCTTCTTTCGGAACTGATCCAAGTTCTGACGCTCGGCCAGAAAAGAAACGATTTGACGACCGCCGGCCATATGCTGATCCCTCCTGCGATTAGGAACCGAGTCCTACTCGGTGAACCTGTGGTTGGACACAGTCCGCAGCCCAGATCGTGAGCCAATCTACGGCTACGAAACGTTAGGGGATGGAGCGATGGAGTCTTGTATGACGAATTCTACGATTCTTGCCAAGTCGTATCTTTCCTGCTTATTCTGTCGTACCGCGCACGCGCATACAGCTTCTCGAAAAAAAGTCTGCCAAACGCCGAGCGCGATTGAGAAAGAACGTCGCGAAGAAAGAACAAATGGGAAGAATGCGAGTCGGATCGGCTACAAGATCACTTTGCCTTCCCTTCAATGAAGTATCGACCGAACTCTGAATATAAGCAATAGAAAGATTACAGCGTTTTGTGAGAGGTTAACACTTGTGAAAAATAGTACGAGTTGTAAAGTCCCAAATTAATTGAAGTTCGGTACTGCCGATTCCTGCCAAGTAGAGGCAAGTAATTTTTTTAAAATGGATAAGATCGACAGGTCGTTATGCACCAGAAAGGGTGCCGCTGAGCAGGAAATAGCCAGGAGTTATCTTCCAAGCTACGTGTTTCACGCAATGTGAATGCCGTGTCTCGTGGGGAGATTTGCTTTACGGCCGAGGCCCATGGCATTCTCTGAAAAGAATAATCGTCGTTATCGACAAGCGATACGACTTTGGATGAGAGGACCGCTTTTGAAGTGCCCCCAGTCGCTTCCCCAAACGCTCCGTTTCTTCACCCTGAGGCAAACCCACGCGAGCGTAGTTTGAGTTTAAGCCGGGGCGTCCTGAGGGAATCTACCCGATCAGTTTTTGAACTGCACCCAGAAGCCGATCCATGGGGAATGGCTTGCGAATGTAATCGTCAACGCCCAGCATCTCGGCGTAGGCCTTGTGGCGGTTCCCTTCGTTGCCGGTGACCATAATCACCTTAGTCGGGATCTTGTGCGTTTGGCGCAGTTTTTCCAGCACCAGGAAACCGCTGCGTTTGGGCATCATCATGTCCAGCACGATCAAATCGGGATCGTCCCGCTCGGCCAATGCCAATCCTTGGTTGCCGTCTCGAGCGACGAGCACGCGATACCCTTTCGACTCGAGGGCGAAACGCATCGTTTCCACGATTTCGTTATCGTCGTCCACCAGCAGGATGGTCTTTTCCTCGGCCTTCTTGGCTTCCTGTTCGCTCATGCGGGCGGCTGCTTTGTGAATGGAGAGTTATCGAAGGGGGTAAATCGTTCATCTGTAATTTAATACATCTACTCGATTTAGCACTAAATCGCAACGGTAGGCAGGGGAATTACGCCTGCTCCTCTTAATGCGACAGGACTTACCTAAGGCTTACGGTTTACCCAGATAGAAGGGGAATTGGCTCGCGTCCAGCAAATTTCAGCCTTTCTCGGCAAATGCGGAAAGCGAACTGCAACGTAGCATACCATTTCCTAAGTGGACGTAGTTCTTATTCGTTAGTTACTTCGTAGACAAATGCTTTCTGATCCAGCGGTTTCACCCACACGTTGCGAAACTGCACGGCGTTGTCGTGGTCTTGCAGAAATACCGGGCCAATGCTGGTTTCTTTTTGTCTTTCCCAGATCGCTTTCAGGTAGTCCGTCGTTTTGTAGCGATAGGGATGATATTGGGAACGAGGCTCACCCAGCTTGGTTGCGTCTTGCACTTTCTGGCCATTGAGCCAGGCAGTGATGCTGCCTTGTTTGATAATCTTGCCGGAATCGTCGCGGCGTGGGGCTTGGTAGCGGATGTCGTACACTTGCCAATCTTCGGGGCCTTTGCCAGCGTTGACTAACGCCGGAGCAAAACCATACACGGCGCCGATTTCCCCTTGGTCAAGCTTTTCCTTCCCAACCGAATTGATGATCTGCAGTTCGTAATTGCCGTGAATGTAAATGCCGCTATTGCCGGTCCCTTTTTGGGGCAATTTGAATTCGACGTGGATGTCTGCGTCGCGGAAGTGAAGCTTCGATACAAGGTGATTCGAGCGTCCTTCTCCGCGTGTGGATGTTAGAACGCCATCTTTGAGCGGCCAGTCGATTTCATTACCGCTTTTACTGAGAAACTCATTCGTATCCTTGCCAAGTAAAACGATCGCGTCTTCCGGCGGTTGGACCGGTAATTCCTTCTGATTTGGCTGAAAATCGTCGGCAAAAAGTGCTCCGTGGAGTGTCACCAATGCAAAAAGGGAGAGCAGGGCGTTTCGTAGTTGCATGATTGGGTCTCATCGCGAAAGGCAGGGGAAAGCTAGTTCATCGTAATCAATTTCAGAACGATTGCAATTAAGCGTCTCCGGTGGCTGGAAATCGTCTTGCGGATGAGTCAAACTGGACCTTCCTACCGTAAGATGTCCTCCCCCACTCAGGAACTCTCTCATGCGCTGCTTGTTGCTGCTCCTCGTGCTTTCTACGACGGCGATCGCCCAGGAAAAGGAAAATCCTTACAACGATCCGGTTCCGGTTGAATCGCCGTATTATCGTGTTCGATACGAGGCTTCGACGAAGGAAGGGGAACTTCGGTTTCCGGTCACCTACACGCTATGGCTACCGGAAGGTGTCGAAACGCTGCGGGGCGTGGTGGTGCATCAACATGGTTGCGGAGTCGGCTCGTGCCGATCAGGGCAGACCGGGGGATTTGATCTGCATTGGCAGGCATTGGCCAAGAAACACGATTGTGCTTTGCTGTCGCCGGTGTATGAACAGCCGGAGGTGGCCAATTGCCAGCTATGGTGCGACCCACGCAACGGTTCGTCCGCTGCGTTTCAGAAAGGTCTTGCTGATTTCGCACAGCAGACCGGACATGACGAACTGACGAGCGTGCCTTGGGCTATTTGGGGGCATAGCGGCGGTGGTCATTGGTGTGGGGGCATGGTGCTCTTACATCCCGAGCGTGTGGCAGCAGCTTGGCTGCGGAGTGGTGTGCCGCTATTCGACGTAAAAGAGAGACGCAATATTGTTGCTTATGAAACCATTCCCGCTGCGGCGATCGGTGTTCCCGTGATGTGCAACCTTGGCACTCAAGAGGGGTACACCGTGACCGATGGTCGCTTCTCCGGCGTGTGGCCTGGGGTGCAAAGTTTCTTCAGTAAGATGCGCGAACAGGGATCGCTCGTCTCGGTCTCGGTAGACCCACTTACCAGTCACCAATGTGGGAATCAACGTTATCTAGCAATTCCCTGGTTGGATGCCTGCCTGACACTTCGCTTGCCGAAAGAAAGTGGCCAGCCGCTCAACCCATTGGATGAATCAGCCGGGCTGCTCGTCTCGTTGCCGATGCCTGGTGACGAAATAGATTCGCCTGTTCCAGCTAAGCAGTTTGCTGGCGAGAAGGAGAAAGCGATTTGGTTTCCCACGCCGGAAATTGCCCAGGCTTGGGGGCAGTATATGCAGGATACAAAAGTCGGCGACAAGACCCCACCACCAGCCCCGACTGACGTGAAAGCTGACGGCAAGGTCATTACCTGGGATGCCGAGGCCGACCTGCAAAGCGGGCTAGCAAGCTTCACCATCCTGCGCGACGGTAAGCCGATCGCCACACTTCCGGAAAAATCTCGCAATCCATTTGGCCGTTCGCTGTTTCAGGGACTTCAATACAGCGATACGCCGGTGCAACCACTTGTCGAAATGAAGTATATCGATGAGACGGCCGAAGCAGGCAAGTCATACAAGTACGATGTGATTGCTGAGAACTCGGTTGGGCTGAAATCGAAGTAAGTCTTGCTCGCTTAACCCGTTTACGTAGACTGCCAATATTGAGTCGTCTACGTCTCTACTTAGTGAATCTTCGGAATTGTCATTGCATGAAATCGTGCAATGATCATGACCGTTGGCCAATGGCCTCGAGCCCAAACAGCATCAAGTCAATCGTCGACCTATGCAGCTTAACTAGCTCTTTCACAACGGTTCCGTCTATCCAAGCTTCTTTAGATAGATTTTGCGAAACGACTAGTGACCTCATCCGCAAGAATCTTGCGTGCTCGTGGTCGGCGTATGGAGCGTATCCGCGGGGCATCGATTTGAGAGGTTCTATTTCCGAGAACTCGTAGCCCGCTTTGCTGATCTTACGGGTGATCGTGCGAAAGGTTTTCGCATCTTCGATCATGCGTTCACGTAGCTGGTTTAAAGCTTTCGTTTCCCAGCGGTAAAACCCCGCAGCGATGAACCCACCGTTGTTTGCCAGATGGGCATACAAGATCGCTGCATCATCTTTTTTGCTACCCGATGGGGTGAGCAGTCCGCCGATGTGTTCCTTGTAAGGTCGTTTGTCTTTGGCAAAGCGGACGTCACGGTACAGCCTAAACATCGTCTGCTTGCTGCCGGAGAAGGGGCGTTTAGCGTTTTTCAACTTACCTGATACGGCTTCCAGAATATCGGCAAAGGGATCGATTAACTGCTCGCGAAGTTCCTCTTTGTGTTCGTGATACCACTCGCGGTTGTTATTGGCCGCGAGTTTATCGAGGAGTTGAAACGACTTCTTCGTGATACCAAACGTGGTCATGGAAGGTCCTTTGACAGTGGTTCTGTGGAAGGCATCTTCCAAAATAATCCCGCGACGGGGTCTTTCTCAACCCAGGCGGGGGGATTTCAAAGAAGGAGCATCCATGCCCCACTTGGGGTCGGTATTCTAGAGCAATGCCCGAGAATACGGTGTTACTTCAATCCGAGTTCGAATGCTTCCTGGAATAGAGCAGAGTTCTCGATGTGGGGCAAATGCCCCAGGCCAGGCAGTTCAACCACCTCGATATCCGGATTTCGTGCCTTTACTTTGGTGCCGAGTTGGTCGTACCGCCCAAGCTCGTATTCGACCCCGTCGCGTTTCCAATTGCGTCCAGGGCCTGTGCGATCGCGAGTTCCCAGGATTAAGCATACAGGAACTTGGAAGTCCTTGAACTCTTCAACAACCGGCTGAGTGAAGATCATGTCGTAGGTTAACGCATTAACGTAAGCAATGTCCTTCCAATCCGGACCTTGAACCCAGCCCACCAATGGTTGCGTCAGCAGGGCAAAATCATCGTTCCATTCCCCGTCGTAGTAATTCTTTTTTTGATAGGAAACAATCTTTTCCGGCGATTGATTTAGCTCATTGTGATAAAAGAAATCAGCGTCTTTGTACTGGACATATTGGAGGTAGTTTTCCAGACCGATTGGATTTACCAGAACAAGCCGCTCGGTCGCATGGGGGTAAAGCAACGCAAATCGCGATGCGAGCATGCCACCCATCGAATGACCGACGACAATTGTCTCGTCAATTTTTAGTGATGAAAGCAACCCTTTAGTGTTCGAGGCTAACGCCGCAAAGCTGTACTGATAGTCCTTGGGCTTACTCGACTTGCCAAAGCCGATCTGGTCTGGAATCAACACGCCATAGCCCTGGCCGCGTAACCACTTGGCCGTGTCTTCCCAGTACGCACCGGTGAAATTTTTGCCGTGCAATAAGGTTACGACCGGCTTCGACTTGTCACTAGCCGGAAGATACATGTAGGCCATCTCTAGATCGTGGCGTTGTGACGAAAACTGATGGATGCTTGCTTCAAAAGGGTATTCATAATCCGTTAAACGTTTGTCGAACGATAGCTTCGTGTCTTGAGACACGCCCATACTCGGCACGATCAGAATTCCCATCAGAACTAAGAGCAATCTCGTCATTACATCCCCCGTTAACCGGATAGTTGTTGAAACAGTTAACTTCATTGTAGGAGGACACTCTGAATGGCAAGCCCTTAAATTCGGGGAGGGCCCTCCTGACAACTGTCCGACGGTTGAGGTGAAAAAAGAAACGAAGAAGGGAAGGTAACACTTTACCGATATAAAAAAACACCCCTGTCAAAAACAGGGGCGTCAAGCGTGTTCAAGGTAGTCTGATGCAACTACTCGGTATCGCGTTTGAGCGAAAAGCCGATCCAGTGGAGGCCTGTTTCGTCGTCGACCATGATCGCTCCGCTGGGAGCGAGGTACTGGCTGATGACGTTAAAGTCAGGTAGCGGGTTGGCATCCAGATTGCCTTGCAGATTCTTGAAGAAGTCGTTCCGCTCGGCACGTTGGCCGATGAAGTCTCGAGTAGTCTCGGCTTGAACTAATTCGTAAACCATTCGCAGGCTTTCTTCCGGCCGGGCAAAGCTGACCATCGCGACTTTGCGTTCGCCGGCATGGTCTTGTAGTTTGTTCAAGACGAGCTTGAAGCTCAGGTCTTCCGCAAGTCGCGGAGCGTCGCCGCCGAAGGTCATCGCCACATGTTCGACGATGCCTGGACGGTCGGCGAAGAAGAGGTAATCGCCGATCAAACCAAAGCATGGTTCCGGCCGCAAAGCCCGGCGATTCTCCAGGCGACGACGGCGTTCTTCGGTTGCGTCTTCCGGAATCGGAGCGTCTGCAACGTTGGCCTGATAGAAGGTCGCTTCTCCAAAGTTCCGCTTCTCGACGACATCATTCAGGCGAGGCAGTGACTCCACAACACGGTCAAGCGTCTTTTGCATCATCGCCCGGTCGTTGACCTTTGCGGCGATGAAAGTGGCCTGACTGTTGATGCGTGCCGGCGGTTCGTACCACTGGACCAGCGTAAATTTGCCTTCGAGGTTGTCGATGACTTCGGTCTTGAAATCGATGCCAGTCCGTTGGTTGATACGGCGATCAATGTCTTCGCCCAGTTTGCCGTCACCGAAGATGCTGTCGTAGAGATTCTCGAGTGCCCCGTAGCTTTTCTTCACGTCCCAATTGCTGGTCATATAGTTAGTGACGTCTTCGGGGACCCAACCTTCAGGCTCGGTCGAGGCGTTCTTCAGGGCGATCATTTCAATCACGCCGGTACGGGGACGTTCCAGCATGATATGCAGGTGCCCGATCGTATCGAAGTCTTCCGTTGCAGCAATGTAACTTCCGCCGACGGCCTTAATACCATCCAGGCCCAGCACGGGCAGAAAGCCCATGATGTAACCGCCGCCAGATTGGTTCTTCGTGATGCTTCGCATGCCATCGATGGGATTGACGTACCAGATTAACTGAGCTGGCTCGTCTTTGGTGCCACGCGAAGAGGAAACAATCGTGCTGAAGCGATCGTCCGATGCCAAGCTGTCTTCGCGGTCGCCGGACCAATGTTCTATAGTATCTTCGAGGACTTCAATTCGGTTGGATAGTACGAGCACGTTTTCGTGGATGCAGATTGCCAAGGGGCCGTTGTTGCCGCGAATCAAGGTGATCTCGGCTTCTTTAAACTGACTACGCTCGATCAAAGCTCCATCGTTGCCAGCGACCGTTTCCAATAGACTGACGACTTGTTCTACGACACGGGTGTCCTCGCCGAGGTCGCAAAAAATGACGACGCCTGGATTCCCCTCCTGCATGGCAACCACGCCTACCGCCAGTTCGCCCTGGGGAATGCTGAGAAGCTCCTCGAGCTTGATCCCGCTGCGTTCTTCTGCATTGGCTGCAGACTGCTTAAGCGTTTGCCAGATCCCGCTGACAAAAGGTTCCATCTGGGGGTCATTGGCAGCTTTGCCAATGGCTGTTTGCTCCATTTTCTCGATAAATTCGGGCGTGTTGGCAACCCGCAGGAAGGCAAACGTCTGATCCGATACAATTCGCGCCGCGTTGGGACGCTCGGCCCAAACGCTCGTAGCGACAATCGCTGATAGCAGAAGGCTAAGAAGTGGGGTGAGGCGAAGTTTCATTGAGGCACCTTAAGTGGTGAAGTGTTAACCGTTTGTGTCCTGGGGGACTCATCTGAAATACCCGTGCCGGTCAGGCAAAGTTTCAAGATTGTTCGGGAAACTTCTGCTGGGTGGTTCATTCCTGATGGTAAGCCCCTGGCAGCCGCATGCATTGTGCCGGCAGGTGCTGTCCAACGAGGTATAAGCAGTAGATAGCGTCGATACTAGAAGTAACCATCCCCGCGCGGAATACGAAATTCACTTGGTATTACCAGGCTTTTTCGCGATAATGGGGATCGGTATTATCTGGCGCGGTTTCAGTTGACCAAATGTTCGCCATAAACGAGAGAGATTATGCGATTTAACCGAATTGAACCTGTTTGCGTGGCAATCTGCGGTGTACTCACTTGTGGACTGACGTTTGCCAATGCTCAGGGGCAGTCTGTCAATTCCGACACCGTGCAACAACCGACTACTGGTTTCGGTTCGAGCTTTAACTCCAATTCTGGCGGAACGATCAGCAGTCCGGGGACGAATATGTTTTCGACGCCGCTGCCTCAGCCTTCATTCGGGAGTGACTCGTCGAGCGGTACAAGCGGTCTGGGAGGTACCACCGATTCCAGCGCGGCTTCTGGATTGACTCAGCAAAACCAGCTCAATCCTTTTGGAGGTGGTACCACCGGGACGGGGCAGCTCGGCTTAGGTGCTAACTCGCGGCGAAATAGCAGCTTCGGTGCTTTCGGAAACCTGTTCAACAATCAGGCGTTCCAAAACGGCACCGGGCAAGATGACACGCCCCGTTTGCCGACCAAATTGACCGTGAAATTCAACTATCCGCAAGTCCCGTCCGCCCTGGTGAATACCGACATTACTCGTCGGATTCGCAAGATCGGTCGTTTTCCAAACGTTATTGTGAGTGTGGAAGACCGGGTGGCCACAGTGTCGGGGATTGTGGAGTCGGAAGATGATTTGCGGTTGGTCGAACGGTTTGTGTCACTGGAAGTTGGTGTGTCATCGGTAGTGAACCAGATTGAATTGCAGGAGCCATCACCGGCAGATCAGTAGCCTGAGGGCCGTTTGCCAGGTAGTTGCTGAACGATTTCGAGTTCGCAAAGTCTGGCCGGAATGTTTGCAGATTGACTCCTGGCTTTAACTGCATCGACTGAGGGGCCCGGCTCTGATACGGACCCCCGCGATACTGGGCGGATGCTTGGTCCATTAGCGGCTGGCTCGGCTGCTGTGGCATCGCTGGCTGCTGTGGATACTGAGACGGCATCATTGGTTGCTGCGGATAGTTCGCAGGCATCATCTGTTGCGGCATCGCTTGCTGGTTAGTTGGCACGGCGTTACGCAATCGCTCTTTCATCGTTGATGGTAGCGAAATCGTTGTCGTATTTAGCTGCGATGCTTGTCTCTGGTGCCCTTGAGGCTGCATCGGTGGTAGTCCCGGAGCAGCGTTCCGCTGGAAGTTTGCCTGGGCCACTTCCGGCATGAACTGATCGCTCGGACTTGGTTGGTATTGAGGTGAAGGACTAGGATTCTCTTCCTTCTTGGCAACACCCATTAGCAGGTGCTTGCTTTGTTCACTCATGATGAGTTGGCCGGTTGCTGTACGGAAGAACGGTGCGAGTGTGATTTCCTTCTGTTCACCCCCAGCACGGTCCCACGGTACCCAGAAGCTATACGAGTGTCCCAATTTGGACGCACTGTAGTGCGACTGCAGTTTCTCGGCTTCAAAGACGAACTTACGGTCAGGGCGTTCGTTATCGATATCACCGTGACGTACGTCGTCGTAACCGTAGATCGTCAATCCACCCTGTACACGAACGGGCTTTTGCGTCTCGTCATAGAAGTGAATACGACCGCCGAAGCCCCGCGTGGGTGGATCGTGGGGATTGTAGCGAACGGCGTCCTTCCACGTGACGACCATCTTCAGCGGAACTTTGTATTCCGGTTCTTCATCTTCCCAGGGCATGCTTGGCATCTTGCCTAGCGAAGAGCAGCCGCTCGCCGCCAGAACCGTCAGGCAAACCAAACTCAGCGCGAATGCAGTACGTTGCATGGTTGTGATTCCTTGTTGTTCTTTTGCGGAGGTTAGCGAACCGGTTGTTGTGGCATAGTTGGTTGCGAGTATTGTGAATACTGCGACGGATGGCCTTGCTGCGGTTGCTGAGCCGGAGGTTGTTGAGGGTAGCCTTGCCCAGGTTGCTGCTGCTGGGGTGGCATTGTCTGGTAGTTCTGCTGGAAATTCACCGGGCGAACTTCGACCGGCTGCATCACTGCAGGCTGTGGTGTTGCACCGGGCGGCATGAAGCCTGGCGACCCCATTTGCGGCAGTTGCTGGTTGGGTGGAGGAAGGGGACCACGCGGAGGATCCAGGATCGGGGCGTGATACCCAGGCGGAATCACTTCCGGCAGTCCGGCCGGGTTTTCGTCAGGATGAATCGCGATGATGCCATCGTCCATCGGCATCGAAGGATCGATACCGTACAACGCTTCCGGCCCGTAGACTTTGGCCACGTCCGCCAGGCACCAGCTCATGCGGCACATTTCCTGCTCTTTCATGTAAGCCGCTTCCTGATCAGAGCGTACAACGATTGGCGTGATGATAATCAGCAGTTCGCTGCGTTGAGCGTTGTAACTGTCGTAGCGGAACAACCGGCCCAGCAGTGGTACGTCGCCCAGGAGCGGAACCTGGCGATTAACAACTTCGGTGGAATTCGAGATCAAACCACCGAAGACGATCGTTTGGCCCGAACGAGCACTCACCACGGCCGTTGCCGTTTGCGTATCGATACGCGGAGAACGAATCACGTCGCCGTTTTCGTTGATCGAGATCGGAATACCATTCGCTTCTGAACCAACGGCAGAGCGTTCTGCCTGCAAGGCCATTACGACGACCCCATCTGGGCTGATACGGGGTGTCACGCTGAGGATGATCCCCGTGTTGATCAGTTCGGTCGTGTTGATCGTGCCGTTGACGGTTTGTTGCGTCGAGGTAATGTACGGTACGCGTTCACCCACCTGGATAAAGCCGGGTTGGTTGTCCATGGTCATGATTTGCGGACGAGCGAGCACTTCAAGTCGGCTCTCTCGTTCTAAAGCACGCACCAGGATGTTGACCGATTCGCTGGCGGCCGAGAAGACGAAACCACCATAACCTAAGTCGTTATTGACGCGGCCCAGGGCAAAGTTGGTCAGGCCTTGGCTTGCGACGGCACCGGCGGTGGCCAGACTCGCGGCACTCGAACTGTTGCCCAGCGTCTGGTTGTTGAAGTTATAGCCAGGGTCAAGCGTTCCTGAGGAAACGACACTGCGGTCAAACAACACCGAGTCTTGCAAGCCCAGCTCGAAGCCCAGCTCTTCCAGGTCGTTCAAGCGAACGTCTGCGATCAAGACTTGCAGCATAACCATCGGAGGTCGCTCGTCCAGCTCACGTACAATTTCTAGGACCTGGTCGAAGTAGCGAGGTGTCGCGCTGATAATCAGGCTGTTGCTGAACAATTCAGGCACCACGATCACTTCACGAACCAACTGCTGGAAAGGGCTGACAACCGAAGGATCGAGCGTTTGTAGGCTGCTTTCCTCGGAAAGTAGAGCCGTTAGCGATTCCGCGACCAAGTCGGCCCGAGCGTTACGCAGACGCACAACCGTGCTCTTACGCTCGGTGACCTCGTCTTGGTCCAAACGAAGCAAAATCGCTTCGACGACAGTCAGGTCGGTGGCAGAACCAGACGCGATGATGCTATTGGTTCGGGTATCGACCGTGAAGTTCAGCGGAATCAGGCTCGATTCGCCGGTGCTGGCAGCCTGAGGCGTAAAGAACGCATTCGTTGTTCGGGCCTGATTGTTGGCCGACTGAACAGTTTGGAACAACTCGTTCAACATGGTCGAGAGCTGCGTCGCGTCGCCATTGACGATAGTGAACACTTTGATCTGCGACTCCGCCGAAGGCTGGGAATCCAGATGCTTCACCAGGGCCAACACCAGTTCCATGCTGTGTTCGGGAGCCTTGATGATGAGTGCGTTTGAACGCGTGTCAGCGGTTACCTGGACTTCGTTCAAGATGCCGGACCGCAGGATTCTCTTTCCTTCAGTATCAAGGGTCATGAACGAAAGCATGGCCGCACGAACTTCTGCCGTCGACTGAGCTTGCTGCTGGTTGCCGCCGGTGGTCGTCGATCCGGTAATCGCTTCCTGCAGGATAGGAGCAAGGTCTTCTGCGACCGAGTTGCGTAGCTGCACGATTTCCAACTTCAGCGTCGATTCGCTCGTGGGAACATCGATTTGCTTGAGCAGATATTCAATTTCTATCATGTCGCGCGGACTTGCTGCGACAATCAGCGAGTTGCTACGAACATCAGACGAGACACGAACGCGTGTGCCCAGAGCGGTTGGTTCGGTATAGAACTCTGATAGTTTGGTCTGTGCTTCGGCGGCCGCCAGATTCTTCAGAGGGAAGACTTTCAAAGCGTTGGCGGGGCCGACGGGTTGATCGAGTTTATCGATCAACTCCAAGATGCCTTCCACGCTTTGTTCCCGGCCAATAACTAAGATCGCATTGGGCCGGTTGAGGGCCGTAATGGTGACCTGCCCATAGCGAGCATTCAGGAGACTTTCGTAAAGCTCGTTGATCATCGTCGCGACAGCTTCACTATTGGCGTGCAGCAATTCGCGGACTTCGATAACCGGTTGAGTCTCGACGCTCAATCGTTCGATATCGTTGATGATGTTGGTGATGCGTTCTACGTCGCGACGATGGCCACGCACGACAATCACATCCAGGCCTTCGAGAAATTCGATCTGCACGGGTCCGATTAGCCCGCCATCTTCTTCTGGGCTGATCGTGAACTGAGGATTGTTGGGGTCTGGCTGATCCGGAATATCGATCGGTTGCCCACCTTGCGGCTGGCCGATGATCTGGGCGGCGTTATCGTCTTCGTTGGCGTTGTCGGCGGCAGGCTGTTCAGCATCCGGTTGGAAGATCATCGCAGCCAAGTCGCCACTCCAGCGAAGCTTCTTCTTGCCAGCGACGCCTTTCAAGGCTTCAAATACTTGTTTTTTCGCCAAGCTGTTTTCGGCATCACGTAGCGGATCGAGTGCCTTTTCGACGTTGTCGCGAGATGCGTTTCGTAGCGAAACGAGCGTCGTTCGGTAGGCGTCGCTGTGGGAAGGGGTGTCCATTGCACGGATGACTTCGCCCCAGCTGCGAGCCGAATCTGACTGGCCACGAAGAATGGCCGTTCCTTCGTTGCGATAAACCTGAAGGCTCACCTTCTTTTCGGTATTGGTTGGCAACGTCATCATCACTAGGGCCCCTTCGGCCGAAATGCTGACAGGAATTCGCTGGCCAACAAGCCGCACGAGGCCAGATTCAAGGGATTCCCCTTGGAGGTTGTTGAGCTTGATTTCAAGTTCAACCAAGCCATCGCCCAGGTCTTTGCTGCGTTGAAACAATGGTTTGGGGGGAGCCGGTTTCGGCTGCTTAGCCTCAGAACGAACGCGTAGCTCCGAGGCGTTCAGCTCAACAGATACTGCATAGGCCTGATAGCCAGATTGCTTCACGAATTCGGCAATCTGCGATTGAACAGCGTCTGGGGCGTTGACGATGAGTTTTCCAGAGGATTTGTCCCCGTGGATTACCACGTTAGGCTCTCCCGAGAAAAGCTGCTGGAGAACACCGGTTAGGTTTTCCAGCTTGTCGGGAGTGATTTGATACGACTCCACGCTGGCAGCGGGCGTCTGCACCTGTGCGCTGACAGGATAAGACATTACACCACTAACAGCGACGACGAGCGTGCCGATTAGTAAACGTGTCATTTTTAATCGATCGAAGGGGCTGACCATTCGTTGTCCTCACTTGCATTTGCGCAGCTAAAAAGCTGGAATACCGCGCACCTCGCACTACATGGAATTTTCGGTAGTACACGAATTACCCCTACACTGAAAACAACCGTTACAAGCGATAAAATTTCGCGCCCTGTTGGACTTTGACGACTGGCGAACCCTCGGTAAAAGAAAAATGCCGCCAGCTAGCTGGCGGCATAGTCGATTTCTGATGGTTTTCAGGAGCTTGAGGAGAGATTGTTTAAAGCTCGCCAGCTGGACCCATGGTAGTGGCATCGGCGAGTGGTTGGCCAATCGAAAGAACGCGTAGGTCCCCTTCGATTTCGATAACCACTTCACGGTCCTTCACGTCGATGATTTTTCCCTGCAGGGTTCCAACCGAGAACGTGTCGCCGGGGCCTAATCTCAGCTTTTGGTTCTTAGGACGGTTATTGAGCCAGGCCTTAGGTTGACCACCGACCGCGACCGTGCCGGTCAGGTAGGTGAACTTCGCCTCATCAAATTCGGGACGCTTCGGCGTTGTATCAGGCATCGGTTCTGGCTGAGGCTCGACGACCTTGACCAAAAGCTCTTGCGTCGAGCTTTTGGGGGGAAGGCGACTATCGCGGGCCTCGACCGTGATCTTGTATTCGCCCAGTGCATCCGGAGTCCATTGAAGCGACCCTGTCTCGGAAAGCTCGACCCCTGGCGGTGGATCCTTACCCAGGAAGAAGGTCACACGGTCTTTGCGATCGGGATCGCTGGCACTCAGGCGAAATCGTAAAGGCCGTTCCAGCTCGGCTTCGACCTCTGTTTTCGAGGTGAACAGAGGGGGCTTGTTCGCCGGGGCAAAAATATTTCGCTGTAGGATGACGTCGGTATAGTCTTTCAGATTGCCATGGGCCAACTGTGGAAGGCGAATGTCTTCCGGTTGAGGCACTTCATCGGTTCCATCCAGGCTAAGCACGGTGACATTCATCGAGATATCGAGTAGCTCAGATTCTTTAACAGGAATGATCGTCAGCTTGCTAAATTTATGCAGAATGTTGAACGAATAGAATTCGTAAGTGAACTGGACCAACTGTTCCATCGAGGCTTGCCCGTTGATGGTAAACATGTGTTGGTAGTGATTGCCACCACGGCGGCCATTGAGCGGTTTGATCACAACATCGTCGAAGCCAGTCGATTCCAGCGTTTCCCGAAGTCGTTCTTGATAGAAGGACTGGCTTGCACGGATGCTCTCTGGCAAAGCGTGTTGGCGGTATGTGATCAGTCGATCCATCGCCATATCTGCTTTTGCCTCGACAAACTTTTCGTCATCCAGGCGTTTCGAGAGGGTCTCGATCTGTCGATCGCGACTGCTCAACGCATCGGAATACTGGTTCATAAAGTAATAGCCACCGACAACAAGAAAGCTAACGCCTACCAGGACGGCCAAGACACGTTCGCGCTGGGTCATGACTGGTCTCCTGTGGTGTTAACCGTGTCGGTCGTTGGATCGGTCGGTTCGGCGGCTTCCTTGGGGGCATCCGTCGATACTTCGTCCGATTGGCTTGATTCTTCTTGTGCCGATTCCGCCTCTTCGGTCTCAATCGGATCTTCACGCGGGGCGAAGCGGTCGGTGCCGTCGGGGGTGATGGTTACGTATTCCTGAAAGCTGATCGTGTAATTGTCGCCGTAAACACGTTCCTGCGACCCTTTGCCGAGAACAGCGTGATGCTCGTCCATCAAGCTTGTTTCGATTTTACGAATCACGGATTGATCGGCCACGTAGCCTTCCAAAGCGGTGGTGCCACCTTCATTATTGTTGGGCTGCATGTGAACGCGTGTTGTGATCATTTCGTCGGCAGACGGAAGTTGCTTGGACATGCGATAAAGTTCGTTCAACCACTGCACATCGGCAGTCACCCATCGATCAATTTCGATAACTTCTTCTTCCAACTCCACTAGCGGCTTGTTCGATTTCTGCAACTTGGCGATGTCTTCTTTCAAGCGGACGATCTCAGCGTCACGCGAGGAGATGCCGCTGTACATCAGATAGGTAATCATCACCACGACTGCCGCCGCCGCTAGGCCGGCCAACGCAAAGATTCGTTTGCGATCGGGCGGGTCAGGTTTGCGTCGTGGGTTTAGGAAGTCGATCTTCGCATGGTGCGTCGAACCATCGGCAAGCAGCATCCCGATCAGCCCGCCGAATTGGCTGGCGACTTCCGGAGCAACCTCGACGCTGCTCGATACGTGTTCCGCGGCCAGGGGATCGAGAAACTCAACGGTTGTCTTGAGATCGACCCCGAGCGAACGCCATTTCTCAGGAGCAGTGGGTTGTCCGAGAATAACAATATGCGTGATCGGTTCGGAAATGCTCTTCGATTGAGCGGCGAGCATCGTCCGGCGAATTTCGCCCTGCAGAGCTTGAACGTAGTGATCGCTGTTGGATTCACCTGGCAGTCGGGTCGAACGAGTCAGAATAACGTCGGCCTGACTGACCACCGTCAGCTCGACGCGATCTTCGAGGGGCTCGACAATTAGGAACGTCTGCCCGGTAAGCTTCGATTGACTGGCAACCAGATGGGCCGCACCGAACGAGCGAACATAAAAACTCTGCGGTTGGATCTGAGCGTGATCGCAGATCTTCAGGCAAGTTTTTAGGGTCTTGGCGGAAATCGCAGCGGCATGGACACGCGACTTCCCGTCGTCGGCCGCTGGCATCTTCACGAAATCGACGACGCCATCTTCGCCCAGGTTGGTGCACTCGCGGATTGCTTGATAGCGGACGATGTCCGGAAGTTCGTCATCCGGAACCGGCGGAACCGCAACGACCTGAAGCTCGATCGATGATCGGTTGATCCCCACCAGCGTAGGCAGCTTGCTTAGCCCGAGCGCTGCGACCTGATCTGTCAGCAGACGCGTAACGCGACTTTCGACCGAAGCGGGGTCGGTGCCTTCAGCGGGGATGGAAAGCGGAAAGTGCAGGGCTTGATCAACCACGATGCTCGACCCGCGCTGGCGGGCAACCACCATGCGGAGAGAACGCGAGTCCCATTCAATTGCGAGTTTCTTAGCCATAATTCTATTGTATTTCGCAGGGTTATCTGTGGGTGCCGAAAAATGTTCGGCAGACCATAGAAATCAGTTGATTTGTCCGTCGTCGATCCCCAGTTCGACGCCCAGCACTTCCAAGGGGTGCCCTCGACCGAGTTCGGAAATATCACGCCATAGCATGACCTTGGGTTGGGGCTGGGTCGCGTCGATTACGACTTCCTGACGGCTAAATGCGCTACCATCCTCGAAGTAGCCGACCACTTGTGCTCGATAGACATCTCCGCCGGCACAAACAAACGGCGACAGCGAAAGCATCTGCTCGGTAGTGACGATGCCGCGCAATAAAATCCAAGTCTCGTGACGCGTGATGGGATCTTCCGGGTCGGGAACCGGCAGACGCTGCTCGAGGATCTGCCCGGCGATTTCTTCATCCATGCCAGGGATTCCCAAAAGTACCTCGTAGGGTGCCTGATTGATATTGATTCGCCCTGGGATCACGGGAGAAGGGTTGATCGTCATGCTGTCCATCATGCTCGGCAGATAAACATTCATCGCTATGATGCTGTCCTCGAAAGGAGACTGCATGTTCACCGTGTTGCTGCCTTGCTGCACATCGACCGAAGCCCCAATCAATTCCAGCACATTGTTGATTTTAGTTGAGCCTTCCTGCGAAAGGTCGAGACTGACCGAACCACCTCCGCTTCCTCCTCCGCTGCTGCTACTGCTCTGGCTTCCGCCGTACAGGCGATACGCGCAGATGAAATCGGCATATTCGACGGGGAAAATAGCAGAGATATTTTCGTGCAGGGCCTGCAGATCTTCTTCGTTCAAGTAGATCTTAGGCTGTCCTGAAGCGGAGTAGTTCTTTTCCATGCTCACCAGCGTAAGGTAAGACGACCAACCAAGGTCAGGAACCAACTCGAGCATTTCCATTGCCTGCTGGTCGCCGTCAGCAGGGGGTGCCCACTCGTGGTCGTCGACCATACCGCTACGGTTGGTATCGCGACCGAACAAAAGCTCTGGCGTCACTCCACGCACCAGAAGAAGTTCTTCAACCGTTTCCAGCGGACCGTTCTTCGGGTTGTACGGTGGGTCGAGCGTGTTGTAGTAATCGAATTCTGCCCCGAGTTCTCGTGTCTCGTCATCTTCGTCGATATAGTCGAGAATGCAGTCAGCAATCTCTTCATTCATACCAGGCAGGGCTAGAAGCAGTTGACGTCCCGATCCTTCGGTTTGTCCTTCGAGCATCAGCAATGCATTCAAGTTGACGCGGCTTGATTCATCTTCCAGTCCGAAGCGAATACCTTCGATGGAACCGTCCATGTTGAGGGCCGGGGCAAGGACTGAAAACCGTCCCCGAGATTCGGAAGTATCATCTGGATAGACTAGAATCCCACGCATAAAGTCGGGGTTGTCGTAGATGCCCCCTTGTTCGTCGATCAGGTCTTGCTCTTGTTCGAGGAAGACATTCAGCATGGCAATGCCGCTCTCGGCCACATTCCGGGCCTGAATCTGACGACCGGTCAGGTGGGTGGCTTTGTTTTCGATGAACATCAACTCGGTGTAGGCATAGGCCGAAAGCGTGATCATCATCACGACCACCAGCACGACAAACAGCACCGCGCCACGTTTCGATCGAAGGTGTGTCTTCGAGGTGCTCATAGTGCGGCATCCTCACTAAGCGTATCGGTCGATTCGGTCTCTTCTTCCGGTTCGTATGCTTTGGCGGTGGGAAGGCGAATGAGCCGCCGGTAAACTTGGCCCACAGGATTGGCTGCATCTTCCACCGGCACCTCGACGGCACCGTCGGTGAGCAACGCCTGGGTAGTGTCGTGATCGCGAATTGCGATGATTACATCTACCGCCATCGGGAGTCCGCCCATCGTTTCCGAGTCCCATTCTTCGACCCACTCGTAGCCGTCGAAGTATCGGAACTGCAACAGGGAGACTTCCGGCGCGAGAATCTCGGCGGAAGCATCGAGGCCCGCTGAATCACCGTTGTTCAGCGCGTATTGGGTAACCGCACGATCGAGCTCACGACGTACCAAGCCAAACTGCGTTTCTGTGATGCCAGCGTCACCAACGGTTCCGTGCCCTAACGAGGACACACCAGGTTGCATGAGGAAATAGGTGACGGTCTTGACGTCGCTAGGGATATCGCCAATTTCACGGTCGCGGAAGCTCGTGTACTGCGGGTCGTACTCGTCGATGCGAGGAATGCGGCTGATATCGACCTGAAGCTCGATGGCGTTTCCATACAGTCCGATGGTTGTCGGGAGAACACTCGATGTCGCGAGTTCTTGCGTGTTGGAACCTGCCAAAGCGTCCACGGCCATGGTAGGGTCGATGCCAGCGCTCGCAGCCATGCCCGACAAGTCACCAGCACCGCTGGTAAGGGAATCCGCAGCGAGGGTCTCGACCGCCGAGAAATCGATTTCATTCTTCCAGATAGCACTTCGCAAGTCGGTTTCCATGCGACGCATGACTGCCCGGGCGAGCTGCGCCTGCTCGATACTCGTTTGACTGTTGGTAACCTGGAAAAGATAAAACTGAATGGCGCCCCCAAGGGCCATGAGGATCAGCACCGAAAGGGATGAAGCGAGGATCACTTCCAAAAGGGTGAAACCAAACTTGGATCGGCGTTTCATTAGATGGCCCCCCCGACTTCGAGCGGAGCACCATCGCTGGATTCAGGAAGCTCTTCGAGTGCCAATTCCGGATCTCGCATCCACCGGACAATTTGGAACGAATCGTTTTCGGCGGCCGACTGAGCGCCGGCGCGACGGACCTGGACGGCAACCATGATCAGGCCATCGACCGGGGCAGGGTCCCAGTTGATGCTGTACACCCACGGCGTGTCTTGTTCGATCGAGAGCGTGGAAAGGTCGCTTGTCATGGTGACATTCATGTCGGTCACCGGATCAGGAGGAATCAGCCCTAACGCGATCTCTTCCATGATGGTTTCAGCAATCATTTGGGCCTCGGTCAAACCTTGGGCTTGCCGGGCATTCTGAAAGCCGAGACCAACCAACTGGCCCAGAAGTGCCATGGAAACGGCTAAAATGGTAAGTGCCAGGATGACTTCGATAAGGGTGAAACCTGACTGCTTGGGATGTTTGGTTGCAATCATTTCAATCAACACCCCCTGTTTCAAGATCAGGATCTTGAATGCGAGCAATGCCCGTCAGGCCTCGCAGCTTAACGGACGTGACCGTCCCTCCGTTGCCGCGAAGAAATACCGTGGCATCCGAAGCGGTGCCGTCTGGATAAAACAAGATGGGGCGGGACCAGCCACTGACATCCATGCCGCTTCCTTGCTCTTGTTCTAAGGTGTAGCTGCGAATGTCGGCTTCGATATTGTCGCCGGCAAAAACGACCCCTTCTTCCAACATTCCATTAATCGTTTCAGCTTCGGCAGAATCGAGGACCACGCTCGACACGCCGATCCCCTGGCTTGTTCCGGCCAGGTTGTTTTCCAGTTCGTCGCTACTACGAACGAAGGGGGCGACGGCGAAATTGCTGGTCTCTTGCTGAAAGCGAAACATGCGGATGCGGCCAGATTCCATCGCTTCGACGCGGGCCCGCATGAATTCCGTCTGGACCTGCTCGGCCGAGATGGTCAGGCGATGTCCTTGCAGCGAGTTGTAAACCGCTGGCGTGCCCATCCCCACCAAGACGACCAAGATGGCCAACACCAAGAGCAATTCCAGCAACGTAAACGCTCCTCGTTCACCGGCAGCGGCAGGCTGCGGTGCTCGACGAATGTCTCGCGTTGCTGGTAAGTGGATCAAAGGAAATAACCTGATGTTTTATACGGCAGGTGCCATGGCCACATCGGCGTGGCACGATCGGGTCGATGCGTGTTCACGCCGACGCGGGCATGGCACCCACCTTGGCTTTCAAATTGGGAAGTTAGCCGTTGATGTCGTCTTCGGTACCGCTGGCTCCGTCAGGACCCATCGACCAGACCTTGTAGTCTGCACCGTTGACTTCGTACTGATATTCGTTTTCCCACGGATCCATCGGGATGGTGTCTTCTTCCCAGTACGGACCTTTCCATTTGTTACTTTTGTCGTCCGAAGGCTGGGTAATCAGACCGTCAAGCGATTCGGGGGCTTTGTTCATGTTCAATTTATAGAACTTGATGGCGCTCTCGATGCTTTCGACCTGAGTCTTGGCGGCCTTTTCGAGGGCTTGCTTTTGGACACCAAACACCGAAACACCCACGATCGAGCCGAGAATCACCAGGATCACTAGCACCAATAGAACTTCAATGAGCGTAAAACCGGCTACCGCACGGCGGCGACGTCGCGAATGGGTCATGAATGTTTACTCCTTACAAATCGGGTGTGTTTGCTTACGAAAGCGCGATGAATTGTTTTGACTACAAAGCACTGCTCATCCGGAAGACGGGCAGCAGCAAAGCGATCACGACGACCAGCACAATGGCCGCCATGACCAACAACATGATTGGTTCTAACAAACGAACGGCCAGGTCGAGCCGACGTGTAGTTCTTCGTTCCAGGCCGTCGGCTATTTCGACCAAAACGCGATCGAGCGAGTTCGATTCTTCCGCGACACTGATCATTTCGACAACGGTCTTGGGGAAATAGCCGGAACTGCTCAGCGGCGCGGCGAGCGATTCACCGGATGAAATGTTTTCGGATGCCTCTTCAATCGCCGTCGCCAGGATGCGATTGCCTGCCGCTTGGCGGCTGATCTCCAGAGCCCTCAGGATGGGAACTCCGTTTTTCAGCATGGTTCCCAGCACTCGGCAGAACCTTGCGACGGACAAATCCAGGATAATCGAGCCAAGCAGAGGAACTTTGATTTTGAAATAGTCGAGTCGGCGCTTGCCATTTTCTGAGTTTAAGGCCGCTCGGAAATAAACGCCCAGCCCAATGAACCCTATTAAGATAAACAGTCCATAGCTGTTCAAGGTTCCGCTGAACCAGAGCAGCCAGTCAGTAATTGCCGGCAATTGACCACGTTCTCGCAAGCGAGAAAACATTTCTTCAAAGCTCGGCACGAAGAACACGATAAGAAATGTCAAAATAAGCGAGCCCACGACGGCCAGGAAGATAGGGTAGGCCAGCGCGCTCAGTGTACGACCTTTAAGGTCTTCCTGTTCTTCGGTAAATGCGGCCACACGTTCCAAGGCGTCTTCCAGGAAGCCACCCTCGGCGCCGGCGCGGACCATGTTGATCGCCATGTCGCTGAAAGCTCGCGGATGGCGAGCCATCGCTGAGTCCAGCGGCTCCCCTTCCTCAACTCGACCGCGAATGTCATCCAGGACCGCTTTGAGGGCTGGATTCGAGGCCTGATCGTTGAGCACGTTGAGCGATCGCATCAACGGCACACCACTGCGGACGAGCGAGGCTAATTGAGCATAGAAGTTGGCCGCTTGTTGGGCACTAACTCGCTTGCCACCAATGCGAAAACGAGTCCCTTGTTTTTCCAGCTTGACTTCGATGGGAAAGAGGCTTTTCGCATTGAGCGAATTGATTACTTCCCCTTCCGTCTGCGCAGCAAGCTTGCCAGAGACCTTTTGGCCCTGCAGGTTTCGTGCGACGTAAGCGAAGTCTGGCATGATCTTAGGTAGGCTCGAGGTGAGGAAGGACTTGTATTGTACTAATGTCCGCGAAGATTATCACTCTTAGTAACGCGAAGAATTTCTTCGACGGATGTCTGTCCGCCAAGGGCCTTCCGCCAGCCGTATTGTCGCAGGGTGAACATACCCTGTTTCATAGCGGCCTGTTTAATTTCCCAGCTACTGACGTTGTCGTGAACCATCTGACGAAGATCTTCCGTTGACGTTAGCAGTTCGTAGATACCCATTCGTCCCGTGTAACCGACACCACGACACTTGCGGCAGCCCACCGGGTGAAAGAGTCTCTTCTCGTCCTGTTCTTGCAAATCGTCCCACGGAAAGTCGTCCGGCAGGTCGGCCCGATGGACTTCGTGCGGTGCTTTGCAGTCGGGGCACAAACGACGCACCAGACGTTGGGCCATCACCCCTTCGACTGTTGAAGCAATCAGGAACGGTTCGACGCCCATGTCCACCATACGGGCAAAAGCACCGGCGGCATCGTTGGTATGCAGCGTGCTAAACACCAAGTGACCGGTGAGGGACGCTTGAATGGCGTTTTCGGCCGTTTCCAAGTCACGAATTTCACCCACAAGGACAACGTCCGGGTCGTGACGGAGAATACTTCGCAGCGAAGCACTGAAGGTCAGCCCAATTTTGGAGTGGACTTGAATCTGGTTGATCCCGTCTAGCTGATATTCGACAGGGTCTTCCGTGGTGATGATCTTGGTCGCTTCGTCGCGAATTTCCAGCAGGGCACTGTAGAGCGTGGTCGTCTTTCCGGAACCAGTTGGACCGGTGACCAAGATAATGCCGTGCGGCTGGCGGATGATCTTCTGGAACTGAGCGTAGACGTCTTTGTCCATCCCCAACTTCTGCAGGTCGAAGGAGAGGGATCCTTTGTCCAAAATACGCATGACGATGCTCTCGCCATGGATCATGGGGATGACCGATACACGCACGTCGATCTCGCGGCCGCGGACTTTCAATTTCATGCGACCGTCTTGCGGCAGTCGCTTCTCGGCGATGTTTAGCCGCGACATAATCTTCAAGCGGCTGATAATCGCGGCCTGAAAGTAGTTGATCTCTGGCGGTACCGATTGCGAGTGGAGCATCCCATCGATCCGATAGCGGATGACCACCGAGTTGTTGGATTGTGTTTCAATGTGAACGTCACTGGCCCGTGATTCGATCGCTTCGAGCAAAATTTCGTTCACCAGGCGAATGACCGAAGCTTCTTGTTCGACCTCCGCCAGTTCGCCTCCTTCGTCGTCGATATCTTGCAATAGCTCGACGCCCGTTTCCTCTTCTTCTTTACGCGCCAACATCCCTTCGACGGTCTCGCCACCGACGCCCAGGTTGGCTTTGATTAACTTGGCAATCTCGGCGCGACCAGCAAGAACCGGAACAACACTCAGTCCGGTCGCGGAAGCAACCTCATCCAACGGGTACAGATCGAAAGGGTCGCTGGTGGCAACCACGATGCTCCCGTTTTCTCGACGGACCGGCAGCAGCGATTGGCGATAGATCAGCCGCTGAGGAATGGTTTTGATAAGGGCCATGTCGATCTCGGTGTGGGTGAGATCGATAAATTCGAGGCCTACCGCTGTGGCTAATGCCTTGAGAGCTTCGTCTTCTTCGACGAAGGAAAGCTGTACGGCTTTCGGGATGAAATCCGCACTCGATTCTTGTTCGTTACGAACAATCTCGGCCTGTTCCGGCGTCAATAACCCGCAACTCAACAGAATTTCACCAGCATCGACCATGAAGACTTGTCGCAAAGAAAGATGGGAGAGGATGGAAATCAGGACACCGCGCCTGACCGATTACCAGCCACCAAGGTAGGGGCGTACCATTCGAGGAGAATGGGGGATAAGGCTTTAGCTTGCTAAGTATTAAACGTTTTGCAACCACCAATTGTTTCGCGAATTCCGAATGAATGCTCCGGGATTCCGATCTTAACGCTTAACCCCTCGCCAGCAGTACTGGCGAGGGGTTTGTTGTATTTAGCCGTATGTGTGACGTAAATAATTGTGATGTAACGAGTTAGATCTCGCCGTCGTCGTTGCCACCGCGACCGCCTTGGCCACGTTGACCACGCTGTCCTCGTTGCCCGCGATCTTGGGGGCCGCCACGTTCTCGCTGTTGCATCTCGAACGGATCGCCGACCAGTTCTTTCCACTTCTTCTGCTGCTCTGGGGTTAGCATCTGCAAAAGTTCGTCTTCGGATTGCTTGCGAAGTTCTTCGATCTTGGCTCGCATTTCGGTTTGCAGCTCTTCGGCCTTTTCACGCATCTCGGTTTGTTGAGCTTCGGAAAGTCCTAACGCTTCAGCAATACGAGGGTTGGAAAAGGAAACACCACCACGGCCGCGCGATTGCTGCTGAACCTGAATTTGCTTCAAACGCTGCAGTTGGGCAGGCATCAGGACCTTTTCGAGGTCTTTTTCCATGTCCTCGCGAGCCGTTTGCAGCTTGCCGAACATTTCGCGACGTTCCTCTTCACTGGCGTTTCGCATGCCTTGGAACATGTCACGCATGTTTTCCCGCATTTCCTGGCCAAGATCGCGAATGTCGTCTAATTGGGAAGGTACGACCTCGAGTTCCTTTTGAACCGATTCGTCGTTCAGCAGGCTAAACAGGTCGCCACCCCCTTGGCCGCCAGGTCCACCGCCGCCTGGACCACGTCCGCCGGGACCTTGAGCCATGGCCGAATTGCTTGCGAAAACGACAGCGGCAGCACAAACCAAAGCCACTAAGAATTTCATCGATGTACCTTTCAGAATAGTAATGGATCTCGCCCCCGACATGGGGGTGGTTGTACGAAGTCTTCGGCGTTTCGCAATCACGTCGTGCCGACAGGCGAATCTGCTTAAAAGAGGTCAACCATGGCTGCCATCGAAGGTTCCGGTCTATTTCGAAATTCTCTCTCAAATTCCTGGTTTTTGCCCGGAATGTCTTTCTTGAGCACAACTATTCAAGGCTGAGCGGGGTTTAACAGAATGGCGTGACCTTGATTACACTGGTAGGTCTGCCCATTTTTGATTTCACCTTGGTGCCGAAAAAACTGGATCATGCTCATGATCACTGCGTCTGCTTTCCGTCTTGGCTTCTCTGTCGCCTCGCTTGCATTGGTCGTTCTGGCCGTAGATGCCCTCTTCGCGCAAGGTCCGCCGCGCGGCGATTTTGGAGGTCGCGGTGGTCCAGGTGGCGATTTCCGACGGGATCGTGGTGGAGACGACGGCAACCGTGATCGGGGTGGTGACCGGGATAGAGGTGGCGACCGCGATCGGGGCGGTGATCGAGACAGAGGTGGCGACCGTGATCGGGGCGGTGATCGAGGCCGAGGTGGTGACCGTGATCGGGGCGGCGATCGAGGCCGTGGAGGATTCGACCCAACCGAGATGCTTCGTCGCTTGGACCAAGACCGCAACGGAAAGATCGAAGGCAACGAGTTAGAAGGACGTGGGGGGGATTTCGTGCGGCGGATCCTCAATGGTACCGGCATGGAAAACAGCAGCAGCATCAGCGTCGACGATGCTTCGAAAGCGGTGCAGAAAGTTCGCGAGCAGCGCGAGGCAGGCGTGGAATCGGGAAGTATGAGTTTTGGAGCCGAGTCCGATGCGAAGCCAGCGGCAGGTTTCGATGCTCCTCCTCCGGTTAACGGTAAATCACTAGAAGAGCGTTTCGGAAAGACGGTCGTCGATCAGGTGATGGGGATTATGTCGCGATACGACAAGAACAAGAACCATTATCTGGATGGTCCCGAGTGGTCGGAGGTTCGTTGGAGGGATGATCCGACCCAAGATGACAAGGATAAGGATGGACGTCTTTCGATCGAGGAACTTTGCCAGCGAGTTGTCCGGTCCAGCGGTAGTAGAAGTAGCGATCGAGATGATCGTCGTTCGGATGACAGCAAGGGCAGTGATCGCGGAGGAGACGACCGTTTCCGTAAGTATGCCGAGAGTTTGTTGTATCAAAATGATCGCAATAAAAACGGTGTTCTTGAGAAAGATGAATGGTCTAAGTTGCGAGGCAATCCCGCCGACTACGACAAGAATAGTGATGGCAAGATTACTGTGGAAGAATTAATGCAGCGTTCCAGTGCCGGACGAGATCGTTACTCGCGAAGTGACTCTAGCGATAAGCCGGCGCAGGACACCTATCGATTCCTTACCGCGACTGAACGCCTGCCCAAAGGCCTGCCCGATTGGTTCCAGCGTAACGATTTGGATGCAGACGGCCAGATCATGATGCATGAATACACGACCTCCTGGAGTTCCTCCAAAGTCAGTGAATTCAATTCCTACGATTTGAACGGCGATGGGGTGATAACCCCCAAGGAAGCGCTCGAATCGGGCAAAGGCTAGTTAATTGCCGTGTTATTCGTGCTTTGTTAAGGTTCGGCAATTCTGCGGACCAATGAGAATAATTCGATTTACACTTTTTGGCGGGGCCGGTACTTTCAGTTTCGATCACAGCAAAATCGGTTCTATCGTCGAGACCGTTGACGCTTGATACAGGCGTGTTACCGGCGATAGTTGTTCTCGCAACATCGTCGTGGGCATGATCGAAATACGCCATAAATCATCCGGAGACGTGCTTCGCCAGCTTAAACTCAAAACTTTGGCGGGGGCGAAGCTTTCCGATTGCGACCTGAGCATGGCCAAGCTCCGTGGAAACTTCTCGAGGGCGAATTTGAATCGCTCAGATTTACGGGCCTCTGATCTCAAAGGGGCCAACCTTCGTCGGGCATCGTTGAAGAAAGATTGCCTGGAAGGAGCCATCTTCATTGGGGCCGATCTTACCGATGCAAACCTGGAAGGGGCCAAGCTGACCGGGGCTAAGTTCTTCAATGCCATCTTGCGGGGGACTCTCCTAGAAGATTCCGAAATGGATATCCGTGTGGGAAATGGTGGGCTAGGCAAAAAGAACAAGTCACCATCCAAGTCGTAGTGGAATGTTTGGAGCTAACGTTAGAACTGCTCCGTTGGGCCAAATTTGCTTCTTGGGCATCTCCCGATAGAACGAACCAATCAGACGGCTCACATCGTGAATGTTTCGTGAATTTGAAACGATGTCATGTTGAGAGGTCCGCCGGCGCAGATATACCTGTAAGTCAAATGCTTGGCTAACGCTATGCTAACAATTCGACGGTATCGTAATCGGATAAGACAATCGGCAGAATCGTCTGACTTGCCTGAGATGCGTTTGATCGGATACCCGAGGCAGTAGTTGTTCGTGGTATGTCCTTACTCGTCTTATTTTTCTCCAGGTGAAATAGAGTTGGCATGTTACGAGTTTTAATTTTCTCATTTTCGGGATCGTAGGAAAGATTTGTATGCCCACCATCCTGATCGTCGATGATACGCCGGTCGATTTGCATTTGATTGAGGCAATTCTGAAGAAGGATGCTGCCAACGATTCGATTGCCAAAGCGGGTCATGGCATGGAAGCGCTGGAAAAGCTGCACGCCATCCATGACGAGGTCGATCTCGTCGTTACTGACTTGAACATGCCAGAAATGAACGGCCTGGAGTTGGTGATGCGGATGCAGACCATTTATCCAGAAATCCCGGTGATTCTGACAACGGCCCACGGCAGCGAGCAGCTCGCCATCCAGGCCCTGGAACAAGGAGCCACCTGCTATGTTCCTAAATCGCATATCGCCGAACGATTGATAGCCACGGTTCAGCAGGTTCGAGCACTGGGTGTTGCCGAAAAGAATTACGAGCGTCTCACCGACAGCATGCGAACTGCGGAGTTCACTTTCGAGCTTCAAAACGATCCAGCATTGTTTGAACGTCTCGTTGAAATGCTGCAGCAAATCTGCGGAAGTCTTGGCCTGTGTGAAGACAGTGGCCAGGTTCGACTGGGGATGGCTCTCGAAGGTGTTCTATTTAACGCGTGCTATCGCGGGAACCTGGAATTGTCTCTCGATGAGATTGATCAACTTCAACTAGGAGATCCCGAGGCCTTGTCTTGGTCGAATCTCGCCGGATGACACAGCCATATCAAGCTCGCACGGTTCGCGTGGCGGCTAAAATGTCTTCGACTCGAGCACAGTTCGCGATCAACTTTGACGGTCCCGGCATCGATCCGGCTTCAATACCTGATCCTAATGCGGCCTACGCACTAGATCGTATCGGCAATCGCGGCCTGGTGTTGTTGCAGGCCTTCATGGACGAATTCGAATTTGATGAAGCATCGAAAACCATCAAATTCGCAAAAGTTCGAACGGATGCCTCCTAAAGCCTGGGATAAAAAGTTCGTTTCCCGATCCGAGAACCGTCGCCGTCACGACCTGATGATATATTCCGATCTATCCAAATTGCTGAGTAATTCAACGGTCGCCGAGCTTCCGGCTTACGACATCGCTGTCGATGCTTCGACGCACACGAAAGAAGTCGAAGAGATCTTCAATGCCAACCATGATCTCCCCGGAATCCTTATTCTGGTCGAAGATCAATTGTTGGGGGTTGTATCGCGCGAAAAGTTTCTCGAATACATGAGTCGTCTTTTCTCGCGTGATCTGTATTCACAGCGTCCTGTACGTCTTCTGTACGAAGCGATTAATATCAAGCCGCTGGAATTGGCCAGCGAAATCGGCATTCACGAGGCGGCCAGGGCTGCATTAAGTCGCCCTCGTGAAATTGCCTACGAACCGATTGCCGTTCGTGGCGAAGCCAAAGCCTATCGCTTGATGTCCGTTCATATGTTGATTCAGGCCCAGTCGCATTTGTTGGCCTTAGCCAACGATATGATTCAGCAGCAAAAGTAAGTTGCCGATGCTGCGAACCAAGCCAAAGGTCAGTTCCTCGCGAACATGAGTCACGAGATTCGCACTCCCATGAACGGTATCATTGGTATGGCGGATATTCTGTTGGAAACACCGTTGTCCGATTCGCAGCGGGAATATCTCCAGATGATGAAGACATCGGCAGATGCGCTGGTCGGGGTCATCAACGATATTCTCGATTTCTCGAAGATCGAAGCTGGCAAGCTCATGCTCGAGGAAATTCCCTTCCTGCTACGCGATGCACTCGGCGACTTGATGAAGACAATGGCTTTCCGGGCCCACGGCAAAGGCTTGGAATTGGTCTGTCATATTCGCTCGGACGTGCCCGCCGAAGTGTTGGGCGATCCGGTGCGATTGCGTCAGATTATCGTCAACCTGGTGGGCAATGCCATCAAGTTCACCGAGTCGGGCGAAGTGGTTCTGCGTGTCGAGAGCCACGAAACGGAAGAAGATGGGGCCGTCAAACTTGAGTTCAGTGTCATTGATACCGGCGTGGGAATTCCGGAGTCGGCGCTGCAGAAGATATTTGCGGCATTTGAACAAGCCGATGGTTCTACCACTAGAAAGTTCGGTGGTACCGGGCTGGGGCTTTCCATTTGTTCGCGTTTGGTCGAACTCATGGGAGGTCAGATTGGGGTTGAAAGTGAAGTCGGCAAAGGAACGACGTTTCACTTTACAACCATCATGAAGAAGGGGGATGCCACCGACGCGCGGCTTGCTCCGTTCCCCCAAGAGGCCCTCAGAAACCATGTGACTTTGATTGATGATAACGACGCGGCGTTAGGCGTAGTCGCGGAAATGCTTGGGAACTGGGGTCTTTCTCTTAACCCGTTTCACGATGGAGGGGTGGCTCTCGCTCAGTGGAATTCGACGGGGGACGGCAAATCATCGCAGCGTGTTGTGATCGTTGATGACGCAATGCCCAACATCGAGGGGATTGAATTCCTACGTCGGCTTCAGTCGGACATGGGAGGTCAGGATGCGAAAGCAATTTTATTGACCCAGGGTGTCATGAGCGAAAAGGCAATTCAGGAGCTGCCGTGCCGGATTGATGCCGTGGTCACCAAGCCTGTTAAGCAATCTGATTTATTCGACGCCTTGGTTACGGTGTTAGGCTACGAGGAACTTGCTTGCCGTCAAGAACGTCATTCAACAACCGACGGTATGCCGGTCACGTACCACGCAAATATCCTTCTAGCTGAAGATAACCTGGTAAACCAGAAATTGGCTTCGCTGCTGTTGGAGAAGTGTGGTCACCAGGTTCATGTTGTGGCAGACGGCAAGCAGGCCGTCGATGCCTGGAGTTCCGGTGTTGATGATTTGATTCTGATGGTTGTGCAAATGCCCATCATGGATGGGTTTGAAGCCACCGCAGAGATTCGCAGGATACAAACGGAAACGGGACGAAGTACGCCCATCGTTGCCATGACTGCCCGTGCGATGAAAGGGGACCGGGAACGATGCTTGGAAGCCGGCATGGACGACTATGTCACTAAGCCGATCAACGCGAACATCCTGTACGAAGTCATCGAGCGAGTGATGGCGGAGTTGAATTCGCCAAACGAGAGTCATGCCAGCTCGGTCGCCGCTGATTCCGTAACAGTGGAAGAAGCCGTGGAAGTCGAAGCATTGCTCGAGCCTAGCGACAAGCCCGTCGAGCTGAAATTTGTGAACTACACCGGCACCCTGGCGAATGTTGGTGGCGACCACGATCTGCTAGTGTCGTTGATTGGCGTCTTCAAAGAAGACAGTCAACGTCTACTGAAGAACATGCAAGATGCGATCTTCAGCGAAGATGGGCCGACACTACAACGAAGTGCGCACAGCATGAAAGGTTCGTTCGGATACTTTGCTGCCGAGAAGGGGATTGAAGCCGCCAAACGCATGGAAGATCACGGGCGTGACGGACACTTTGAAGCGGCCCAGGATGATCTGAAGATACTACTCGAACAGTTCGACTCGATCAGCCCCGAGCTGGACTTGATCACTCGGGGCATGGTTGCGACCTAGCGATTAGCGACCACCTCGGCCGCCACCACCTCCGCCTCCACGACCACCACCGGTCGGGGCTCCTCCACCACCGCGGCCACCACGCTCGGCACCACCGCGTTGACCACCCCGATCTCCTTCTCCGCCTTGGCGCTGCATCTGTTCGCGGACACGCTGGAACATTTCCATCCGCTGACGCATTTCATCGGGATTAGGTCCCGATGAAGCAGTGTTGCTCGAGCTACTACCGGAAGTGCTTGTTCCGGTCGAATTCACGGTGACCGCTTGACCGGTCAGTGAGGAAAGCGCTTTTTGAATCGTCTCTGGGTTTGAGCTGCGAACTTTAACCACTTGCATCGTCTGATTGGTGTCGTCTCCGGCTTTGTCAAGTTCTTCAACCAGAGCTTTGACTTCTTCAAACAGGGGATCCGGAGCAGATACCACAAGCGAATTGCTACGGGTATCGACGCCAATAGTCATTTTCTCAGGTTCGCTTTGGACGCCACCGCCACCACCGCCTCCTTCACGACCACCACGGCCACCTCGCAAGGCGCGGATGAAGTCTTCTGGGGAAGGCTGACGCTGTTGCTGTCCGTTGCCTGTGCTGGCCATTCGGTCGGCATAAACGGTTTGAACAATGGTGGCGATGTCTTGGGCAGTGGTAAACAGGACGGGGATCATCCGAGGAGTCCGTTTGATTTCGACCTGCTCAGGGCTGTGCGGTTGGTCCATGATTTTTAAGAGCTGGTCGATCTTGTCCAGGTCTTCCACGCTCGCTTGAATCACCAACGCGTTGAGTCGCATATCGGGAATGATGCTTAGCGAACCGCCTGAGAGAGACGTGCTGGAGCTGCCAGATCCGAGACCCATGAGCGACCCCATCAAGCCGCCTCCGCCGCCGAGCATTTCCGAAGCAATGTCACCCATTAAAGAGCCACCACCGTCGTCGCTGGGCGTAACACCGGTCAAAATGCTTTGCAGCATCTGAGCCGCGACATCAGCTTTCACGTATCTAAGGTAATAGACAGAATACTCTGCCGAGGACGAGTAACGCATGCTCAAGGTTTCGATGAGCGCCTCGAGCTTGTCCAGCGCATCCTGGTCATCCGACGCAATCACAAGCCCACTCGGGCCCATCATCACGACAATCTCGCCTGGCTTCTTAGAGCCGCTGTTCTCTGGGGCCGGTGTCATGCCGGAAACGATTGGCCCGGCGGGTTGAGTGGGGGCCTGGGCTGTGGTGATGACAGGGGCTTGTTTGGATTGATCTTCCGAGGGTTTGTCGTCCTCGAATGCGACCAAGTGAAACTTGCTGCTTGGGGTTAGGCTTGCTTCTGAATCGGAGCTTGGCTGAGCAGTGCGGGCTTCGTCGTTCGCGGAACTGCCAGTGGTTGCAGGAGATTCATCTGAGGGAGTGTTAGGATTAAATCCCCTTACTGCCGGTATCGACGAAGGGCGTACGACGCGAATGCGGCTGGTGCTGACAGTCGGCCACAGCATTTCTAATTCATTCAACACACGCTCAGCCGCCGTACCAGTAAGTGGTATCGAACGAATGTTGCCGCGGTCGCCTTGCATGGCAAGGGCGGCTTCCGGATCCTCGCCCATCTTCATAAGCAGGTCTTTGATCTGACGAACTTGCTCGGCAGTACCACGCACCAAAAGCTGCGAAGTCAGCGGGTCGGCATCGATGAGAGGGGCATTGGGGTTGGGCTTCTCGCCGGTGCCACCGAAGAGCTTGTTGATCGACAAGACAGCCATTTGCGGGTCGACAACCATCAGCGGAATGACTTCGACCTGCTTTGAGTCGCGTTGCATCTGAGAAAGCGTTGCTTTGACGGTAGAGTGTTCGCCGCCACGAGCTAAGGCAATTAGGTTGCCGGTGTTCTCATCGATTGCCAGACGAATATCGGGGTTGCCGGCCAGAAGCGTCTGCATGACCTGCAAGGTGGTCGCAGGATCAAGCGTGCCCAAGGGGTAGACTTCTAGTTGCAACTGATCGGCCGGAGAACTGCCGAGGCCACCGCCAGGCACATCAACCTGAGTGATTAGTTTTTGCACTTTCTCGACCGAATCTTTTTTACCGGTAAGAAAGATCCTGGTTCCAAGGGTATCGGTGGCGAGCCGAATGGAGCCATCGGTGGCTGTGTTCGAACCTTCGTCCATACCAAGCAATTGACGAACCACCACCAAGATTTCTTCGGCCATCAGATTATTGGTTTCAACAACGGTAACATCGCTGCCAAACGGGTTTTCGACCGCTTGGATCATGTCGCGAATGGTACGCAGGCGACCTGCCGTTTCAGTAACAAACACCTGCTGGGAATGCGTCAGAGCAACCACGGCTCCTTGGGGGCCGATCAACTTGGTGATCTCGGCTTCCGCTTCTTCTGCCGTCATTTTCTTCAGGTCGAAAAGTACGCTGACCAACTCGTATTCACCACGATCGTCGAGATCGTCCATCGAGACCGTTGTCACCAGATTCGGCGGGATGCCGTCTTCCAGATTCACCACAATCAGCATTTTCTCGCGGCGTACAAGCGTGTAGCCCTTGGTCAGCAAGATGCTATTGAGCAGGTCGATGGCCTGAGACGGCGTGTAGGGTTTGCCATCGGTGTAGTTGAAAGTGCCTGGGGGAGGGGAGTCCATGACGAGCGATAGATCCGATTGCTCAGCAAACCAGTCGAGCACATCCCCCCACGGCTGATACCGAAAACTGAACTTCATGGTGTTATCGCCAGGGGCCGTATTGGCATCTGATGGCGACATGGCCGAAGGGGCGGAAGCATTCGGGATATTGGCGGCAACCGGGGAAGGGGTAGGAGCCGACTCTTCGCGGTTGGGCGGCACGACCTGATCTGCAGGGATGGTTTCTGGGTTGTTCGTGATGCCTGCCAGTTCTTCCCACTTGGCACGTTGCGAGGGGCTCAACAGGCGATTGGCAAACCGCTCGAATTCAGCCAACTCACGCGGACCGGCGTCTGGCTTTTGGGCCGCCTCAAGTCGACGCGATAGTTCCTCTTTCTGCCAATCGGCCAATTTCAACTGGCCAGCGATCGCAGGTTCCAGAATTGTCGTAAGCCCGCCCTGTTTGACCTTCAGCTTTTCCAGCTTCTCTTGCTGTTCTGGAGTTAGCAGGGCCATCGCCTGCTTTTCGGACTCGGCGACATACGCGTCCAGCTTGGCTTGCTTTTCTTCAGGCGAAGCCCCTTTGAGCTCTAAGGCCATGTCGAGTGCTTGTTTCTCGCGCTCATACGCCAGCGTCTTCAGCTTCAGGCGTACTTCGTCACTAAGCTGGAGCTCGGTTGCTGCGCTATCTTCCAACGCGATTGCCAGGGATCCCACGAAGGTGGGGTCTGCTGCGCTGAGACTAGCAAAATGGAAGCTGGCCGTCAGAACAACGAATGCGAAGGCAAAAGCGAATGCCCGGTATGGATGATTGAACCAACAAAGCATCTTGTGCATAAGATATTGCAGTTTAAGGGGTTAGCGAATTTTATTCTGAGTAGTTGGCTGCCAAGATCGGACGGCATGCCATTTACTTAAGTAATGCTCTCAATCTAATCTAAACCCCACTAATCGCCCTAAGTGTCAGAAATCGGGAAACTTTTTGATTTTCCGGTCGTAGGAACGGATATTCGCGACGAAATTTGCTTGCTGAATCGTGTGTGGTCACGACAATGAAGTTGCAGTGAGGCATTACTCGGTCTGGTTGCCCACTCCTCTTGCCACCAACTCATCCTGAATTCTGATTCGCCGTAGAGAGAAGCACGAATGCCACATCGTCGCTCCCGCATCTGTTTAGCCCTGGTGATCGTCGCCTGGGCACTTGCTAGTTCGAACGCGACCGCTCAGAAGCGAGTGACGGTACCTGACCCGAGGGCATTTGGACTCGATATCCAACCGGGGCTCGTTCTATATAACGTGACCGGTAACGTCGAGTTCCGTACCGAAGATGGCGAACAAACGGTCGGGAAGATTCAAATCGCGATCGGTTCAAGCTTGGTCATCCAACAACCAGATGGAAGTCTGGTGACGCGTCCGATAAGCGAGGTCAAGAAGACCGATAAGCCGTTCGAGGGAATGGACCGGAAACACCTTGAAAAGCGACTCCAGGAAGAGCACCCTGGCTTTCGGACGTTGGCTTCGCGGCACTTCATTTTCGTCTACAACACGTCCAACGAGTTCGCCCAAGGCACCATGCGAATCATGGAATCAATGCTCCCAGGGGTGATGGCTCATGCAAAACGGCAGAAGATCGACGTTCACGATCCCGAAGTTCCGTTGGTGGTGATCATGTTTGCGACCGAGCGCGAGTACAAAGAGTTCGCCCAGTTGCCTGACGGGGTCGTGGCCTACTACGACACGCTCGAAAATCATGTGGTCATGTACGAGAAACCGACGCAAACGCCCTTCAAATGGGACCTTTACATACGCCAGGCAATCTCCACGATTTCGCACGAAGGGGCTCATCAAATTCTGCATAACATTGGGGTACAGCAGCGTTTGTCCCGCTGGCCCATGTGGATTTCCGAGGGAATCGCCGAGTACTACGCACCGACCGATTTCGGAAAACGCATGCGGTGGAAAGGGGCAGGGGACATCAACGACATGCGAATGTTTGAGTTGGAGTCGTACCTGAAAGCCCGCGATGCGACCCAGGCCGATGGGACCATGGTGGACGATACCGTCGGGGCCGGCAGTTTAACCTCGACCGGCTACGCCTCGGCATGGGCCCTGACGCATTACCTGGCGTCGCGCAAAAAGGTTGAATTCGACAAATTTATGAAGAAGGTCAGCGAACTTCGTCCCTTGGAAGGGGCGATCGACCGAGGTGACGACGGAAAGATTTCCAGTAATCAAGAAGTCTTCAAAGAGCACTTCGGAGAGGACTTTGCAGAAATCGAACGCGAAGTTGTCTCTCATCTTAAATCTCAGCCCTACGATCACCCACTAAAAGAGTTTCCCCATGTGGTGGCGTCGGTTCGGCTTAATGTTAATAATCGCACCTATGGCCGAGCAAATGTCTTCCATAGTCAACAATTGGCGGCAAAGTGGCAGCAGGAGCAAGTCCGGAAACTTGACGCCACCCAGCAACAAAGTGCCCAGGTTGGCATGCAAATTTTTCCGAATCGCTCGGCTGCCGAACGCTTTGCATCGCAATGGCTGCGTGCGAACAACTGACGTTTTTAGCGTCCCCTCTCTTTTCCCAACTACCAAAAACCCCGATAATTAGCCTCAGTACCTGGAATCGGTCTTGGTACTGACCCATCCAGGGATCCCACCTTAATGCCCGAAAGGAATTTCATGATCCGTTCACTTTGCGCCATTGCGATGGTGCTGGTCGCTCACGCGGCTTTTGCCCAGGAGATCAAATTGGAGTCGACCGAACAAAAAGCTTCCTACGCTATTGGCCGCAACATTGCGAACGAAGTTGCTAATCCTGATGTTCCCTTTGACGTCGATGCCCTTGTTGCCGGCTTCCGCGACGGCCTAACCGGTGCCGAGTCGAAGCTCAGCGAAGAACAGGTTGCCGCAGCCCTACAGGCCTTCCAGACCTTGGTCCAGGGTCAGATGCAAAAGAAGGCCGAAACGGCCGCCAAAGCAGGTCAGGAATTTCTGACCGAAAATGGCAAGAAGGAAGGCATCGAGACCACCAAGAGCGGTCTGCAGTACGAAGTGGTTAAGCCTGGAACCGGCGCAACGCCGAAGCTGACCGACACGGTTGTCTGCCACTACAAAGGTACGCTGGTCGACGGAACCGAGTTCGATAGCTCTTACAAGCGTGGCGAACCTGCTCAGTTCCCTGTCAACGGTGTCATCGAAGGCTGGACAGAAGCCCTGCAGAAGATGAAGGTCGGCGGCAAGTGGAAGTTGTACATTCCTTCTGACCTGGCTTACGGTCCCCAAGGCCGTCCTGGCATTCCGCCAAACGCCATTCTGCTGTTCGATATCGAATTGCTCGACATCGCAAAGCAGTAGTTTCGATTGACGATTGAATCAAATCGCTGAAGCCTGCCATTTTATGGCAGGCTTTTTTCATGGACCGGCTTTCAGTCCGCCAAGAACACCACCCAGCTTGGCATGCACCTGTTGTGATTGTCGAACGACCAAGACGCGAAAATTACTGAAGTAGAAGATGCTTCCCTTGCCGCCGTGAACTTCCCACGTCTCGGGATCGATGGTCGTGGAAATCAGTTCTATGAGCTCGTCGGCTCCACGCTGGTCAATTGCTCCTCCACCTCTTGGTGTGTTTGCTTCCGACAAACTGCGAGCAGGCTGCCGAGAGCTTATTTTCTCTAGGTCACTGCGCACGCTCCGAAGCCGCGAGATTAGCTTGGCCTGCCATTTCTCTTTTTCAAACTCGGCGAAGTCTTTGTTGAGCATCATCTCGGCATACAACGCACAGAGACGAATGACGGCCTGACTGCGATCTTCGTATGAATCGCTCGTGGCCTCATCTCGTAGGGCGGATCGTATGGCTTTTCTGATCTCGTGAGGAACAAGCGGCGACTGCTGTTCCAACTGGGTCGGTTTAAGCTCTGCATCCGATGAATTGGGGGCTTGCGATGGAGGAGCCGTGATAATCGCCAATACGCAGAATAGGGAGGTCATGGGTGGTTCCTTCAAATAACGAAAAAGACATGACTTCGAGTTTGGCAAATTCCGGCAACCTTGGCGAATCAGAAGCCAAGAAATGGAAATGCCTAGGGCTGCTTGGTTGCCCCAGTCTTCCTAATCTTCGACTCAACCCAAGAAACCATCTCCGGCAGGCGGCCGTAAGACAGCAATATTGTCGCAGTGGCCATCCCCAGGGCCGCTCCTAGAAAGACATCACTCGGAAAATGCATGCGAAAGACAACGCGCTGAAAACAGGCCAGCGCTGTGAGCAGCAGAAAATACCATCGCGCATGGGGGTACATAAAACACAGCCCGACGCAAAGACCGGCAGCCGTTGCTGAGTGCCCTGAGGGAAAGCTTTGCAGAGCCGACTGGCGGAGTTCGTCCTGAGAAAGCCAACTTAGAAACGGAAACCACTGATAAAAGCTGTCTTGGATTGGCAATGAAAAGTCGAACGCGTGGGGGCGATATCTGGCAATCCCCAAGAACTTGGCAACATTCGCCATCATGCCGGCACCGAAGGCCGTTCCCAGTAGTATGCCAACTTTCCACCGATTCGCCAGATCGAGCGCAAATACGGCTAAGATCACCAGAATGACGCCGGTTCCGTGGCCGAAGACTTCCGAAAGAGCGACTAACTTCTTCAGATCACCTCCGATAAAAAGAAACTCATGCGGGGGTGTCGCCAAATGACCACTGACGGAATGATCTAGGAAAAAGGACAGCACGCCACATATCGCCAGGACAGCCGATAGCAAGAGGAAGAATCGAGCCGGAAACCGCGTTTCCTTCTCGTCCATCAAAGTAGGGGAGGGCGAGGGAGACGGGTAATGACTTTCTGTCGACTGCGATGACGCCTGTTCTGCGTTGGGGTGGTGGGTGGTCACGGTTTGTTACATGTTCCGAGCGAAGGTAAATGGCGTGCTATCGCCAAATTAACGCTTTTTGTCCAGTTCACCAATGGCAGACGCACGGTGGCGAAGTGCCATTGGCTGCGGGGCTGAGAATCGGGTAAACTGCCGGCTTGACCCGTGTGCAAGCAAAGGAATGCTGCCGTGTTCTCCGCGAACAAAAACCTGGGGGTGCTTGTTGCCCTTTGTCTGATCGTTTTCTTCACCAATCTTGGTGGTCCCAAATTATGGGACCGCGATGAGCCACGCAATGCGGGCTGCGCTATCGAGATGATTGAAGCCGCGGACTGGGTCGTTCCTCGATTCAATGACGAACTTCGCACGCACAAGCCGGTGCTGCTTTATTGGCTGATGATCGCGGCCTATTCCGTATTCGGGATCAGCGAGTTCAGTGCCCGCTTCTTTTCCGCGTTTCTCGGAATGATGACGGTTCTTCTGACCTATGACATGGGCCGTCGATTGTTCTACGCTACGGCCGGTCTATGGGCCGGTGTTTGTCTGGCAACCACGCTCATGTTTACCGTGGCATCCCGGGCGGCGACACCGGATGCTCCGCTGATATTCTTCGTCACGCTGGGACTTTGGACTTACGTCTTCTTCAGTTTCCCCGTAGGCGAAGAAAGTGAGAACTCTGAGCCGGCTTACTATCCGACCCAGTGGTGGCAAGTCGCATTGCTTTATGGAGCATTGGGCTTGGCGGTCCTGTCGAAAGGGCCTGTCGGGCTGATCTTACCCACGGCTATCATTGGCATGTTTCTCTTGATCATGCGATTACCGCCATCGCATCCGGCGACAAGCTGGTGGCAGTGGGGCGTCTCTCTCTTGCGGCCATTCTTTCCCATTCACTTTTTGAAGACCGTCTGGTTCATGCGTCCGATCTTGGCGATCGTGGCTTGTTTGGGCGTCGCGCTGCCCTGGTACATTTGGGTTGCCGCCCGTGATTTCCGTTGGATTGAGGGTTTCTTCTTCGATCATAATCTGAGCCGCGCGGTGACCTCGTTCGAGGGGCACTCGGGGCCGCCGATTTACTACTTAATTGCAATCTGTATAGGCTTCTTTCCTTGGTCGGTCTTTTTCACGCCGATGCTTTGGGACTTGAGCCAGCAACTGCGAACCAACGCGAAGCAAAATGCCGCGTTGATTTTCTGCTGCTGTTGGGTGGCTGTGTGGATGGGAGCTTTTTCGATCGCACAAACCAAGCTTCCCAGCTACATCACCCCTCTTTATCCTGGCTTGGCGTTGATCACCGGGGTGTTTGTTTCGCGAGTGATTGAGAAACGCACGGAATTATCGGCCCGCTGGTTGGATTTGTCATTTGGTCTGACGACGGTCGTTGGCGTTGTCCTGGTGGCCGCCTTAGCGGTTTTGGCAGGGCAGTTTCTGCCGGGCGAAGAACTGGTCGCACTGGTTGGTCTGCTGCTGGTCGTTGGGGGAAGTCTGGCGTGGTGGCGGAAGTCGCAAGAAAATTATCAGCAGGCGTTTCGTGTGTTCGCGGTCACATCGATGCTGTTTGTTGTCGGGCTGTTTTCTGTGGTGGCGCAGCGGGTGTCCGACCAGCAAGAGATCAGTCAGCTTCTGGCCGATATTCAGGAAACCGAGCCCGATGCTCGTCTTTGTTCCTTTGGAGTAAGCGAGGCCAGTTGGGTGTTCTATGCTCGGCAGCCGGTGAAGTTCATTCCCAACGACCCTGCCGACCTTCAGGCTGAATTTGCCGCGGCACCCAATACGGTCGTTCTGACGACCCCAGAGAAATTGGAAGAGCTTCCGCCAGAACTTCGAACGCAACTGACGGAAGTCGCCCAGGCCCCATACTTCTTGAAACAGTATCCTCTGATCGCCTTGCGCCCGACGCCTGAACTGCTTGAGGTGGCGGCGAAACAACGGTCTTCCGACAAGCGATAACGGGTCGTTCCAGTTCGGCCGCTTATGGCGGTTGTGCGAGCCGGTCTCTCTTTTCAATCTCGCCTTCTAGGGAAAGCGAAGAGGCTGTGCGTACCATAGGGACATTCAAGGCTTCATTCCGAAGGCCTCTGCCATGCGTTAGAACAAGCACTTCCTAATTGTCGTCGAGGCCATCACAACGATCGTGATGGCTTTGCTGACAGGATGGATTCTACGGGCCATTTAATTGCCAATGTTCGGAATGTTAAACCTCGTACAAAAGTAATCACCTCGCCTGTAACCTACACTTAGAGGGCCTAAGTGACATGCCGAATCACGGTTGGCCTTAGGTGCAAAATTGGAGCGGTCAGCTTGGGCAGGCAATTTTTAACCCGTTAGATAGCAGGAATAAATGCACCGTACCAAGTGGAATCGTAAGCCTCATGGGTTCTCCTTGTTGGAGCTGTTGGCTGTAATCGTCATTTTAGGAATCATCGCAGCGATTGTCGTCCCGCGGTTGAGTACCTCTAGTGCGTTGTCTAAGCAACGTGTCAACGAGCACAACATTGCCACACTGAATGCCGCCGTCGAACGCTACTTCGTCAACGAAGGAAGCTGGCCGACCGCCCTGGCCGACATCGGAACCGATTACCTGCCCAACGGCGTGCCCGCTGTTCCGACCGATAGCAAGTTAAGCTATACAATCGACGGCAAAACACATCGCGTTAGTGCCAACTAGGTATGCTGACGCATCAAGGATCCAATCTGGTGCAATTGTTGGTCGCGTTCCCATTCTCGGACTGAATGCGGCCATCGTCGACGCTTGGCACTGTCTGTCTCAATTGAAAACATCGGACCTAGGCTAGTGGATCATCAGGGTTCTCGATCGTAGCCGGAAGCAGTTCTGGCTGAAATCGCGGATCCGTTTCTCGTTTGGGTAAGAACTGGCGCGTGCCCAAGACAAGATTGGCCAGGAACAGAAACGTTCCCAGGATGCCCAAAAAGAGCACAAAGATGCCAATCAATGGCATGGCCATAAACGTTCGATCGTCGATCCCTTCGACAAAAAACCAGAACGGGTTGGTCCAATGGTTGTAGTTTGTGTCCATCGTGCGATTGGTGAGCACCTGGAAGCCGAGAGGCAGCATGACTCCACCCATCAAAAGAATCAGGTGCAGGATGACCGAGACAAAAACATCGGCCCGGAAAATCATGTTCAGAAAGCGAATGATCAGCCTGCCAAAACTCAGGTAGCAGATGGTGTAGCCCACCAATCCGGCGGAGAAAACAATCGCGTGCGACGCATCGGCCGTCGATAGCGAGTTGAAGGTATGCATCCAAGCCAATCCGGAAATGACCAACAGACCGCTAACAAGCGAAGTGACTACGAAAAAATAGCCCCGGTCAGGCCCAGGCAGTAGCCAGTTCCGCCAGATGCGATCGGCCAGGAAATTTGGAATGGTCCGCTTAACGCGAGGCGAAAGTACTGGCGATTCTCCATTGATAAACGACCCCATAATAAACCAGTGCAGGCACAGAATCGTCATCAGGACGAAAAGCAATTCTTCATCATGTGGAAATCGAATGGCCAAATAACCGAACCAGCCGATGGCCAGGAAATGCTGTAAGAGAAGGCCGCGACGAATTCCGGCCGAACGGTTTTCACTTTCAAAAGTAATCTGAGCCGAGGCCACCTCGACGATCAGATACAGATAGCTGGCATAGACCGAAAAGAATGCCGCCGTCGTGACCCAGAAGTCGGGATTGTCGTACTCGCGCCAGCTCGCATCTTCGTACACACTGGCGTAGCTGATGATCAGCCCGATACCGTAAAGAAAAATGAACAGCAAGATCACAATCACCGACAAGGCCGACTGCCAATGACGCTGTTGGGTAATGCAAGCAAGCACCAGCCCAACCCCGGATAAAAGCACCGAAGCAAGAAACGCACACAGAAGCACATAGGCGATCGTGACAATATCGATCCCTCGCAGCAAATAGGTGAACGCCAGGCAGGGCGCCAGCGCCGAGAGGTACACCAGCATCTGCACAATCGAACTGACCAGTTTGCCAAAGATGATCTGACGTGGGCTGAGGGTCGAAATGGAAAGCAACTCGAACGTCCCGTCTTCTCGTTCCGCCGCTAACGAACGAAAGGCCGAAAACGGAATGATCACGACCAGCGGAAATAGAAGTATGTCGAGATAGCCAACCATCAGATAGGGGCCATCCGGCGAGTAAAGAATCCCGGGATAACGAAAGTAGATGGCCAGCAAAGACCAGATCCAACTGGTGAGCAAGACCAAGGCAAAGGTCACGGCAAATTGCCGACTCTTCAACGCTTGCCGAGTTTCCTTGACCAAAATTGGATTGAGGTATTCCCCGAGCGTTTCCAGTTTCTGATCGGCCGCCTGCCACCAAGAGGGAGTTGGCTGGTCGCGTTCAATCGGTGAATCAGGCGAGACTTCCACAGTGGTCATTGAACCCGACCTTTCGTCACATTGAGGAAGACATCCTCGAGCGTAGAATGCCGTGCCCCGAACTCTGCAATGCAAAATCCGGCCTCAATCATTTCTTTGAGTAAAACGGCCTCTTCTGCTCGTTCCCCGACGTGCGAAAAATGGAGCAGCTGACCATCGGTGACAATCTCGTTGAAGCCATCCTTCTCGGAGAGCCACTTGGCGAGAGAGTCGGTATTCTCGAGAACGCGAACACGTACGCGGCTCTGGGTGAGTTGGCCTCGTTGAATGTCGGCAACGCTCCCGGTCGCTAAAAGCTGTCCCTGCTCGATGATTCCGACCACATCGCACATTTCCGCCAATTCGGTCAGGATGTGCGAGCTGACGAGGATCGTCTTATCATGCTGGGCGAGACGAGCAATCATTTCCCGCAGTTCAATCCGTGCCCGAGGGTCTAGGCCTGCCGCCGGCTCGTCCAGGATCATCACCGCCGGGTCATGGATCATCGATCGACCCAAACACAAACGCTGCTTCATACCCTTCGATAAACCACTGATAGGCTTCTCGGCCAGGGCGTCCAGCCCGGTGAACTCCATCGTCTTGTCCATCGCCATCCGGCGATCTCGACCACGCAGTCCGTAGGATCGAGCAAAGAAGTCGAGGTATTCCCGGCAGTTCACGTTGGCATAAACGCCAAACGCATCGGGCATGAAGCCCAATCGCCGACGAACACGATCGGGATCGTTGATCACGGAGTAGCCATCGATCAACGCATCCCCAGCGGTCGGCAGATCGAGCGTGGCGAGAATCCGCATGCTGGTCGTTTTGCCAGCGCCGTTGGGGCCGATGTAGCCGAAAACCTGGCCCGGGTACACTTCGAACGAAACATCGTGAACGGCCTTGGTGCGTCCAAAAAAACGATGCAATCGACGAAGCTCAATCACCGGCGTACGTGTCGCAATCATTTACCATTTTCCCATCACAACTTCGATACTCTTTTCACCTGCCTGAGTTTTCAGCCCGAGCGGAGTCTCCGGGAAATGCTCGACGATTGCGATATAGCTTCGTGGTCCTAAGGCAGCGAATGAGTGTGCCATTTGATTCTGGAGTTCCCGCTCCATCAGCGATTGATTGAACGAAGGTTCCCTTTGAAAGATCTCCGGCATGCTCGACGACTGAACGTAGTAGTTCGTCCGGGTCGATGATCGCTGGACATAGGTGCGATGATCAAAGCCATCGGGAATGCTCAGGTTCTTCTCATTGAGTGTGCGGCGAAATTCGCTGATCTGATCCGAACTGGCAACAGACAAGTCGCTCTCTGCGTCGGGGCGGATGTCTTTAGCAAAGTATTGAACGGCATTTTGGTCGATCAGAATTAACTGAGTTACCTGGGTGCCCAGTTCATTCTTCACCGATAACTTGCCCTCTTGTGTCGAGACTTCCAGGCGACGTGCTGTTTGGAAAGGACGAATTGCCAGGAACTGCTGTGTGACCCGCGATCGAAAATAGCCACCTCGCAGAACTTGGTCTTCACCCCAGTCCATGCGTTTCTCGCCGGTGTGCTCGGTCAACGGATATTGTTCGTACTCATACACGGCGGCATCGACAGGAAACGTGAGCCCCGATGTACTTGCCAGCCCGGCGTAATAGGCCTGACGACTCCAACTCGCTCCGCGTCCGGTGGTTTGATCTAGCAAGGTCACCGTGCGAATCCGTGACTTCGTACTTAGTCCATCGGAAAGTACCGCGTACGACATCAGCACGGCAGTGACCAAAAAAGCCCCTACGGGGACCGTCACAATCAGAAAGTTCAGCCGTCCGATCGACCGCAAGAGAAAGTAGTTGACCGGACCAATTAAGATGACAAACAGCGTGATCAGTAGCTCAAACGTCGTAACCGGGGCGACCCCCACGCCGGGAATCAGAAACTCCCAAAAGCCGAGGTTCTCGCGCAGGCGTGACATACCGTATCGCTGAAACCAAGCCAGTCGATCTCCGTGGAACACGGCGAAGATCCGCTGCCAAGAGCCGGCGGTTCCGGGGAACGGATTGCCCTGAACGACGACGATCTTTCCGAAGCCTTCGTTGCGAGCCGCCAGTTTTAAAGGAGTGCCTGCGATGGGTGTTGAGCCATTGAGACTGTCGTCCGACTCGATTAACTTCCCTTTGCGAACGGCCAGGGGGACATAGTTGGCTGCATTCGTGGCGGCGTAACGATTGCGTGGATGTCGTATTTTGTCAAAGATCCCTAGATCACGCTCGTTGACCGAGTTGGTCGGAAAGGATTTCCATGCGGAAATGGCGTTGGTTGCATTGGGTGCCAATAGTTGGTCGACGGCATCGGAACCGTTTTCTCCGGCATTCCAAACGAGCAGGTTGCCCCCGGCCAGAATCCATTGGTGCAGGACTGCAAACCGCTCAGGCGTTTTGCGCGCTACGGTCTCCAAATCTTTGCGTTCCAGCACAATCAGGTCGGCTGAGGAAAGTCCCTGCCAAGTATCTGGAATGTCTGTGAGAGGAAGCAGATCTGTCCGCGGGAGAAATGGCAACGCCGAAATCGCCTGATTCGGAGAGCCGGTTAGGTGAGACTTAAGATTTTGATTAGTCGGCAGTGACTGCTCATTAAAAAATATGCGAAGATCAGGGATCTCGTCGACCTCTTCTCCTGCATCACGGCGATTGGCTTGATCGAGCACCCAGGTCGCGCGATCGTCACGTTTCGGAGCATCGCGATGGAAGACGATGGTGGCTGGATACGCTTCGGTAAACTGTCCGTTGACGAACATCATGATGACCGAAGTCGACTCGCTGGAAAGCTCTTTCAGGCGTTGGCCATCTTCTCGGGTGATCACCTCTAGCGAATTCCACAGAAACTGCTGAGGAACAAGCAGCGTATGCTTTTCAGCCACTTTCCCCTGCGAAAGCTTCATCTCTTGAGTGACAGCTGGGAAAGGATTGCGGCTGTGAAAGTTGTAGTATTGCGGTCTGAGCGTAATTTCCAAACGGCGATCGGCCGGGGCTGGCAACCCATTAGCCGTAGCAATCGTGACGCCAATCGGTCGGTACCCACTTCCATCGATCCACCGGGTATCAATTTCGAGGTAAAGCCCACTAACAGGCTTGTCCCGGCCGGCCGGGAGATGAATTGTTTCCCCTGTTTCTGCTTGAACGGGACGCAGGGTCCCACAACATGCGACCAGAAGAAGTATCCCCAGTCCGACCTGGCGAATGAGATGTCGTAGCGAATGGTAAAAAGGCATAGGGTTGTGTTTCCCAAGCTGTATTTGGAAGAGTTCGACTATTCACTCTCAATGTTCTTGGGGGGAATGATTTGAGGAGCCGGTACATCGGTCGCGAAGGGGGACTGCCCCTTTTTGGGCGTAAGCGATTGGGCAAGCTCCATGAAGACATATCCGAGTAGCCCAAAAAGCATATGAATCAGGGCCCAGAGCATCGCAGCGAAGACGACGAGGGAAACGGCCTTCGCCCAGTCGGCACCCTGAAATGCCTGGCGAACGGTTAAGGAGCCCACCGCCGCAAGGGTGATCAAGAGAAACAGCTTGGCGATCGAGAAGCGTTGGATCATGCCCTTATTGTCTCCGTGGGATAGCTGTTTGCAAGCGAATTGCCATTACTACCTTCGTGCATCGTACGCGAATCTTGCGCGGCTTGCAGTCAAAGTTTCTCAGAACTTTTTTGCGGGGTAGAAATACCCACCGCCAAGCCGATAATTGAAAGGACGATTATCCTATCGGTAGGCAACCCATGGATCAACAATCCCGAGAGCACTTCGATCTTCATCTCGAGGCCGTGCTGGCGATCTTGCCAGAGTCGATCGCGACGCTGCTCGACCGGGTTCCCATGATTGTCGAGGACTATCCGTCCGATGCGTTGGTGCGAGAGCTCGGTTTGCATAACCGACGTCAGCTTTGCGGTCTCTATACGGGAATTCCGTTGACCAGTCGGTCGATCGAGGGGCCGGCGGTTCCTTCCGATGCGATTCAGATCTTTCGCGAAGGGATTTTGTCACAAACTCGCTTTCTCAACGGACAGATCACCGCCCCGGGACTGCGCGAACAGATTCGCATTACCATCCTGCACGAGTTAGGGCATCATTTTGGAATGACTGAGGAAGATCTCGACGAACTTGGCTACGGCTGATTCGTGCGATCCTTTTCTGCCGCGTTTGTGTCCCCAAGGGTGACCGATAGACCCGGTTCATTGCATCGGGTAGTTTGTGGGAGGAAAGACCAAACATCGGGGGAACATCATCGTGCTCAACATCAAAGTCGCGGCCGCAGTTCTTAATCAAACTCCCTTGGATTGGGAGGGAAACACCAAGAACATTCTTCAGGCCCTCGAAACGGCTAAAGCCGAAGGCGCTTCGGTGGTTTGCTTGCCGGAACTCTGTATTACCGGCTATGGCTGCGAAGACGCGTTTCTCTCGGCAGGCATGCGGCGCATGGCCTGGGACAAACTGCAAGAGCTTCTCCCAGCTACCGAAGGCCTGGTCGCGTGTTTCGGACTGCCGATATCTTACCGTGGTCTTGTCTTCAACGTCGCCGCGATTGCCGCCGATGGGCAATTGCAGGGGTTGGTGCCCAAAAGAAATCTGGCCGGAGATGGCATCCATTACGAACCCCGCTGGTTCAAACCATGGCCTACCGGAAAGCGGGCTTTCTACGAAGAAGGAGATCAGAAGATTCCGCTAGGAGACCTCGTTTTCAACTTCGACGGCGTGATGATGGGTCTGGAAATCTGCGAAGATGCCTGGGTCGCTAGCCGGCCCGGAGGCCGCTTAGCCGAGTTGGGCGTCGACTTGATTTTGAATCCGAGTGCCAGCCATTTCGCGTTTGAGAAACAAGACGTACGTCGACGCTTCGTTTTGGAAGGATCGCGTGCGTTTCATTCGGCATACGTTTATGCCAACCTCGTGGGAAATGAATCGGGACGAGCGATCTACGACGGAGGCGCAATGGTCGCCTCGGGGGGACGGCTGCTCGCCGAAGCGCCCCGCTTTAGTTTTCAAGATACCATTGTGACTACTGCGGTGGTCGATATCGATGTGAACCGGATGAACCGCGCCAAGAGCGACGCGTTTGTCTTGAACTTTGACGCAGCCTACGAGCAGGTCGTCGAGGCCGACTTCGCCTTGGCGCACTGCGAGCCGGAAGTGCGTGCCGTCTCGTCGGAAGGGTGGGAGGATTCCGAGTACTTGAAGGAAGAAGAGTTTATCCGGGCCGTGACGCTCGCACTGTTCGACTACCTTCGCAAGAGCCGTTCGCAAGGGTTCGTGGTTTCACTGTCCGGAGGAGCGGACTCGGCGGCCGTGGCGACCTTGTGTGCCTATATGGTGCAGTTCGCCTTGAAAGATCTCGGCTTAGAGCGGTTTGTCAAAAAACTAGCCTATATCGGTGGATTGGAAGGCCTGGTCGACGCCAGCGAGATCAATCAGAGACTGCTAACGTGCGTCTATCAGGCCACACGCAACAGTGGTGAGGTGACCTTCAATGCCGCGAAGGAAGTCGCGGAAACGTTCGGTGCGAATTTCCATCGCATCGATATCGATGATCTTGTAGAGCGATATCGGGAACTCGGCGAGGAAGTGATCGGGCGGCCCCTTACCTGGGAGCAGGATGACATCGCCTTGCAGAATATCCAAGCACGCACGCGTTCGCCTAGTATTTGGTTAGTGGCCAACGTAAAGAACGCCTTGCTGCTTTCGACCAGCAATCGCTCGGAGGCCGCCGTGGGTTACGCAACCATGGATGGTGATACTAGCGGCGGACTATGTCCTATCTCAGGGATCGACAAAGCGTTTCTGCGCGAGTGGCTGATCTGGATGGAACAAGAGGGCCCCGCGGGCGTTGGCTGCTTCCCGGCGCTGGAATTGATCAACCAACAACAGCCCACCGCCGAGCTTCGTCCGGCCGATCAGAAGCAAACCGACGAAGGGGATCTGATGCCGTACACGGTCCTCGATACAATCGAACGCCTGGCGATTCGCGACAAGCAGACAGCGATCGAAGTCTTCACACAGCTTCGGCAGCGTTACCCCGTTTATACGTTGCGAGAGCTCGGAGGCTTCATACAACGCTTCTTCCAACTTTGGAGCCGCAATCAATGGAAGCGGGAACGGTACGCTCCTGGTTTTCATCTCGATGACGAAAACCTCGATCCGAAAACGTGGTGCCGGTTCCCGATTCTTTCAGGCGGGTTCCGCATGGAACTGCAAATCATGTGGGACCAAATCAACGAGCTCGAGCCGGAACAGTCCGAATCGGAAAGCGAAAGCTAAGGACGCTTAAAACTGCTTTCCGCCCGACGCTGGCTTAGGAAGCGGAGCCGGCGGCGGGATCGGTTCAGGAAGCTCTTCCGCTTTGGGTGTGATCGGAGGTGGAGTCTTAGGCTTCGCTTCGGTCTCGGCCTTCTTCTTCGAGCCACCAAAAGCGCCTCCCAAGTCAAACAAATTGAACCCTGGCAGTTTCAATCCCTGCTGGGGCTTTTCGTTTTGCATGTCGATCTGAGCATGCAACTCGATCAGGTTTTCGTCGACGTTCAGCCTGGCTTCGAGCCCGCGGAACCAGTCCATGACGTTGGCCTGAAAGTCTTTTCCTTGGTCGCTCCAAGCGGTCGACACCCATCTGCCGGTTCCGTTGTCATTCGGTTGGTAAACGAACTGGCCCCCCAGCGGATCGATGAATTCGAGATTCAGCAGTTGATCGGCGAAGGCTTTCGCTTGCCCCTCAGGGATGCCGAGTTGGTTGTGGACTTCCTGGAAGAAGGCCGCGTTGGCAAGACTTCCCTGTCTGGAAATCGATTGGGCTAAGCCATTTGCCAGGGGGGTAATCTGAGCGTTGGAAATATCCCCGATATGAATGCGTACCTGGGCCGGATGGGAGTCTTCGACAATGGCCAGGTTGGGTGTAACGTCGGCTAAGATCTCTGGATGGAAGGAGAGGGAAGAGAACCCATTGAGTTCTCGGCGCAACAGCCCAAAGGGTAACTGGGAATAGCCATAGATATCGGGGGCAGCCGCGACACCGATGAAGGGGATTTGATCGATCAGTCCCGGCTTGGGAAAGGCCGTCAAATAGCCTGGCGTGGCTTGAATCATTCGCAGCGTATTGAAAAAACCTTGGTTAGTGAATTGTTCCAGCGGAAACGGCATGTCTCGGACAGCCACCGCATAGTGGGTTAAACCGCCGCTATAGCGTCCATCCAGCACCGCTTGAAACGCGACGACATCCTCAGGGGCCGTCGCAATATGAGTCGGCAGCGGAGGGCCCAGAAAGGAGAGGAACTGTCCGACATTCGAGCGTTGAAACGGAGAGACGCGCGCATCGATCGCAATGCGTTCTAGGCCTTCGTCATTGAGTTTGAAGCGGTTGATTCCGACGAGGATCGGGTTCATTTGCCGCCACTCGGTCATATGGTATTGTCGCAGGCGATTAAAGTCGGCCGTTTCTTGAGGGGTCATGCCAACGATATCCATATCCGGAATCGGCACGAAATGCCCACGACCACCCCGAATCGAGTCTCCTAGCGTATCGTTGGAAATAATCGTGTGGCTTCCGTCGGCTCGTTGATCGAAGTTGGCAGGCAGGAAACCGGCGGCGATCAGGCCTTCGACCGACGTATCTTGGTAGCCTTCATTATTGGCTGCGGCGGTTGCCATCTGCTGCAGTTCCATCTCGATGACACTTTGCAACCGACGGCGGATTTCGACGCGGTACTGAGGAGAGTACAAACCCCGGAAGAACTGCGAAGAGAGATAGACGAAGACGGTGTCGTCTCGGCTAAGCGGCATCAGGCCTCGGGCATACTGAAACTCGCGCGAGTTCGCCAGGCTGGTCGACGTTTCTTCCAATGTAAGAAAACGCTCGACGATGGCCCGAGAGGTGGTCACCAAGTGGAAGTCCCCACGGGTGACATAGAACGATCGGAGGGTATTGTCAGGAGTCGAAAGAAACGACACCTCTCGCCCGGCAATCTCTACGGTTTCCAGCTTCGCACCGTCGCGCTGGTACTGCTTCTGGGCGTCCTTGCGATTCTTATTGATATCGTTGGCCAGCAAAGGGCTTTGCTTTGCGTAAAACAACATGCCCAGGGCAGCACCTTCGCGGGTATACGTATCGCGACCAATTAACGCGACATCCTGCACCACCTGATCGCCAAAGATCTCCGACAATTCCGACTGCTTGAGCGCCAGCTGCCGCTGGACCACTTCATTCAAATGAAACGCAACACGCCGATTGGAAATCATCCGCGAGAGGTCGCCACCGTTGCGCTGGAGCAGCTTATTGAGCCACAGGTAATTCTTCAGCGAGCCGAATCGAATGTAGAAGCATTCCTCGGGAACGTACTTAGCCATAGGCTCGATCTCGACATCCGCACTGGGCTGTGGTACCGCTAGGGGGGCCCATTGAATCGGCGGGACAATCGGGCCCAACTCTCCTTGCGGAGCCAGCTCGTTGTTCATGATCGCTTTGAGCATCGCGTCGTGAACCTTCTCGGTGCCCATCAACATCATCAGGGATTGGCTGGGTTCCAGTGCCGAGCGATCTTCCAACGCACGCTGGCTAAGCGGTGGCGGGGCAAGGCCAAGCCGGTCCGACAGCATCATCGAAAGATAGGTCTCTAGCACCGGTGGATGATCGCTTGCATCGGTCCGCTGGCGGCCGACTTCGTTATAGGTTCGCCACCACTGACGCACGAGATTGTTATAAGGTCCGTCACGTCGCTGGCGGGGAGCTACCTGAAATGTCTGCGGTGTTGGCGTTTCAACGGTGACCTCCATCGGGGCACTTCCCCGGAAGAGGAAATAGACCTCTAGCTCTTGCGGTGGCGTGACGGTGTCGGCACCCAGCAGCGATTGAAGCAGCGGAAGAAATCGACGCGGCTTGAAGACGGGGTAGAAGATCCGTCCCTCGGGGTCAGAAATCGCGAACGCTTCGCTGTCGACCGGATCGCCGAAATCCGCTCGTTGAAGCGGAAGGACCACACGTCCGACCCCCCAGGGCTCGCCGGCGATGGCAGATACTTGTTGTGCGAATCCATTTTGCGTGAGAACGGCCAACAGTACAAAGGTACCGCAAATCACGATCCGTCGGGTCAGGCAAGCCATTAAGTGATTCTCCAAAACTTGAATTTCTCAGTCTGTCCATGGTTTGCCCATCGCACAAACCTGTCAAGAGAAAGTCTTGTTGCTATTTCAGCCGTTTTAGGCCGAGTTGGTCTCGATGACGATTCAGCAGCGCAAAGGCCGCCGATTCATTTTTCAGGAATTTGACCAGCTGACTGGTCGAGCAGCCTAGCCGCGTTGCCGCTGCCGAAACATCCCAACTCTCGGCTTGTAGTACAGTTATGGCTTCTGCCAACAGTGCTGGGAAGTCGTCGTGGGTAGGATTGACCGAGACTTTTCCACTACGCAGCCGCGACCGCCAAAGTTCGCTGGGCGTGGCCGAGAGGTCGATTTCGTCAATCACATGAATTGCCAGATTGACTCGCAGACGGAAGATGGCAACCTGGCGGTTGGCTTCCTGGCTACGACGCTCGTTCCCTTCTCCCGACTGGCCCGATACAGGATCGTGAACGATCACGGCCGTTTCGACCTTGTTGCGATGCTGTCCGCCTGGACCGCCGCGACGAAGCCGTTTGACGTCGCAGCGTTTCAAAAGCTCTGGTACCGGCCAGGCTGCCGGATGATCGATTCCGCTTGGCATTTTCAGTTACTTGACAATGCTAATCGACTCGCCGTTTTCCTCAGCCCCGAGCGAAAGGATAAACGGTACCGCGTACGACGCCCAGTCCGATGGCTTCGGTGCGCTCGAGGCCCCGTCGGCGAAGCATTTCTCCAACATCTCGGTGTGGATCATGCCGGGGCCCAGGGGAATTGCGGCCATCCCGGCTGGCAACTCTTGAGCGAGTGACTTGGTCATGCCTTCAATGGCGTACTTCGTCGCGCAGTAGGGGCCGACTTCGGGCGAAGTCGATCGACCCCAACCGGAACTGAAGTTGATGATGGTACCTTGGCCGCGCTCGACCATCGCCGGGACAAACGCTTTGATGACGTGAAAGACGCCTTGGATGTTGATGTCGATCATCTGTGAAAACTCGCCCACCGGGACTCGCCAGAGTGGCTTGTTCTCGTTGATAATTGCTGCATTGTTGATCAACAGGTCGGGCACACCGAAGTTTTCGTTGACCGACTTGCCCCACTGTTTGACGTCATGCCAGTTGGTGACATCGACCACGTCAAAACGGTGAGGATCGCCATACTGTTCGTTTAGCTGATCAATCTTGTCGGCCGATCGTCCACAACCAGCGACCTGATGACCCGTAGCGATAAATCCATCGGCCATCGCTCGACCGAGCCCCTTGGTGGCGCCGGTAAGGACAATTTTCCGAACGGACATGGTAGATTCCTCAAAGCGGATTCTTCAAACGTCGCATAGAAGCGTCATTACAATGGCCAGAAGGAAAGGACGCAACCATGGCAGACGAAACCTCGCGCTATGAACCAACGCTGCCGTTTCCGTCGTACGCGTACGTTCCAGGCCTGTTTCCTCGGCCTGAAACGGATTTCGAGGGGCGGACCGACCGGCAATCGTTTCGGTACGGCGTCGACCTATTTAATCACGGATTTTACTGGGAAGCCCACGAAGCCTGGGAATCGGCCTGGCACGCCCAGGGAAGAGTAGGGGATCAGGCCGCTTTGCTAAAGGGGCTCATTCACCTGACAGCGTGCGGTGTGAAAGCTCGGCAACAGTCGCTTCACGGAGTCGAAGTGCATGCCCGCAAAGCCGTCGCCCTTTTCGAGAACGCTGTCCAAGACCTGGGCATAGCTTCGCTCGAGACACTTACCGAGCAGGTAAAGAAAGTCCGGGAGACTCCCAGTCGTTTCCTGTGCGATTCACAGGATAACGTGGTTATCGTGTTCGACTTTCAAATCGAATTATCGCGCGGCTAAGCGCGGGTTAATTCTCGGCGTTCGCTACTGCTTCGATCTTCGGGGTCAGTCCGCGGCGATACTCGCGCGGGAGATAATCCCGCTCGATAAGCTCTGGATCGTGCTGCGTCCAAGTCTCTCGCATGTTCTTACCTACCACGCTGCGCAGGACGTCGCCGTCTCGCCAGGTGGTGGTATAGGCCCCGTCGCTCCAACGCTTACGGGGAACTTGCCAGGAACTCTTCAGCAGACGCCATGCGGTGACATGGAACCGGGCATCGCTTTGCGACCACTCATAGAAAATGACCTGGTCGAAGATCAAGCGGCCTTGGGAATCGTAGTAGTGGTTCACCTCGATCAGGTCGACCTGATCCTGCACCACTGGCGTTGAGGGCGAGGCCCCCAGAATCATCCACAAAGCAGCAACCGAAAATGTAACACCACTCATATTGGCCTCCCTAACGGTCCATCGTCTAAGGGCGTTTTCGTGGCAGAGTAGGGTGTATCTATATTCGATTTTCGGATAGAGCAATGTCGATTGATCAGAAATTATGAAGTCTTGCTGAAAACCGCAGGAAAAACGGGAGAGTTATCGCTAGCAACTGCCCCTATCGGCGGATGTACTCCGAGAAGTTCTCGTCGTCTCGGTACCGCTCGGCAAGATGATTGATCTGCGACTGGGAGCGCAGCTGCTCGAAGGGGACGCTCGTGTCCAACAAGCCGAGCGAGTAGGCGTACTCGTCGCTGTAGCCCGGCAGAAGAATTCGCATGTCGTACGGGACACTCTTGGGGGCGATCTTGTTGACATGCGACACGATGTTGGTCGTGCAGTTGTTGGTCACGGTGTGGTAGAACTCAGGGTCAGCGGCCAATTTGTTGGCTCGCTTGATGACGTCCAAAAACAGAGCCTGGGCCTGTTCAGGCTGAGCGACCGTACGATAAAGATAAACGTCGCTCTTATAGTAATTCGAGCTGAGATTGATCACGTCGCGTTCGTCGCCGATGACGTACATCAGTTCGTACTGGTTGAAGAAGCCCTTCCAGGCCGAGTACTCTTCGTTCGCTTCTTTGCGAATTTCGACCGAAGAAACCAAGTACTGCCCGTCGGACAGACCGAAGCTGAGCATCGTATGCGCGACGCTGGGCGAGTCTTTAAAGGGAACGACCACGTAGTCGACGGTCTCGATATCGCTCAGGCGAATATCTTTGTCGTAGTACTGAACCACGTAGTCATCGGACGTGACATAGCGGCAGTTACGCACGTTATGGATGGTGATCTCGTCTCCCTGCACGACACCTATGGGGAGCTTCGCTTGATCGGGCGCCCAGTTGCGGTTGTTGGTCGCGACGATCGCTTTACAACCGGTCGAGAAGAACCCCAAGCATAGCAATCCCAGAACCATCCATTGATGGCCAGGCGCAGTTCGACGCTGCTGAGAATGCGAATTCACCGGGAGAGTCATTGGGGGGAAATAAGGGAACGACTATTGCGCCGCCACTTATAGAAACCCCGTGCTGGCAACGCAACGCCAATCGCTGCCCTTGCTAGCGAAAACGTTCGACTCCGACACTAAAGCAGTCCAAAGTGTCGGCAGCCAGCGAGGACTCCGCTGGTGGCGAACTTCTCGGCAATGTAGACCCGGTCGACTTGCATGCGGCTTTCGTAATGTCCGTGGACCGTTTCCATGAGTTCTGCAGAAGCGTTGCCGACGACAATCGTCCGATAGCCGGCGGTCATGGCTGCCAAGTCGTTGCCAGAGTCGCCAGAGAAGACGAGCTCTTGATTGTCTAGCCCGGCATGCTCGGTCCACCACTGTAGCGCGTAGGCCTTCGAGACGTCGGTTGGTAAAAGGTCGATCAGGCCGTCGCCGGTGAATGGATCGATACTGCTGATCAAGCTGTACGGCAGACCACGATGGGACAAATGATCTAAGACCGCGTCGTGGATGGCGTGAAGCTTTTTCGCGTCGCAATAGAAACTGAGTTTGAATTGCCCCTGCTTCTCTTCCTCTTGCAGTCGTAGCGTCTCTAGCGAGGCGAACTCTTCTCGCAATTGCCCAGTTGAAAACTCTCCCACGATGCTTTGCAAATGATCGACATACGGCTGAGCGATTTGAAACGAATCGTCCTCAGCACGCTTATAGATGGAAGTCCCCACATCGCAAATCACCCAGTCGGGAGCCGGCAATGCGTAACGCTTGATCGCGTCCTGGACCGACTCTAAATGGCGACCAGTCACGAAGGTCAGGGTGACGTGCTTTTCGCGAAGGGCTTTTGCTAACAGGGCCAAATCGGACGTGTTTTCCGCCAGGTCATTCAAAGGAATCAGCGTGCCGTCTAAGTCGGTAGCCAGAACCTTGCTCACGTTATGAATCCTTGTGCTATTTGAGTTTGTGTTCGGAGAATGCTAAAACAATGTTACTCAATTACTAAATGATCCGTCTAACTGATCGATAGAAATTCGTGACTGACTCGAAAGCAAATCGTCCGCCGTTGATTCTTGGGGAAGTGCTTTTCGACCGCTTTCCGGATGGCCGCCAGGTTCTCGGTGGTGCTCCTTTTAACGTTGCCTGGAATCTTCATGGGATGGGTTATCATCCTTGTATGGTTTCGGCGATTGGCAACGACGAGGCCGGGCAAGAGGTGCTTCGCTCTATGGCTGATTGGGGGATGTCGGCGGAACAAATGCAGACGATCGATACCAAGCCATCTGGGGCGGTACAGGTCGAATTGAAAGATGGGGAGCCGGTCTACGACATTTTGCAAGATCGGGCTTGGGACTATATCGAGCCGCCGGCAGTTGAAGACTATTCCGGCTATTCGTATCTCTACTACGGAAGCCTGGCGTATCGAAGCGAGCGGACGGCGAAGACCATTCGGCAGATTATCGATCAGAGCCAATTGCCCCGGTTCGTCGATTTAAACATCCGCCCTCCGTGGTTTAAAGAGTCGTGGGTAAGTGGTTTGGTTGATGGTGCCGATTGGCTCAAGTTGAACCACGACGAACTCCAGCGACTCACTCAGATGCCTTGCGATACGCGTGAAAACGTTCGCAAAGCTGTCGATAAATTGCGTACGGCGCATCAAGTCGCCAATTTCTGTATCACATCGGGCTCGAAAGGTGCTTTTCTTGCCACAAGCGACGGTGATGGCATCGAAATTGCAGTCACTCAACCCAATCCTCTCGTCGACACGGTCGGCGCGGGGGATGGATTCGCGTCAGTCCTTCTCGCCGGACTGATATCGGGCCGCCCACTGCGACAGGTTGGCGATGCGGCGTCCCGATTTGCCGGGAAAGTATGCGAGAATCATGGAGCGACATGCCAAGACAAGTCGTTCTATGAAAACGTTTTCACTTAAGGAGCGTTGCCACGACTTCCACCTTTCCCACTACCAACAACCTCAAAGAATAACTCTCCATGAAGATCGCTCTGATAAGCTTACATGGCTTAATCCGCGCCAAAGATGCCGAACTTGGTCGCGACGCGGACACGGGCGGCCAGGTTAAGTATGTCCTGGAGTTGGCCGCGGAACTGGCCAAAGAGCCCGAAGTTACCGAAGTAGAACTTCTCACCCGGCAAATCATCGACGACCGCGTTTCCGATGACTATGCCCAAGTCGAAGAACCTATTTGCGAGAACGCCAAAATCGTCCGAATTCCGTTCGGACCCAAACGGTATATTCGCAAAGAATCGCTTTGGCCTTACATCGAATTCTTCGTCGATCAGACCCTCGCTCACTTCCGCCGCGCCGGTCTGCCGGACCTCATTCATGGGCATTATGCCGACGCGGGTCTTGCCGGGGCGCAGCTTGCTCGGCTGCTTCACATTCCGTTTGTTTTCACCGGCCATTCGCTCGGTCGTGTCAAACAAGAACGCTTGATTGCCAAGGGTAAGTCGGTCGAAGACCTCGAACGCCGCTACCGCTTGGCGCAGCGAATCGAAGCGGAGGAAGTTGCTCTGGAAACGGCTTCGATGGTGGTGGCCAGCACCAATCAGGAAGTCGAACTACAGTACGAAAAATACGAGAACTACGTACCCGATCGGATGGAAGTCATTCCTCCTGGTGTGAACCTGCAGTCGTTCGCGCCACCGAAATCAACGGATGACGATTACGCGATTGGCCCGCAGATCGAGCGTTTTCTGCGAGACCCCAGCAAGCCGCCGTTGATCGCCATGGCTCGTCCCGACGAGCGAAAAAACCTGGAAATGCTCGTCCGTGTTTATGGTGAGAGCGAGCGTTTGCAAGAGCTTTCTAATCTCGTGCTCATCATGGGAACGCGCGAAAACCTGAAGGATCTCGCTCCGGCCCAACGCCGGATTGTCGAGCAAATCCTCGGTAAGATCGACGACTTCGATCTGTACGGTTCGGTCGCGTACCCCAAGATGCATGCCCCGAGTGATGTACCTGACATTTATCGTTGGTGTGCCCAACGTCGCGGAGTCTTTGTTAATCCAGCGCTCACGGAACCGTTTGGTTTAACGCTTCTGGAAGCTGCCGCAGCAGGCCTGCCGATTGTCGCCACCAACGACGGTGGTCCGAGAGATATCGTAGCGAACTGCCACAACGGTCTTTTGGTCGACCCGCTCGATCCCGAAGCGATCGAGAAGGCCTTGCTTCGGATGCTTACGGAGCCTGAGCAATGGGACGATTGGGCCAACCAAGGGAAAGATGGTGCCAAAAAGCACTACTCCTGGGCGAATCATGCCAAACGATATTGGCGAGACATCAACGATATTCTCGACCATTCGGCCAAGCCCGACCTCGCGCGAAACTCGAAAGTTCGGCGCATGCCAAACTTCGATCGGCTCATAATCACCGACCTGGATAACACACTGACCGGCGACGATGACGCGCTTCGCGAATTAATGGACACGATTCGCGAACACGACTACATCGGCTTTGGCATCTCGACTGGGCGTCGCCTGGACAGTGCGATGGAACAGATCGAGGAGATGAATCTGCCGAGACCTGACCTGATTTGTGCCGCAGTCGGAACAGAACTGTACTACGGCGAATATCTCACCAACGACCGAACTTGGCGAAAGCAGATCGGTCTGCACTGGACACCCGATAAAATACGTGCTCTGTTTGAGGGCGTGGATGGAGTCTACGTGCAAAAGGATTTTCAGCAGTCTGAGTTCAAGATCAGCTTCGACCTCGACAAGAGCGTTGCTCCGAGTATCTCGGAAATCAAGCGAATGCTACGAGAAGCCGGCATTCGCGCACGCGTGGTATTCTCACGAGATATGTACCTAGACATCTTGCCCAATCGCGGGGGGCCTGGTGTGGCTGTGCGGCACGTCCTCTACAAATGGGGATTTTCGCCAGAAAAAGTGCTCGTGGCCGGCGACAGCGGCAACGACGAGGGGATGCTCAAAGGGCGCACGCTTGGAGTGGTTGTAGGGAATTACAGTCCTGAGCTCGAGAAGCTAAGGGACTGGCCGCGGATCTATTTCTCAGAGGGACATCATGCACGAGGTATCCTGGAGGGAATTAATTACTATCAGTTTTTAGATAACATCACGATACCCAATGATCGGAACGAGTAGGAACGGACAGCCCGACCCACTGCAAACCGAAGCGGAGATCTCGCTCAAGCGACTTCTGCCGCGGCTGGATGCATTTTGGTCTGAGGACGATATCGCCTGTGGGCTGGCGCGCGAATTCACGCAGCGCCTGGTAGCCCAGTGGCCACGGTTGTTTCGACTGCTCTTTACGCTGTATCACGATCGATATGACTTCTTCTATCACTTGGAAGAGATCATGTTCACAGCGGCACGCGGTTGGAAGCAACGTAGTCCCGAGCTGCGCGAACAAGACGACCACCGCTTAAACGATCCGACCTGGTTTCAGTCGGAACACATGGTGGGCGGTGCGCTTTACGTCGATCTCTTCTCCGAGAATCTCAGCAAGCTACGCGAGTGCATTCCCTACTTTAAAGATCTCGGACTGACCTACGTTCACTTGATGCCGTTGTTCGCCGTGCGCCCAGGCGACAACGACGGCGGTTACGCGATCAGCAATTATCGTAGCGTTGATCCCCGTCTGGGCACGATCGACGATCTTCGCCAACTGGCCGACGAATTTCGCGAAGCCGATATTTGTCTGTGTCTCGACTTTGTCTTCAACCACACGTCGGATGATCATTATTGGGCGCAGCATGCTCAAGCTGGCGATATCGAATATCAGCAGTACTATTACTGCTTCCCCGATCGCACCGTTCCCGATCAGTACGAACGCACCCTGCGTGAGATTTTCCCCACCGTTCGTCGCGGCAACTTCACCTGGCATGACGGGATGCAACGCTGGGTTTGGACGACCTTCAATAGCTTTCAGTGGGACCTGAACTACGGTAATCCGGCGGTCTTCCGGGCAATGCTCGAAGAAATGCTCTTCATCGCTAACACCGGCGTCGACATTTTGCGGTTGGATGCGGTGGCGTTCATTTGGAAGCAAATGGGCACCAACTGTGAAAACCGCCCCGAAGCGCACCAGTTGATCCAGGCATTCAATTGCATGGCCGAGATTGCCGCGCCCGGGCTGGTCTTCAAGTCGGAAGCGATCGTGCATCCCGACGAAGTCGTCAAGTACATCGGTGAGGAAGAGTGTCAGATCTCGTACAACCCGACCCTGATGGCCCTGTTGTGGGAATCCCTGGCGACACGCAGTACGCAGCTACTGAAAAAGTCTCTGAGTCATCGCCATCGTTTGCCACACGGAACTTCGTGGGTAAATTACCTTCGCTGCCACGACGATATCGGTTGGACATTCGACGACAAAGACGCGGCCCAACTCGGCATCAATGGCTACAATCATCGACAATTCTTGAACAACTTTTACACAGGGCAATTCCCCGGCTCATTTGCCCGCGGAGTCCCTTTTCAGCATAACCCTGCCACCGGGGACATGCGGATCTCAGGCACGCTGGCGTCGCTGGCCGGCCTAGAGCAAGCCATCGAGTTCCACGACCCTAAGTTGATCGAGATGTCGGTCCGCCGTATGTGCCTGCTGTATGGCATCACGCTGAGTGTGGGCGGCATACCCCTTTTGTATCTCGGCGAAGAGTGGGGCATGCTCAATGACTATGACTTCGTGAAAGACCCTGCCAAAGCAGGCGACACACGTTGGATCCATCGCCCCAAAATGAAGTGGGAATATCTGCAAAACTTCAAACAGGAAGTCGATGACCAAAATGGATCGATTCGTGGGAAAATCTTCCGCTCGATCCAGAAATTGATCTCGCTGAGGAAGAATTTGCCCTCCTTGGCCGGACAGCAAATGGAGTTGGTTCCGGTCGATAATCCCCATGTTCTCGGTTTCGTGAGGCATTTTGAGGGCAATCGGACGCTCGTCCTGGCGAATTTCACCGAGGAAGAGCAGCGTGTTCCGGCTAATAATGTCCGCACAGGGGGGCTGGGGCGTTTTTTCCAAGATCTGATCAGCGAGCAGGAAATCGCAACTCATGAAGATCTGGTAATGCAGCCGTACGGGCTGCTATGGCTGGATAGAATTTAACGCCGATGTACTCTCGATATGGCTCAGAATTGGGCCCTATGTGCACATTTTTTTAGCACCTTGAACCGAAACCTTTGCTAAGTGGTAGGTTTCTGGCAATGATCGTTGATTGGCGCATCATTTGCGTTTCATAATCAGCGAATCGTGCCGACTAAAACGCCGGTGGCTGATTTTCGTGCGTTGTTCCCATATAAACCGTATGCGGGCCCGACTTTGGCCTACAACGGTGTGACATTTCTCTCCCGCGATTCGATATCTTTGAGGCTTTTATGGCGATTCTGACGGCGATCCATCATTCGACCAAATACAAATACGATCGCAAGATCAGTGTAGGGGCTCAAACGATTCGGCTGCGTCCTGCTCCCCACTGCCGAACGCCCATTCATAGTTATTCTTTGAAGATCAGTCCCCAGCCACACTTTTTGAACTGGCAACAGGACCCCCACGGAAACTTCGCCGCTCGCGTTGTCTTTCCGGAACCCGTCGATTTTTTCCAGGTCGATGTCGATCTGACTGCCGAAATGACGGTGATCAATCCGTTCGACTTCTTCTTGGAGCCCGATTCGGAGGAATATCCGATCGTCTACCAGGAGCCGCTCAAGACCGACCTGGCTCCGTTTTTAGAACTGGAACCTCCGGGGCCTCTCCTGACCGAGTACCTCAAGGGGGTCGATATTACGCCGCGTCGCACGGTCGATTTTTTGGTCGATATCAACCAGCGGTTGCAGGACGACATCAAGTACACGGTTCGGATGGAGCATGGCGTCCAAAGCGCCGAGCAAACCTTAGAGAAGCGTCTCGGGTCATGCCGCGATTCGGCTTGGCTGCTGGTTCAGATGCTGCGTCACTTCGGGCTCGCGGCCCGGTTCGCCTCGGGCTATATCTGCCAGTTGAAGCCAGACATCAAATCGCTCGATGGTCCTTCCGGTACGGAAGTAGACTTCACCGATCTGCACGCCTGGACCGAGGTCTTCCTGCCGGGTGCCGGTTGGGTCGGTCTCGACCCAACGTCGGGGCTCTTCGCGGGTGAAGGACACATTCCGCTGGCATGTACCCCGTCGCCAATCACTGCGGCTCCTGTATCTGGAAGTCACGAGAAGGCCGAAGTCGAGTTTGACTTCGATATGACGATCACACGTTTCCACGAAGACCCGCGTGTGACCAAACCGTACACCGACGATGAATGGCAAGAGATCCAATCGCTCGGCCATGAAGTCGACAAGCATCTCGATCGCGTTGGCATCACGATGACCATGGGGGGCGAACCGACGTTCGTTTCCATCGACGACATGGAAGGCGACGAGTGGAACACGGCTGCCGTAGGGCCAACCAAGCGAGGCCTAGCCGATAAACTAATGCGTAAGCTGTTCAAACGCTTCGGCGACGGCGGCTTTCTGCATTACGGACAAGGCAAGTGGTACCCTGGCGAATCCCTTCCGCGTTGGGCTTTCCGCTGCTACTGGCGATACGATGGTGAACCGATCTGGAAAGACGCGTCGCTACTTGCGGAAGACGGCGTCAATTACGGTCACGATACCGACTTGGCCATGCAGTTCACGCGTCGCTTGGCCGAGCATCTTGGTGTTGAGCCGAACCATTCCAGCTATGCCTACGAAGACGCGTTCTATTACACCTGGATGGAACGTCGGCTTCCCGTGAATGTCGATATCCACGATTCCAAGCTGGAAGACGAAGAAGAACGTTCGCGGATCGCAAAGGTCTTCGAGCAGGGAATTACTTCGCCGGTCGGCGTTGTCCTGCCCCTTCGCTACCTGTGGTGGACTGCCCAGCCTGGCTGGGAAAGTGGTGAATGGGTAGTGCGCAGTGACGAGCTATTCCTCATTCCCGGCGACTCGGCGATGGGTTTGCGTTTGCCGCTGAAATCGTTGTTTTACGAAGCTGAAGGACAGGCCGCCGCGCTCTTCCCGCTCGATCCGATGGCCGTATCGGCTCCGCTTCCCTCCTATGCCGAGTTCATGTCCCGGCGTACTCCGGCCATGGTTGGCGGAGATTCAGGCAAGCCTTGGTCGATCAAAACCAGTGGTGGCGATGACTTCCGTAGTGCCTCGCGTCCGCAAGGAATGGCCGGACAAAGCCTAGAGTCGGACGGTTTCTTCGGCCCCGGCGATTGGAGCGACAATGGCGGCCCCAATCCGATGAATCAGTTTGTCCGGACGGCCATTTGTGTCGAGCCTCGTGGTGGATGCCTGCATGTCTTCATGCCGCCGTTGGATCGCCTGGAAGGCTACCTGGAACTATTGTCGATTGTCGAATCGGTTGCCACCGAATTGAGTTCGCCAGTCATCATCGAAGGCTACCTGCCTCCTGAAGATGATCGGGTTAATAACCTGAGCGTGACGCCCGATCCTGGCGTGATCGAAGTGAACGTTCAGCCTGCCAACAACTGGCAGGAACTCGTTGACATCACAACCGGCGTGTACGAAGACGCACACCATACCCGGCTCGGGACAGAGAAGTTCAACAAAGATGGTACGCACACCGGCACCGGTGGGGGTAACCACGTTGTGCTAGGTGGCCCGACCCCAGCACAGAGCCCGTTTCTTCAGCGACCCGATATTTTGCGAAGCCTGATTGGCTATTGGCACAATCACCCTTCGCTGTCGTATCTGTTCAGCGGCAACTTCATCGGCCCGACCAGTCAGGCTCCGCGAATTGACGAGGGTCGCGGTGACGCCATTTATGAACTGAAGATCGCCTTCGAGCAAATCCCCGATAAGGGGCATTTTTCGCCCTGGTTGGTCGACCGAGTTTTCCGCAACTTGCTGGTGGATATCACCGGAAACACGCACCGTGCAGAATTCTGTATCGATAAGCTGTTTTCACCTGACAGCAGTTCGGGACGCCGCGGCTTGCTTGAATTCCGCGCCTTCGAGATGCCGCCGCATGCTCAGATGAGCCTCACGCAGCAATTGCTGCTGCGGTCGCTAATGGCAAGATTTGCCGAGCATCCTTACAAAGCGGATTTGGTCGATTGGGATACGAGCTTGCACGATCGTTTCATGCTGCCTCACTTCAATTACCAAGACTTCGAAGACGTGATCGACGAAACCAAGGAGGCCGGATTCCAGTTGGAATCGAAATGGTTCCTCCCTCACTTCGAGTTCAAATTCCCGAAGATCGGGGACTTTGCCCATCGGGGTGTTAAGGTAGAACTTCGTAAAGCGATCGAGCCTTGGTATGTGCTCGGAGAAGAATCAGGGCAAGGGTTTACGGCCCGTTACGTCGATTCTTCCCTAGAGCGGATGCAGGTCAAAGTGAACGGTGCGATCGCTGGACGTCATTACCTGATGTGCAACGGCCGCAGAATTCCACTCCATCCCACCGGAACCGAACAGCAGTTCGTCGCCGGCGTGCGTTATCGGGCTTGGCAGCCACCTAGCTGCCTGCACCCGACGATCCCTGTTGACGAGCCGTTAACGATCGACCTGTACGATGCGTGGGCTGAAAGAAGCTTGGGGGGGTGCCGCTACCACGTAGGGCATCCTGGGGGGAATAATCCAGAATCTTTCCCTGTAAATGCTTTTGAGGCAGAATCTCGTCGTGGCGGTCGATTCGAGAAAATGGGGCATACTCCGGGTCATGTTGAGCTTCCACCGGATGAAACCTCAAGTGAATTCCCCTTCACGCTCGATTTGAGACGGGGTAAAACCAAGCATCTGTAAACCCCAACGCAGGGATTGCGTAACACCTCAATTCGGAAGCCCGAGGTCTCGGTGACCAGAATTCCCGCACCAAATGATGCGCCTGCCGATTTATTTGCCCCGTATAAGCCGATTCCCGACGTATACGACGAACTGAACGATGGTGCGCAGATCCGTCCCCATTGGCAAAGTTTCGTCCAAGGCGTACGAGATATTGGTGCCGGTGAATTCCAGCGTCGCTGGCAGCAGATGCAAAAACTGCTCGAACGCACCGGGATGGCCTATGTCGGGGCCGGCATCGGGAATCCTGCTCAAGATCGCCGAGCCCGTCCCTGGGAGCTCGATCCGCTGCCGGTGTTATTGCCTAGCAGCGAATGGGATCAGATTTCCCAAGGCTTGAAGCAGCGCGGCAAGCTGATGCAGATGATTTTGCAGGATCTATATGGTCCGCAAGATCTGCTGCGAAGTGGGGTGCTTCCGGAACAAGTCTTGTTCCGGCATCCCGGTTACTATCGCTGTTTCCATGGGCAGAATCCTCCTGGCAACAACTACCTTTACTTCTACGCGGCCGACCTTTCTCGTTCGCCCGACGGAAGCTGGTGGGTCCAAGGGGATCGTAGCGAATCCCCCTCGGGCAGCGGCTTTGCGCTCGAGAACCGGATCATCCAGTCGCGGATGACCCCCAGTCTCTTTCACCGAGAGAACGTCCAACGCCTGGCTGGCTACTTCATGAAAGTGAAGGAAGCCGTGCTGCGTGCTTGTTCGCGGGTCACCAATCCGCGCGTGGTGATTCTCAGCAAAGGAGCTGACAGCCCGAATTACTTCGAGGACGCCTATCTGGCTCGCTACCTCGGCTACACGCTGGTCGAACCGGCCGACCTGGCCGTCCGCGGCAATCGCGTCATGATGAAGACCTTAGGAGGGCTGCTTCCCGTCGATGTCATCATTCGGCGTCCTAACAGCGATCAATGCGACCCCCTCGAGATCAGCCACTCGACCGGAGGAATCCCCGAACTGCTGCAAGTCTGCCGCATGAAGAACGTGGTCGTGCTCAACCCGCTTGGGTCAGGCATCGTCGAGTCACCAATCTTCATGACCTTCCTGCCGCAACTTTGTCAGCACTTGTTGGGCGAGCCGCTGATTCTGCCCGGCGTGGCCACGTGGCGCTGTGGTGAGCCGGAATCGCTGGACTACGTGATTAAGAATATCGAGAAGCTCGTCATCAAGCCGGCCTACCGGCAGCGTGGAAATCAAACCACCCTTTATCGCTTACAGAAAAATGGGGAACAGGAAAAGCTGATTCACATGATTCAGGCCGATCCTGATATGTTCGTCGCCCAAGAGCAAGTGATGCGATCGACTAGCCCGGTCTATTCCAAGAAGTCGCTCACTCCGGCTCACATTGCCCTGCGAAGTTTCGCGGTGCTTGGGCAAAACGAATTCGAGACAATGCCAGGCGGATTGGTGCGGCTCAGCGGAGAATTGCAGCCCCTCGAGGCATCGCTGCAAGTGGGAGAACGAAGCAAGGATGCGTGGGTGTTGTCGGCGACTCCGATTCCTCGCGTGAGCTTGCTAAAGCGTCCAGAGCACGGTGTCGAACTGAAGCGTACCGGGGGTGAACTTCCCAGCCGTATCGCAGAAAACTTATTTTGGTTGGGCCGCAACTTGGAACGCGCCGGCGTGACGGCACGTATTCTCCGCACAACCATCTCTCGCTTGACCAGCGAAGAGCAGCTCAGCGAGATGCCTGAGGTAATCATCTTGCTTCGCACGATGGCCGAGATGGGGATTATCGAGACCGGCTACGGTGTCGAAGAGATGCGAAAACAACTGCCGCCAATCGAGCGAATCTTGGCAGCAAATATCTTCGACGAACAAAACTCGATGAGCCTTCGCTCGATCGTAACGCAGATCTTCCGGCTCACTTCACGCACCCGCGATCGTGTCTCGGCCGATAGCTGGCGAGTCCTTCACCGCGTCGACCAAGGCTTCCAGCCACCCAGTACCGGCTACTGGGATTTGTCAGATTGTTTGGCACTGCTAGACGACCTGATCCTCGATCTGGCGGCTTTCTCGGGGATCATTTCCGAAAGCATTACCCGGACGCAGGTCTATCACTTTTTAGATATGGGCCGCCGGATGGAGCGGGCAACGCAAAGCTCGCGACTGATGCGGAACTGCCTGGTGCTTCCTTCCGGTGACCTGACCGCCATATTGGAAGCGCTGCTAGAGATTTCCGATAGCCTGATCACATACCGTTCGCGTTACTTGGAAGAAATGCACCTGGGTGCCGTGCTCGATCTTCTAGTGACCGACGAGACCAACCCGCGATCGATTGCCCGGCAGTTGGCGCAACTTCTAGAGCACGTCAACGACCTGCCGAACGTGGGGAGTCACGCTGGCTACACGGTCGAGCAGCGTCTGGCGATGTCGCTGCTGCACGAAGTGCGGATGTTCGACGTGACGCGCGTGCGTGCCCCCGATGCCTTGTCGGCGGGCGAATCGCTGCATATGCTTTTGCAGGAAATCGAAGTCCTGTTGCCGAAGCTGTCGGATGTCGTTTCCCAGCGTTACCTTGTTCACTCGATGCCCCAGTCCCACCTGGTCGAGATCCGCCCCTAGTCGAAAAAGCGTTGACCACCCGTGCGTTATCAAGTGGAACACAAGACGGCCTACACGTACTCCGACCCAGCATCGGTAGCGCATAATTTATTGCACTTGCGCGTTCCGACAACGCTTCGCCAAAGCGTAGAAGACTTCGCTCTGACGGTCGAACCCAAGCCGAGATCGGTGGTGTCGCGTACCGATTACTTCGGCAACCAGGTGCACTACTTTGCGTTGAGCGAACCGCACGGCCGAATGACCATCACCGCGACGAGCCGTGTTACCGTAAAGACCCCTGCGACAATCACCGTTTCTCCCGATTGGGAAGAACTGGCCGCGCTCGCCAAGAGTCGAGAATTTCCCCTGGAGGTTCGCCAGTTCCTTTTTCCTTCGCGGCACATTCGCCTGCTACCAATTTTGCTGGAATACGGAAAAGCGGCTTTCACACGCAATCGTCCCATTGTCGAAGCGGCCAAAGAACTAACGGCCCGAATCTATGCGGACTACAAATACGACTCTCGCGCGACGAGTATCACTACGCCGCTCGAGGAAGTCGTTCGTCAACGTCACGGTGTTTGCCAAGACTTCGCCCACGTAGGAACCGGGGCCCTAAGAGCCCTTGGCCTGCCGGCCCGTTATGTCAGCGGATACCTGCGAACCGAACCGCCCCCAGGCAAACCACGACTGGTCGGAGCCGATGCTTCGCATGCCTGGTTCTCGGTGTTCTGCGGAACGGAACTCGGCTGGGTCGACTTCGATCCGACCAACAATGTGATCGTCGGTACCGACCATATCACCCTGGCACACGGAAGAGACTTTGAAGATGTCTCGCCCATCCAAGGAGTCGTCATGGGAGGCGGCACACGAACCATGCAGGTCGGCGTCGACGTGATGCCATTAGATGCCAAAACAAACGGCCAACCATCTGCCTCTCCCAACACCCCGCAGCAACGAAGCCCCAACAAATAACAAAGGGTGGCCCAGAGATTAAACTCTGGGTCAGCCGTTTAGGCCGTTTGTAGGCTGAAGAAGGTCGTTCCGATCGATTCGCTGGCGAGATTCATTCGTTGTTGGAAGTCGTGCAAGTCGCAGGCTACAAGCGACTCGTGGAGCCGGATTGAACCCTGTGGCCACTTAGCCAGTGAGTTGCGTTCTTGCACTAGCCGCTTGTCGGCTTTGCCGCCCCAGAGATGAAACTCTGGGCCACCCGCTTAGGCCGTTTGTAGGCTGAAGAAGGTCGTTCCGATCGATTCGCCGACGAGATTCATTCGTTGTTGGAAGTCGTCGATGAACTCGTGCAAGCCGCGGGAGATGATGTCGGTTGCACTGGTGAAAGCAAACTCTGCACGCAATTGGCCGAGACGTTGTTCCGGCAGGTTGGTGAATCCTTCGATGTCGCTGCCGGTGATCGCGTGGAGCGATTCGTTGGCTCGGGTGAGACAGTGCAGGACGGCCCGCGGAAATTCTTTATCGAGCATAATAAAGTCGACCACGTTCTGCGGCACAATCCGGCCGAAACGTTGGCGATACATTTCGTAGGCACTCGCCGAGCGGAGTAGAGCACCCCACTGCAAGTCGTCGAACGCACTTCCCACATGCTGCGGACTGGGCAGCAGAATGTAATACTTCACGTCCAAAATGCGTGACATCTTGTCGGCCCGCTCGAGGAAGCGACCCAACTGGCAGAAATGCCATCCTTCGCCGTGGGTCATGGTGGCATCGGTCACGCCGACAAACTGCTGCCCCGAGTTTCGCACGGCTTCGTAAAAGTCGGGCAGGTCATCTAAAATGCCTTCGGCGTCCCCGACGTCTTTCACCATCAAGTAGAAGCGGTTGATGTGCTCCCACATTTCGGCCGAGATCCGCTCGCGGATGCTGCGGGCATTTTCGCGGGCGTTGATCAAGCAGGAAAGAATCGAGTTCGGGTTGCTCCGATCGAACGTCAGGAACTCGATAACGTTTCTCTTGGTGGCAGCACCATAAATCTCGGTGAACGCTTCATCATCGCCGGTGGTTGTGACCAGGGGCTTCCACTGCTGGTTGCCTGCCGTCGACAGATCCATGCTGATGTTTAAGTTCACCGCGATGAAACGGGCCACCGCCTCAGCACGTTCGATATAACGGCTGGTCCAATAGATGGAGTCGGCTACGCGACTTAACATGAAGAACCTTTCAATCCCTACACAACCCAGGTGTCTTTACTGCCACCGCCTTGCGACGAGTTGACCACAAGCGAACCCTTACGCAGGGCCACACGAGTCAGTCCGCCGGGCAACACATAGATGTCTCGTCCATAAATGATAAACGGTCGCAGATCGACGTGCCTCCCCTCTAAATGGTCGTCAATAATGACAGGTGCCCGAGATAGAGAGAGGGTCGGCTGTGCGATGTAATTTCGCGGATTGGCTTTGATCAGCGAGACGAACTTTTGATGTTCTTCTTTGGTCGCTCGCGGACCGATCAGCATGCCGTAGCCGCCTGATTCGTTGGCCGGTTTGACCACCATGTCGGCAATGTTCTTGATGACATGGTCACGCTGAGCTTCGTCCCAACAAACGTACGTGGGCACGTTCGGCAGAATCGCGTCTTCGCCCAGGTAATACTTGATCATGTCCGGAACGTAGGCGTAAATCACCTTGTCGTCGGCGATGCCTGTGCCGGGGGCGTTGGCAAGCGCGACGTTGCCGGCCCGGAACGCGTCCATAATCCCCGGAACGCCCAGCATCGAATCCTTGCGGAAGACGTGTGGGTCGATGAAGTCATCGTCGATGCGGCGATAAATAACGTCGACCGTTTTCAAGCCTTTGGTCGTGCGTGCATAGACGCGTTGATCGCGAACGACCAGGTCTCGGCCCTCCACCAAGTCAACCCCCATCTGCTGGGCGAGGAACGAGTGCTCGAAGTAAGCCGAATTGTAGATGCCTGGAGAAAGCACAGCGACGACCGGATTTTCTACGGTGTCTGGCGCTAGCGAGTTGAGCGCGTCTAGCAGTTGGCTGCAGTAATCGTCGACCGGGCGGACAAACTGAGCCTCGAACAGGCCAGGGAATGTCTGCTTCATCAGCTGCCGATTCTGCAGCACATACGAGACGCCAGAAGGACAACGGAGGTTGTCTTCAAGCACGTAGAACTCGCCATCCGCGTCGCGGACCAAGTCGGTACCGGTGATGTGACACCAGATACCATTGGGCGGCTTCAGGCCCACGCATTGCGGCCGGAAACTGTCGGCCGATTTGACTACGTGTTCCGGAATGATGCCGTCTTTGAGGATCTTCTGATCGTTGTAGATGTCGTCGATGAACATATTCAACGCGATGATGCGCTGCTTCAGTCCTTTCGACATCCACGTCCATTGCTCGCCTTGGATGATGCGAGGAAGAATATCGAACGGAATGATGCGTTCGGTCCCTTCCTGCTCGCCGTAGACGTTAAACGTAATGCCCAAGCGAATCATCGATCGCTCGGCGGCTGTCTTGCGCTTGCGAAGGTCGTTGGAAGTTAGCTCTTGAATGTGCTTATAGAGGAGCTGGCAGTTGGTGCGAGGAGAACCGCCAGGAGAAAACATTTCGTCGTAGAATTCACCAACATCGTAGTCGGCGACGAGATTGGGCTCGGATAACGTTTGCGTCTGTGATTGCCCTTGCACGTTATTGTTCTCCTAATGAGAAATCTAGTGGGGCCAGATTAAACCGCCAGGGAGGAGAGGTCGTCGTGTCTCGACGAATTGAAGTGTTGCCTGGATCCTCCCAAAGGGACAGGCAGCGAGAATGCATTTGCTGTGCCAAAATGGTCTCAGGTGTTCGTTCGATAGGGTCGTAAGTCTTTGTCTTCGTGGTTGTTATATCGAATTGGCATGGTCGGAAAACCGTTCCGCAATCGCTTAACATGCCTAGAAAATGAGCAAAGATAAGGGAGAATGAATTAACATTAACGGAAAACGCTTTCTTCCAGAAATTTCGTGACGCTTTATTCGTTCACAAAAAAAGCGACCAGACGCTGATCACCATTATGGTGAATCTTTGATCAATTGGGGAGATGAAAGTTGAGGAACCGGCCGGTTCCGGTGTTCTTTCGGACGCATTTAATCAATTCGTCACATAGCAGCGCGACCCGGACGTTGTAGTTGAGCGTCCTGACCATTAGCGCTAAAATAACCAGATTCGCCCCAAGTAAGGCGGCATTGGCTCTCTTCAGTAGCTCTTAGTATGTCAGAATCGAATATCAAGCGTAAACGACGTCGGCGTTGGTTCGGCCTGATTGCTTGTTTGCTCGGCACGCTGTTGGGTGTGGTCGTCGGCGAGGTGGCTTTACGTGTTTATGTCGGCATGCGCGGCTGGACACCTAATTGCTATGCGACCGGTGCCGTGTTTTTTGTGCCTGACTCAACGACCGGTCGTACTTTGCGGCCGGGGCTGAAGCTGAAATCTTCGACCTACGATATCGATGTCAATTCGCTTGGCTTTCGAGGTCCTGAGATCTCGGTCGACAAACGCCCTGGCATCCGGCGGATTGCGGTCATGGGCGGTTCCAGCGTGTTCGGTTACCTGGTACCCGGCAAGGATAGTGCCAGTGGGCAACTCGTCGCGATCTTAGAACGACAGCTCAAGCACGATGGTTGCGACGTGTCGCTGGAAGTCATTAATGCTGGCGTGCCCAGTTTTACATTGGCTCAGTGTCTTGGACGGTTTGAAACGCAAGTGGCGCCTCTCAAACCAGACATCGTGGTGCTGTACCTGGGATGGAATGACATTCCCCTTTTGATCTCCGAGACCCAGGACCAACCGCTTCCCCAGGCCCCTAGTTGGCTGGAACGCACGCTTGCTCACAGCACCTTATATGGGGTGTTTCGATATCGATTGTTTCCAGCACCTAACCCTCAGTTCGCCCCACCCCCGTCCGTTTCGACCGAGGTCGTCCCCGAATCGGCAGCGCGGTTTCGCGAGAAGCTGGTGGCCATGATTCAGGCAATTCGCGATAGCGGAGCCGTGCCGGTGATTTCCACCCAGGTCATGGCAGCCGGCAGCCAGTGCGACTCGCTCGATAAGTACCTCGGAGAGACGCCTGAGCAGGTTGCCCACAATACAGAGCTGGGTAGATGGCTAAACCGCGAAATTCAACAACTGGCCGAGCAGAATGAGGTAACCTTGATGGACACGGCTGCTGCGGTACCGTGCAGCGAAGAGGTCCTCGGCGATGCCATTCACTTGACGGCCCATGGCCATCAGTTGGTGGCCGAGACCTGGGCTCAAGGGCTCAGTCCACTTCTGTGCGACGCAAGTCAGGCAGCCTCGAACGATCCACAAGCGGTCGATCCATCGGAACCAGTACAAGTTGAGGCGCCATGACCTGGATTCTCGGGATTTCGGCCTACTATCACGATTCGGCCGTCGCCTTGGTAAAAGACGGCGAGATTCGCGCCGCCGCCAGCGAAGAACGCTTCAGTCGTCGTAAGCACGATGCAGGCTTTCCTGAGCTTGCTTTGAAGGCCTGTCTCGAGCACGCCGGGATCGGTCTCGACGAGATCGATTACGTGGGCTACTACGAGAAGCCGCTCCTCAAGTTCGAGCGGTTGCTCGAGACCTACCTGGCCTGTACACCGCGCGGGTATGCCAGTTTCTGTAACGCCATGCCGGTGTGGCTGCGGACCAAGCTGTATCTGCCACGAGAGATTCGCCGTCAGTTGGGTGGCGCGTATCAAAAACGAATCGTCTTCAGCGAGCACCACGAATCGCACGCCGCGAGCGCGTTTTTTCCCAGTCCCTTCGAGAGTGCCGCCATTCTCACCATCGACGGCGTAGGCGAATGGACGACCACCAGTTGGGGAGTCGGCCACGGAAACAAGATCGACCTTCGCGCCGAGTTAAAGTTTCCTCATTCGTTGGGGCTGCTTTACTCGGCACTGACGTACTTCTGCGGCTTCAGAGTCAATTCAGGCGAATACAAGTTGATGGGCTTGGCTCCGTACGGAACGCCGAAGTATGCCGACACCATCCTCGAGCATCTCATCCAATTGCGCGACGACGGAAGCTACCGCCTGAACATGAAGTACTTTGGCTTCCTCGATACGTTACGAATGACCAATCAGCGGTTCGCCACGCTCTTTGGGGCGTCGCCTCGCGGTGCCGAAGAGCCCATTCGACAGATTGACTTAGACCTGGCGGCCAGCGTACAGCACGTTACTGAGGAAGTCGTTTTGCGAATGGCACGGCACGTTCATCAGCAGACCGGCGAAGAGAACCTGTGCCTGGCCGGTGGTGTGGCGCTGAACTGCGTTGCCAATGGTCGGCTGATGCGAGAAGGCCCCTTCAAACGCATCTGGATTCAACCGGCTGCAGGCGATGCCGGTGGTTCGCTAGGAGTCGCCTTGTTGATTTGGCATCAACTGCTCGGCGGTAAACGTGAAGTCCAACAAGTCAGCAGCACGACCGGCGTGATCGATCAGCAGCAAGGCTCGCTGCTTGGTCCGGCGGTAGACGATGACGCAGAAGTAGAACGCTTGATCGCCACGGGCGCCGTCGCGACCAAGATTGCCGACGACGTCCAACTGATGCGCAAAGTGGCCGAGCTGATCAACGACGGGAACGTCATCGGCTGGGTCCAAGGCCGTATGGAGTTCGGTCCCCGAGCACTCGGTTCACGCAGTATTCTGGGTGATCCTCGCAATCGAGAGATGCAAACGACGATGAACTTGAAGATCAAGTTTCGCGAGTCGTTTCGTCCTTTCGCACCGAGTGTCATGGAGGAGCATGCGTCCGAGTGCTTTGTGTTTCCCGATCGGTTCCGCTCGCCTGAGGAACTCGCCAGTCCTTACATGCTGTTCACCTACGACGTGCAGCCGGGCCGCAGAATCACCGTCACCGACGAGCCTACCGACGACCAGTTAAACCCCCAACTGCGAGAGCGTGTACGTGAAGTCCGCAGCGATCTGCCGGCCATCACGCACGTCGATTACTCGGCCCGGGTGCAAACCGTTTCCGCCCAGCGGCACCCTCGTTTCCATCAACTGCTTTCCGCATTTCACCAACTGACAGGCTGTCCAGCGTTGATTAATACCAGCTTCAACGTCCGTGGCGAACCGATCGTCGGCACGGCAGCCGACGCCTATCGCTGCTTTCTGGCAACGCATATGGACGTGTTGGTGGTGGGGAACTGGATCTTCTACCACGACCAGCAACCTAACGCGGCCCGCATCGACAGCAAGACGTATCTCACCAACCTGGAGCCAGACTAATGGTACTTGTCGACATCAAAGCGAAGCCATCGGCGTCGATGCAGCGTTGGTTTGGCCTCTCTCTGTCAATCTTACTGTTGATTGTCGCAGCCGCATGCCGGGCAATCAGCCCGGCCTTGGCGATTGCGGTGGCGGCGTTGGCCGTTGTCGGCTGCGTGGTCTACTACGTCGTCCCGGCGGCGCGGGTGCCGATTATTCGCGGATGGCAGTATGTGACCTTTCCGATTGCCTTCGTGGTTAGTCATGTTTTGTTGCTGTCGACCTATTTCGGCGTGTTTCTGCCGGTGGGGATCGTCATGCGACTTCTCGGGCATGATCCGCTACAATTGAAGGACGACGACCGTGCTTCGTTCTGGATCGAACGACCGACCAAATCGTCTGGTACCGATCGTTACTTCAAGCAGTTTTAAAGCTCCCTATGACCGACGATCCGCAATCGACCGATCACGATTCCAACAAAGATTTCGCCTCGCAGGCCGAGGGAAACGACCCGGGTATCGTGCGCGAGTTTGTGCTCTATCTGCAAGAGAACAAAAAGTGGTGGCTCATCCCGATGATACTAACGCTGCTGGCCATCGGCGTGGTGGGCCTATTGGCAGGCAGTGGGCTGGCGCCGTTTGTCTACACCTTGTTTTAAACGGGGCGTGTTCAGGTCTGCCAGTTCGATTGGACCAACGCTTCGGCGCTGACAATTCGGGGGCATTTCCAATGGTTTTTCTGCATCCAATCGAAAAACTGAGACTCGACTGCGATGTGATAGTTACGGATGTAATAGAGCACATCGGCTGACCAGCACCACTCGCCGTCGCTAAAGACGTCGGGCGGACCGATCATGACGCTATCGTCCATCAGGCGGTCGTAAGCATCGCTATTGGCCTCGAACAGCATGGTGCCTTGGCTGAGGTATTGCAGCACCAGGTCCTCTTCATCGAGAGGCCCCATCATTTGCAGTTCCCGCAGGTCTCGTAGAGCCTCGCGGGGGCTGCTTTCCTCGAAAAATCCAAATCGCTTTAACATGGGTCACGTTCCTCCACACCACCCATGGCAAGCCGAATCCGAGCTTCAGCCGGGTGACGATTAGATGAGAAAAGGAAGTCACCGGAAGACAGCCACCGTCTGAGACTGCCAACCCTGTGGAATCACGAATGCCTCCGAACCTGTCCCGCAAATCACTTCAATTCTACGGAGGATATCTTCCGTGGGCCTCTTTGGGGAAGTTTAGCAAAGGTCGAATCAAAAAGGCAAAGGAAATCTTAAGCGAAAAATAAATCATCGTCGCGCTCGTGGCATCTTAGGACGGCCACAAAAACACCATAAAACAAATCGATGATGTGTATGGCATGCAGCCTGGGAAGAATTGCCAACCATGCGAATCCTTGGATGCGTTTGCGACATCGAAACTAAGTATAAACAGGAATACCATTTGCACGCGAAAGACCTGACAATAATACGCATCAGTAATGGCAGACGTCCTTCGACTGGGGCATACTTAAGGGAAAAGGCAAGAAAGTGGCGATCGATCCAATTTGCGGAATGACAGTCCCAGAGTCGACACCCTGGCAGACGACCCGGGGCGAGCAAACAATCTACTTCTGCTGCGAACATTGCCTGAAGAAGTTCGAAGCAGACGGGCCTTCCGAAAGCGGCCCACCACAGCTTGTCAGCCTGGGCGAGGCCCCGCCCAAACACGATTGCTGCCATGGCGACTCTGCGTCTAATAAGCCCAAAGCTAAATCGTCGGCCAAGTATATTTGTCCGATGTGCGAAGGGGTCGAAAGCGAAACGCCTGGCGACTGCCCCAAGTGCGGGATGGCCTTAGAGCGAAACGAATCTGCCGCACAGCAGACCAAGACCATCTATACCTGCCCAATGCATCCGGAGGTGCAGCAAGACGAGCCTGGCAGTTGTCCGAAGTGTGGGATGGACCTCGAGCCAGAGACAATCACCGCCGACCAGGACGAAGCCGATCCTGAACTAACCTGGATGACGATCCGTTTCTGGGTAGGCACCGCGTTAACCGTGCCGATCTTTGCCTTGGCCATGCTGCCGATGCTGGGGATCGAACTAGGCGTGCCAGCCGACGTCTCGCGCTGGATTCAATTGATTCTGGCGACCCCGGTGGTTTTATGGTGCGGGTGGCCTTTCTTCGTGCGAGGTGCCAAGTCGTTGATGACGATGAACCTGAACATGTTCACGCTCATCTCGTTGGGCGTCGGGGCCGCGTATCTGTATAGCCTCGTCGCGACGTTATTTCCGGCCCTCATACCCGAAGCGTTTCAGCACGGGGGCGAGGTGCCGGTCTACTTCGAGGCAGCCGCCATGATCGTCACGCTGGTCCTGCTGGGGCAAGTGATTGAACTTCGAGCACGTAAGAAGACTGGCAGCGCGATTCGGGCTTTGATCAACCTGGCCCCACCCACCGCGCGTGTGATGGAAGATGGCCAAGAGCGTGAAGTGCCGCTGAGCGAAGTTCGTCAGGGGCAAGAATTGAAAGTCGTTCCTGGCGACAAAATCCCTGTCGATGGCGAGGTGCTCTCCGGCAGTTCGACCGTCGACGAATCGATGCTAACCGGGGAAGCCGATCCGGTGCGGAAGCAGCAAGGCGACAACGTCATCGGCGGCACCGTCAACCAAGGGGGCACGCTACGCATTCAAGCGACGAACGTGGGCGAGGACTCGGTCCTTTCGCAGATCGTGCAGATGGTCGGCCAGGCCCAACGCAGCCGTGCCCCCATTCAACGTCTGGCCGATACGGTCTCCGGCTATTTTGTCCCGGCGATTGTCGGTATTGCAGTGGTCACGTTTGTGGTGTGGGCGATCTGGTCGCCGGAAGAACCGAAGCTGGCGTACGCACTGCTCAACGCGGTGGCCGTCTTGATTGTGGCGTGCCCGTGTGCGTTAGGGTTGGCCACGCCCATGTCGATTATGGTCGGCGTCGGGCGAGGAGCCCAAGCCGGCGTCCTGGTAAAGGAAGCCGCCGGGCTGGAAACCCTTCAGCAGGTCGATACGGTGGTGGTCGACAAGACCGGCACGCTCACCGAAGGAAAGCCCAAGCTAACCCAGCTGGAGCCGGCCGAAGGCTTCAGCGAAGACGACCTCTTGAAGTACGCCGCCGCCGTCGAGCAGAACAGCGAACACCCCATTGGCCGCTCGATTGTTCAGGCAGCCGTTGAGCGAAAGTTAGCGCTGCCCGATGCGACCGACTTCGATTCCACAACAGGGCAGGGCGTGCAGGCCGTCGTCGAAGGCAAACAGGTGGTTTGCGGCAAGCCATCGCTGCTTAAGGATCATGCGATCGAGTTCGACGCAACCGGAACGCCGGAGGGAACGAAAGTCTACTTGGGGGTCGAGGGGAAGTACGCCGGTGCGTTGATCGTGAGCGACCCCCTGAAAGCGACCACCGAACGTGCGATTCAATCGCTGCACGAAATGGGGATTCGCGTGATCATGATGACCGGCGACAACGCCCAAGTTGCCGAAGCGATCGCGAAGAAGCTGCACATCGACGACTACCAGGCCGACCTCTCGCCGCAAGACAAACACGACCGGATTGAAAAGCTGCGTGAGCAGGGCGCCAAGGTCGCGATGGCTGGCGACGGTATCAACGACGCACCTGCACTAGCCGCCGCGGACGTGGGCATTGCCATGGGCACCGGCACCGACGTGGCCATCGAAAGCGCGGCCATCACGTTGATGGGTGGCGACCTGGATGGCGTTGTGAAAGCGTTTCGCTTGAGCCGACGCGTCATGCGAAACATCCGGCAAAACTTGTTCTTCGCCCTCGCTTATAACAGCCTGGGTGTGCCGATCGCCGCAGGCATATTGGTGCCGCTGTTTGGTATGCACGCGTTGTTGAATCCGATGTTCGCCGCCGCTGCGATGAGCTTCAGCTCGGTCAGCGTGATCGGCAATGCCCTTCGCTTGCGAGCGACGAACCTGACCGAGGCCGATTAACGTGGCCTGTCAGGTAGAGTCCGACTTGCGATCGGCCAGCATGTGGTCGATTGAAAGCGACCCAGGCCCCACGATCAGAAGATAGATCGAGCCCAACAACATCGCAAAGTCGGTCCGCGCCGCATGAGCCATCGACCAGAAACCATCTTCACTGAGCATCGGCAACTTGGTCGACACGATGGCGACCAACATGATCGTTATGGTGGGAAGCACGGCCAGGCGGGTTAGCAGGCCAAGGACAATAAACAGTCCGCAAACGATCTCGAACGAGCCCACGAAGTTACCGAGGAACTCCGGTTCGGGCAGGCCGATTTTCTCGAAGCGACCCGCACCGCGCGTTGCCGGGAAAAGAAACTTCTGAATGCCTTCGGAAAGAAAAACGAGTCCGACCATCAATCGAATGAGCAAAACGCTTTTGCCAACCGAACTGGCGAATAGTTTCTTGAACATGACGTTCACTTTCAGGCGAGACAATGGGGTAGGAGGGAGCCAAGCGACGTTATCCTAGCACATGGGATCGCCCGCTTCTTGTCATCCGCATAGGGGGATTATAACGGATGGCTTGTGTGAAGATTAAGTCGACGACTTCTGCACAATCCACTGCGTAACATAGGCGTTACCCGTATGGAAGATACCTTCGCTGACGTCGCGTTCCAGCTCGGCCTCGTGCAAGACCTTGCTACCTTCAAAGTGCGGACGAAGGTCTTCGAGCGTGACGAGCATGTCGACATCTTTGGGCCCACCGGTGCCGTATTGAAGCTGTTGGGGGTGATACGACTCAAGTAGAAAGATGCCACCTTCGGTAAGCGATGCCATCGCTTTCTGGTAAATGTTCTTTCGCGAAACCGAATCAACATGGGCGAAGATCGACACGATCGCGTCCCAGCGGTTCTCGCCGTAGTCGAAGTCGTTCAAGTCGCAGATGGTGTACTGCAGCGACGTGTTGTGCTCGGCAGCGAGACGCTCGGCCTTGGACTTTCCTTCCGTTGAAAGATCGACCGCGTGCACTTGATAGCCTTGTTGACCAAGCAGCAAGGCATTGCGACCTTCCCCTTCGGCCAGGCAAAGGACGTTTCCGCCGCTGGGGAAATGATGGATCGACTCTTTCAAAAACGTGTTGGGTGACGTTCCGTAAACGTATTCGTCGCGACCAAAACGTTGATTCCAAAACGCTTGAACTTCTTCACTCATTGTGTACTACTGCTTGTTGGGCGTTGTTTATTCAGGAACTTGCGAGACCCAAGTGCGGATCAGCAAAGCTTGGTAGTAAAGGGTAGGGCAGACGAAGCCACTTTCGATGAGAAGCGTCTGCATTGCTTCCGCAGACAGCAGCGCGACCTCGCGTCCGAGGTGATCGGTCTTCGTCTCGAGGCCGACCCAGCGATGTAGGGAGACCCAATGTTGCACCAGCGGTTCGTACTGCGGACTTGTCATGTCCGAGGCCAGGTCCGAGTTGATCATCAAGCCGCCGGGGCGAAGCCGTCGTGCGATTTCCGAAAAGTAATCTTTTCGTTGATCTCGGTCGACCAGGAAATGGGAAACAAGGATACTCGTCGCGGCGTCGAAGGGGGCCATCTCTGGCAGGCTGTCGAGGAACCCTTCGTGAAACGTGCAGCGATCGGTGATCCCTGCGGCTTCCGCGCGGCGGCGACACTGCTCGATCATGCCGGCTGATGGTTCGACGACCGTGAAATGCCAGTCGTCGAAAGCCGCTGCGAGTGCCAGAAGCTCTGCTCCGGTGCCAGCACCCACGCATAGTACGCGAGCCTGACTGCCCAGGCCGGAAAGGATCGCCTTGAGAAGCAAATGCTGTGCGTCGTTAATCGCCGCCATGCCGGCCCACCGCTGGTCGTAGGCGGCTGCGTGACCTCGATCAAAGAATTTCGATGGATCTTGCTTCGTCATGCATCTTCCCCGGGGACGTACACCAAGTTGGTCCCCGGTAAGATGCCGATTTCAGGCTTGGGTTACAGCAAAAATAGTCGCCCAGGCGCGGTAGCCGTCGTGCTAGTTGCGTCTGGGTCGACCCTCTAGCGAACGCCGTTGTGACCAGATCGATCGAGTGTGCCGACGCCCCTGCCTGCGGCGGATTCACGATAGGCTTTCGTCAACGCATCGGTCAATTCCGGGCGAACGGCCCCAGGCCCGCGGAACGCATTGGCGACTTTCCAGGCTGCTTCCCAGGTCGCCTTCGCTTCAAATTCATGGCTCCACGCGCTGGGCCATACCTGGCCATAGAACTTCTGCAAGTACAGCATCTGCACGACGTAGGCGAAGCATTCTTCGTCAAGCTTATACGTGCGGACGCCGAAGCTGTGTTGGTAATCGAAGCTGGCATGGACGGCTTCGTGCACGATGGTGCTCCGGTCGAGGGGATCGTTGCCGAGCGACTGGAGGATGATTTCGTCGCTGCCGGAAACGTACTCGGCGGCATGCGGGTGCGTTCGATCGAGCCTCGCTGTAATGCGTTTGGTATTGAGCAGGTAGCCGACTTTGGAAAAATCGTGCCCACTGATCGAGAGTCGGTAAGCGTACAGCGAAAGGTGCAGGCTCTTGACCATGCTCGAGTTTATGGTGCTTCGGACACGCTCCCAGGCAACATCATCTTCGGTCGTGGGCGGCGTCCAGCCGGTCGGCGGAATGTAGATATATTGCTTGCCTGTGCATGGTTTACCAAAGCTATAGTTCTTGCCGTTTTCTGACCTTCTGCGGCAACCTAGCACGTGATGCAAGCACCAGTTCACTTCGTCGACATTACGCGTGCCGAAGTTGAAAACAATCAAATCCCATGGATCGGTACGTCTATGGTTCGCGGCTAGAATCCACCAGTCGTGTTCATCAGTAACTTCCACTCTTGTCGCGAAACCCTTCGGGGGCCAAACTGGCCGAACGAGCGGCTCTCTTAATTTCGGTGCCATAGTTCTCTGTCCTTTGCATGATCGAGTTTTCGCTGCCCTGTTAAGGTTATCGAGACAAACCGGAGTGGGTTGTCGGTTTTCTTCAGAAACTGCATAAGCCGTGTTGGCGATCGTCTCTGGTACGTCCACTTGCGGCGTGTTAGTGTGGGCTTTCCATGGGCGGCATTGGTCGCAATCAGGAACGATTCGAGAGTCTTAAGTCATGAATCCCAACGTCGACGACTACATCCAAAGCCAGCCGAAATGGCAGAAGGAACTGACCCAGTTACGAAAGATCGTCCTGGCGTCGGAATTGACCGAAGCCTGGAAGTGGAAGGCTCCCTGCTACACGCTCGACAACAAAAACGTCGCCATGATCGCGGCCTTCAAAAACGACTGCGTGTTGAGCTTCTTCAAAGGGCCCCTTTTGAAGGACCCTGACAACGTGTTGATCGCCCCCAGCGAAAACAGCCGCACGTTTCGTGTGGTGCGATTTACCGACGTCAAGCAGATTGCTCGGCTGAAGTCATCGCTGACGTTCCTCATCGAACAGGCCATCGAAGTCGAACGATCCGGCAAGCAAGTCGAAGTGAAAAAAGGTCCCGACGATCTACCCGCCGAACTGCAAGCCAAGCTGAAGGAAGACCCTAGTCTAAAGCAAGCCTTCCAAGCACTAACGCCTGGCCGCCAGCGAGCCTACGTCATGCATTTCGCAGCCGCCAAACAATCGAAAACCCGCACCGCAAGAATCGAAAAGTTCACGCCGCGGATCCTCGACGGCAAGGGCATGAACGACTGTGTATGCGGACTGACAAAGAAACCACCGGGGTGCGATGGATCGCATAGTAAGGGCTCTTAAACGATGGACACAAACGAACCGCATTTTTCAGAGGCCTCTGAAAAAACAGCCTCTTCGGCGCAAAATCGCTGGACCAGCTTCTCACTGCTCACGATTTTGTTGCTACTTACCATTGTCGCCTTGGGGATCTCGCATGTCCGCATGTCGTGGGACTTGGACGAGAACAACAAGGCGATGGCCACGATGGAAGCCGAACTCAACAAGCTTCGCAAAGAGACCGGATACATCGACATCCAAGATGAATCGCTGGTCCACGTTGTCACGGCCCCCACGCACGAAGACCTGATCTGGCGGTGGAAGGTGTTCATCCCGGACGGCGTGACCATGAGGTCGATGATGCGCGCCAAATATTTGACCGGCGGTTCGATCACATCTGGTTCCCGACTCGAGTCTGGCGAGAACCAAATCGAACTGGCCATCTATCGCGGGCCCAAAGGGCATTGGAAGCAAAAAATCACGATCGTTAACGGCCCCAGTAAATCTTCCTCTTCGGGCACACTGCCGGAGGAGTACATGAGTTGGTTCAACAACGCTACCACTTCCACGAGCGGACTAACTCGCACCGATGGGACGAAAACATTCCAGCCTGACGAGGATATCAAACTGCTTACCATGACGGCTCGCCCAAATAAGAAGCGTGATCCTGAATCCGGATCATCGACTGGTAAGCAGCCGGACGAGTCAACGGAAATCACCGCCTGGATGACTCTGGTGGAAAAGCCGTAATCGCGCGAGTCGGGCCTAGTCTCTCTTGGTCTGTCAGAACGAAATGGGTGGCCCAGAGATTTATCTCTGGGTGCCGTAGGCACAAGCGGCTCATGGGCCCTGCGTGAATAAAATGGGGACGCTGCGATTAGATCTCGTTCTTGCATGAGCCGCTTGTCGGCAATGCCGACCCAGAGAAAACTCTCTGGGCCACCCTCAGGCCCTACAGGAATGAAACTAACCTGCGGCCAGCGAGCCACTTCGTTCCATATTCGTCGGCATGTCCCCGGTTCCGCTGACTAGCGTTGTTTGCCACTGGGCACCGATCATCACGCAGTTGATGCCTGAGCCGATTCCCAGCAGGGCGACGTTTTGGCCGGCTTCGATAAACTGCGTTTGCGTTGCCAGGGCCAGGGTTGTGGGCAAGGCGGCTGCTCCGGTGTTACCGAGCCACTGGACGGTGGCAAAGTCGTTCTCGATTGGCAGACCTAGCTTTTCCAGCACTAGCTTGCGGTGCGTCAGGCCGACCTGGTGGCAGATCGTGCGATCGATTTGATCGGGCGACCAGCCTGATTCTGCTTGGAAGTCGGCGAAGGTTGCTCCGCCGGTGGCGATCCCTTCGGCCATTAGTTTTTCAGAGTCGGTCTGCATCAAGGGATTGCCGCCGCCGGTTTCGTTTTTCCCGGCCACGCTGTGGCACAGGTCGTGATGCTGGGTGTGGGCCCGGGCGCTGGCGGCGATCATCTGATTGCCGGTGCGGCTCAGATCCTTATGGCACAGCAGCATCGCGCAGCTGGCCGAGCCGATTGTCAGCGAGGCAACGGCCAGCTTGATATCGCTGCGGCTGAGGTTCTCGCTTTGGTTCAGCGTTTCGATCGTGTTGTCGACCAGGTGCCGGCCGGTCTCGGTACCGACAACGATGCCTGCTTTGATCTGGCCCAGTTCGATCATGTTGGCGATTTGAATCGCCCCGCTCAAAATGCCCAGGCAGGCATTGCTGACATCGTAAACCACACACTCTTGCGGCAAGCCCAACGCGTGGTGCACGCGGCAAGCGGTGGCTGGTTCGAGAAAGTCGCGACAGACCGAACCGTGAATCAACGCACCCACATCGCCAGGCTGAATACCAGTAGCTGCCATGGCGTTGCGAGCCGAGTGGATACTTACGTCCCCCGGCTGCACCACGTCTGGAAAAAATCGCCGCTGCGAAATCCCGGTCATCAGCTCCAGACGCCCTTCTGGAAGCCGTAAACGCTCGTATAAGGGGGCCAGTCGCTGCTCGATATCAGCCGAAGTGACAATTTCATCAGGCAGGCAATAGCCGAGCCCTTCGATGCAGACGTTCTGGTATTTCATGCCGACTCTAGACAGCGGAGAATAACTTTCCGTAAAGCCTAGATCATACCGGGTTTGGGGCGCGAAGTGAACCGACCAGCCCTGTTATGAAGTCCCCATTGTCATCGCTTGAAGCTTCGATGAAGGCGTCGCTAGCTGCAACATGTAGGCGGCTAGCACCTTTTTAGGCACAAGATATGGAAAAAGCTTGGCAAGCTTTAACGAATCGGTAGACTCTCCGCATCTTGTGATTGATCTGGGAACGCAGCGGAACGGTGCGATCTGATCAAGGCTCATGATAGGGAGGTCATCGCTTTAGCCAAACCCAGGAAGGGTATCTGCGAACGCTTGGTAAGCATGCTAAATGATTGCGTGTCGGACTACACGTTTTTGTTATCGGCAGCTTACGGACGAAAGTTTTGGACGAACTTCGTTTTAGCCAGGCACTTGTCGCAAATTCTTTAACCTGGATCAAGCCGAAGTTGGTTGATCAAACAAGCCTTGGGAGGATCTTCGTTTACTGAGCGCATGACGCGCCCGAGGAGTCCCCAGATGTTTAACAAACCTGTAATCGGTTTGAATGCCAACTTTCGGAATGCTACCCATGATCGGCCAGCATTCTCCTTTATCTCTGCCGGATACTTTGATGCAGTGATTTCGGCAGGCGGGATTCCTGTGGTCCTTCCACCGGTTGCCACCGCGGAAGACCAGCAAGCTGTTTTGCAGCGGCTGGACGGTGTGGTGATGATTGGTGGTCCGGATTTGGATCCTAATCGGGACGGGTTCATGCGTCACGCTTCCATCCGCATGATGGAGCCGCGTCGCGAAGAAGCCGACCGATCGATGATGAAAATGATCGCCCAGATGCGACTGCCGGTGTTCGGTATTGGGGTCGGTATGCAATTGCTCAACGTTGCCATGGGTGGCAACTTGTTCATGCACATTCCCGAAGACCTGCCGGGGGCCTTGCCGCATCATGACACGATCGACAAGCATCACCGCCATGGACTGGACGTTACTCCTGGCACCCTGATGGAAAAAATCTTTGGTGATGGCGAAGTTCGCGTGAACAGCAGCCATCACATGGCTATCGACGAGTTGGCTCCTGGTTTCATCGCTGCGGCACGTAGCCCTGACGGTGTGATCGAAGCGATCGAGTCGATGCACGAAGATTGGTTCGCCATCGGAACGCAGTTCCACCCGGAAGCCGAGTCGGCTTCGGCGTTGGATCAGCGTATTTTTGAAGAATTCGTCGAAGGCGTCGTCGCTGTCAAGACTGGCAATTTCCGTGTGGCTACTGCCTAGTCCGATCAGAAACGCACGTTCAGCACAGGGAAGCAGGAACCGCAGGCCTTTGGTTCCTGCTTTCCCTTTTTGTTCTTCAAAGCTCATTCAAACTCCTTCGCTGGGATAGGGATGCCCTCGAAAACGCTCGGATTATCGAGTTTCGTGGAACATGCGCGGCGCTATTTTGTGGGCACCGCGATGACTCCCTGTTCGCGCTTCGTGAGTGCGGCAATTCTGAAAGTGGACGGCCGAGGGCTCAATGCCTGTTTCGATGTCATCCACCAGCTAAATGTTCGCACGCCTCCGGATGTTCGCGCGATGCTCGAACAGGGCGGGGCAGGGCTCACCACGGGTACGCAGCTGCCTGGCATGGTCTCGCGGCTTGTCTCGGAACTACAAGTGGTCAATGTCGAACGCCTATTGAATTCATGCGGTGTCTCGGCTGAAAAGGTAACGGCGATTGGTCAGCGCGGTCCCGTTTGTGGCCGCGAATTCTGGAAGCAGACCGGCTCGGCAATCTCGATCGGCGATCCGGCGATTCTGGCCGAAGCGACCGGCATCACCGTGATGGATCACTTCGAGCAACGTGACATTGCTAAGGGAGGCAGCGCCCATGGTCTGGACGTTCTGCCGATGTGGCTACTGCTAACTCAAGCGGTCGATTCGGTCAGTGCCCGGCCCAAAGTTGTCGTGCGGCTCGATCACTCGATCGAGCTGTTCTACTTGCCGGCCCGGCGAAAAAATCGCCCCATTCCGTCGATTGTCTACCGTCAACTCGGCCCAGGCTTCGCCCTTTTGCATCTGCTGCAAAGCCTTTGCGAGCCGCAGCCAAGTGCCAGCCAGGTCCATACTGCGGAGCTGATCGATCTGCTCTCGCGGCTCGCGATTGAAAAGGTCTCGGCCGATTCTCCGCATCAAGTGCAAGCGATCGTCGACGGCATCTTGGAAGAGATGCCGCAGCTGCTGGGATCGAGCGTCACGTTGAATCATGCGATGGAGTCGTATTGGACCGAATCAATTCATCAGGCAATCGCTGAGCATTTTCCGCGTTCGCCGGAATTCGCCGAAATCATCGTGCTGGGGCGTGGTGCCCGCCGCGAAAAATTGGTTCAACAAATTGCCGACCAGTTTCCTGGCGTCCCGGTGACGACCGAAGTTCAGCGTGGCTGGATCTCGGGCGCGGTCGGGGCTTCGATCGCCGCCATCTTTGCCTCGCTGCATGTCGACCAGGTCAGTGGCAACTTGCCTGATTTGACCGGAGCCAGCGCGGCCCGCGTCTTGGGACGCATCACCCCTGGCAACCCGGGCAACTGGCGCGGCGTTCTCGCCCAGATGGAACTGGCTGCCCGGCAAACGATGCCGCTGCGCGAAGCCATCTGACCCGCCTGATTTCTGCTGGCTCGCATGGGCCGAATTCTCTCGCCGCGGCAAAGGCACCTTTTGGATCGAGCTTCGCTTGGTTCGCCGCAACCGCTGCTCGCTGGCCGGGGCTTTCTCGGGACGGTGATCAAGTTCCTGCTGCAGTCGGTCAATCTCTTGTTGCTTTAAACGTAGCTCTTCCTGCAGCCGATTGAAGAGCTGCCGCATGCGATCCGCAATCGGCGTTTCGATAGACCGATTCGGGATGGTGGTGGTGATTGGGTTTGGTTGTTGGGTAGTGTCGGACATGGTGGTCTTGCTTTCAAAAAAATGGATTGGGGTGCCCACGTTGTTATGGGCGTTGTGTTGGGGGATTGCGCATCCGCACTCTTGTCCCCTCTCCCTTCGAGGGAGAGCGGACTAGAGAAGAGAGTCCTGTTTTGATGTAGGGTGCGGAGCAGCGCAGCGAATCGCACCAGGCACAACGTTGTCGCGTTGCCATCCCAGTCTTTGGTCCCCTCGCCTCCGTACTCGCACAGAGAGGGTTAGGGTGACGGGGGCATTTCGCTTGTTGGCAACGCATGCGCGCACGGATTTCTTGTGCGATGCGAGACGTGTTCTTGTGGTCTTTGTTAAATGTTGTTCAGGAATCCCTCGCCCTAGCCCTCTTCCTTCGAGGGAGAGGGGACAAGAGATGAGAGGCCTGTTTTGATGTAGGGTGCTGAGCAGTGCAGCGAATCGCACCAGGCACAACGTTGTCGCGTTGTTATTGGATGGAGACCGCATTTGGTGCGATACGTTCCGCTTCGCGTCTCTGCTCGCACCCTACCCTAGGTAAGGGGGCGGGTTGTTAGGGTGGACCGCGTTCTTTGGCTTGATACTGGTTCGGTTTAACAGCGGCAGAGGTGCTCGGTTCGTGTTTTTCAGGTGTTTCCTGGTGATGGGACATAACGGTGCTCTTGTGTGGTGTTGGGTTAGTTGGGCACCGCGCGAACGCGGGTCGCGATGCGGGTACCAGGCGTCCGACCCGCGTTCGCGCGGGGCCCTACGTTTTGCTGCTTATACAGCAGCGAACTGGGTACTGTTTTTCGTATGCCTAAAAAGAAAATAGGCATGGTGCCGGGGAAGCGTCCCCTGGACATGATTTAGATATACCAGCCTGGTGTAGCATATGTATAGTGCTCAAATGAAAATTTTTTAAGATTCGCGCGGGCGGGGGTTGGATGCCGGGTGCCCGCTTCGCGACCCGCGCCCGCGAGGGGCCCTACTAGACTTGGTGCCAAAGATCGGAGGGTATCTGCGGGCCTAGCTTGCCTACGGTTCGATCTTGGTGCCGAGCACTTCCAGGAACGAACGGATCCAGGCTGGGTGGGCTGGCCAGGCGGGGCCGGTGACTAGCTTGCCGTCGACGTGGGCATTGTCGAACGTATCGCTTGGCGGGATGCTTTTGCCGCCGCCGAGGGTGACTTCGGGGCCGACGGCTGGGTAAGGACAGACGCTCTTTCCTTGCAGCACGCCGGCGGCGGCTAGGATTTGGGGGCCGTGGCAGATCGCGGCGATCGGTTTGTCGTTTTCGGCGAAGTGGCGGACGAGGTCGAGGACCTTGTCGTTCAATCGCAGGTATTCCGGAGCGCGGCCGCCGGGGATGACCAACGCGTCGAACGAAGCGGCGTCGATCTCGGCGAAGGTTGCGTTGAGGGCAAAGTTGTGGCCCGGCTTTTCGGTGTAGGTTTGGTGCCCCTCGAAATCGTGAATGGCGGTGGCGACGGTATCGCCCGCTTTCTTATCGGGGCAGACGGCGGAAACTTCGTGGCCGACCATCAACAGCATCTGGAAGGGGACCATGACTTCGTAATCTTCTACGAAATCTCCGACGAGCATCAGGATCTTCTTGGCAGCCATATCAAGGTGTCTCTTCTGGGGAGGAAGTTATTAATGAACGGCGCCGTGATGTTGGATGTAATTCACGACGTCGCCTACCGACTGGATGTCGGCAAAGTCATCGTAATTGATCGAAAAGCCAAACTTGGTTTCGATCGCACAAACCAGCTCGATCAACTCGAACGAGTCTGGCACGAGGTCTTCTGCGAGCGAACTTTCTAGTCGAACGTTTTCAGGACGGATGCCCCGAGTCTGGGAAATCTTCTCACGCAACCATTCGAACACTTCACGATCTTCCACGGCGTAGGTCCTTTCTTCCAATGGCAGTTTAGGGTTCGCGCGAGAGACGAGCCTCTCGTTTGCGCCGCCAGCGATTCCGCTTTCACGGATTCGCTCTTAGAAGTGGTCGGCATGATTTTAGCAGATCTTCTCTCATACTTTCGAGGCAACGTGATCGCAGCGGAACCCGATTTGCCTGAACTAGTCATTGAAGCTGGGAAGAAAAGGTAAAGAAAAACGATTGGATAAGGTGGTGTGCGTAGGTTGCCCCTGCCGATAAGCAAGTCGTGGGAGCCAGTTTTGCTAGCAGCTGATGCGTCGGCGACCACTTATGACGATTATTCCATCCCCCCGGAAGAGAACCGATGAGAGAGAGTACTCCCCAATATCTCCTCGCAACCGGCTCGCGAAGTGACATCGAAGGTGGACGTTGGCAGTTTGTTTTGCGGAGTTCCGACCGCAAATTTGAAATTGCCGAGTCTGACTTTGAAGTGAATCATTTCGGTGACCGTGTGGCGCTGTTGGCAGTCGTGCGTGGCTTGGAAGCGATCCCAGAGCCAGGCCGCGTGATGCTTTTGACCCCTTCACGCTACATCTTGAATGGGATCCGCCATGGTCTGTGTACCTGGGAAGATCAGGGTTTCAAGATCGAGCGTCTCGGGCGTCGTGTGGCTGTTCGCAATCAAGACTTATGGTCGCGTGTCGCGCACGCTCGCCAGTTTCATCGTATTTCGGCCAAATATTGCCGCTCGTTGCTGACGGAGAATCCTTCCGCCGACGAGTGGCCTGCGAAAACTTCGCTGGTCGACGATATTCAGATGGCACTGCGAAATGCCCAACAGGAAATCGAGAGTAGAACGACGTTAAATGCATTGGCTACGTGTGCTTAAGCCAATTTCAACCAGCAATTATTGATAAGCATCCCCCCACAAAAATCATCCACAGACCGCGGCATCGGCAAGGAGTAGGACGTGCATACTACTGGTAGTTTGGGTAAAATAACAGATATTATTGACGGGTGTTCCGACAATCCGAGTCGTTTCCTGGGTCCTCACCTGGTTGAAAACTCGGGCAGTGATAAATCCGCGGCGGTTCGTGCCTACCTGCCCGGAAAAGAACAAGCTTGGTTGTTCCATCCAGGGCATGGTCTGAGCACGCCGATGAATATGATTCATCCGGCCGGACTGTTTGAAGTCATGTGTCCCATGGATGGGGTTACGGAAAAAGGCCAGTATCAACTTCGAGTCGACGGCGGAAGCGGCCAGATGAAAACATTGCACGACCCCTACGCATTTCCTTCGTACTTCACCGGTTTTGACATTCACCTATTGGGTGAAGGCAAGCACTGGAATTCCTACGACAAGATGGGTGCCCATCTGCGCACCGTCAACGGCGTGACCGGCGTGAACTTCGCCGTTTGGGCCCCCAATGGCAAAGCCGTTTCGGTAGTGGGCGATTTCAACGACTGGGATGCCCGTAGCCATCAGATGAACCGCATCGGAAGCAGCGGCATTTGGGAGATCTTCATCCCTGGGATGGCTGCCGGCGAGAAGTACAAGTATCGCGTTCGTCAGGATGGTCGCGCTGTGGACAAGTGCGATCCTTATGGTTTCGCCGCGGAAGTTCCGCCTCGTACGGCTTCGGTTGTGGCCGACCTGAGCATCCACCAGTGGAAAGACCAAGAGTGGATGGAGCGTCGTGCCAACGAAGATCAGCTGTCGAAGCCGATGTCGGTGTACGAAGTCCATTTGGGCAGCTGGCAGCGAGACCTGGAAAAGGATCACGGCTGGTTCAACTACCGATACCTGGCTCATGAACTGGTGAAGTACTGCCAAGAGCAGAACCACACGCACATCGAGCTGATGCCGGTTTCCGAGCATCCGTTCACCGGAAGCTGGGGCTATCAAACCGTTGGCTATTATGCGATCACAAGCCGCTACGGTAGCCCGGAAGACTTCATGTACTTTGTCGACTATTGCCACCAGCATGGCCTGGCGGTGATTTTGGACTGGGTGCCGGCCCACTTCCCGAAAGACGATCACGGTCTGCGTCAGTTTGATGGCTCGGCTTTGTACGAGCACGCCGATCCTCGCCGGGGCGAGCATCCTGACTGGGGCACGTTGATCTTCAACTATGGCCGTAACGAAGTTCGCAACTTCCTGGTCTCGAACGCATTGTTCCTGTACGACAAGTACCACATCGACGGTCTTCGCGTGGATGCGGTCGCTTCGATGCTGTATCTCGATTACAGTCGCGAAGGGGACGATTGGTTGCCGAACGAATATGGCGGACGCGAAAACCTCGAGGCGATCTCGTTCCTCAAGGAATTCAACGAACAGTCGCACCTGCAGCATCCTGGCGTGGTGACGATTGCCGAAGAGTCGACGGCCTGGGGCGGCGTTTCGCGGCCGACCTTCGACGGTGGCTTGGGCTTCAGCATGAAGTGGAACATGGGTTGGATGAACGATACCCTTCGCTACATGCGGAAGGATCCGGTTCACCGCCAGCATCATCACGGCGAATTGACGTTCAGCTTGATCTATGCGTTCACCGAGAACTTCGTGCTGCCTCTTTCGCACGATGAAGTGGTGCACGGCAAAGGCTCGCTGCTCGATCAGATGCCTGGCGACATGTGGCAACGCTTCGCGAACCTGCGATTGTTGTACTCGTACATGTGGACGCATCCCGGCAAGAAGCTGATCTTCATGGGGGACGAATTCGGTCAGTGGAACGAATGGAACCTGGAAGCCGGTTTGCAGTGGGATCTGCTGGAATGGGAATCGCACCAAGGGATGCAGAAGCTAATTTCTGACCTGAATGCGATGGTCGTTCACGAGCCGTCCCTGCATGAGGTCGACTTTGAAGAAGGGGGCTTCGAGTGGATTGACTGCAACGACTGGCAGAACAGCACGATCAGCTATGTCCGCAAAGGCAAGAATCCGGAAGACTTTGTCGTGGTGGTGTGCAACTTCACGCCCAACGCACGCGACGATTACCGAATGGGTGTTCCGCTGCCAGGCACCTACAAGGAAGTCTTCAACTCGGACAACTCGCGATACGCCGGTAGCGACGTCATCAATACCGACGAATTCCATTCCGACAACGTGAATTGGAATGGCCGCGAGCACTCGATCCAGTTCCGTCTGCCACCCCTGGCAACGGTTGTGCTCAAGCGGGTGCGTTAATCGCAGACGCCATAAAAAAAGGGCCGGCAAATTTGCCGGCCCTTATTTTTTAGCGGTAGCGTTTACTAGTTCGAGCTGAGGTCCATTGGATCGATCTTCCAGTCGACACGCTTGGGGTCGAAGAAGTCGAGCAGAATGGCTCGCGTTACCATGTTTTCTTCCTGCGACGCATACTGCGAAACGCTGGCGGGAAGGGTGCCTTGGATGGAGGCCAGCATGTTTCCGCGAAGCTGCTCGTTGGTTTCAGCTTCGGAATTGATAAATGCCACGTAGTATTTATCTTCGCCTGCGTTGGGCGCCACGGTGCTGCTCTCTAGCGGAGTGCTAAAGAGGGCTTCCATGGTCATCTGGCTGGCATCGTCCACACCTGGGATTGTGCCCAACGAGAGGCCTTGGCCCCCCGAGAGCTGATTGAAGTAGGTGATGTTCTCAGCCACGATCACTTCGGCCTTTTGCTCGGTGGCGGCCTTGTTCAGGTCTTCGGTCGACTTGATCTGCTCGGCCAGCTTGTCGGCGGCCTCTTTGGCCAGCTTCGAGGCCTCTTGTTGCTTCCAAGCCTCGATGACCTGGTCTTTCACGTCTTCCAGTTTAGGAGCGTAGCCTTTGGTCATTTCGGTCTTCCAGTAGACGTACTGCACCTCTGCCTGGACGTTCTGGCGGAACATCATCGAGCTTTGCGAAGCTCCAGGAAAGAGACGCGGTTGGAAGAGAGGGCTATTGGTTTGGAACGCTTCAGCCACCATCGAGCGGTTGATCGTCCGTAGACCGGAAGCCTGGTCGAACGTGTAGTCGACGTGGACGGCTTCTGCGGCCAGGGCCGACTGCGAAGCGGCATAGTAGTCGGAAAGTGGCATCGCCCCGAAGGACAGACCCAGGCTCGTCGCCAAGCGTTCGATTTCGTCCGTGTCGTAAGGAGACTTGGTCGACTTCGTTTCGAGGTAGCGGAACTCTTCGTACTTGGCTTGCAGCACACCACGCATCTCGGACAACGCTTCGCTCATTTGCGATTGAGCGATCGGCTGCGCGAGCCGGGTACGGATTTGATCCTGCACCTCGGAGAGTGGTTTGTACGCGACCGGAGCTTCTGCCATCGGCGTTTCGGTGGCAGGTGCTTCCGAAGCCGGATCGGCCATCGGAGCTTCTGCGGCCGGCTTTTCTTCCGGTTTAGCTTCTTCCATCGGAGCCTCTTCCGCTGGTTTTTCTTCTGCGGCAGGCTTCTCGTCTTCTTCTTCCTGAAGGAAGCTGACCAATTGAATGTTGCCTGAAGGGGTGTTCAGCGAAGAGTCTTCCGCGGCCGGTTCCTCGGCGGGCTTGTCTTCGGCAGGCTTGTCTTCGGCAGGCTTGTCTTCGGCAGGCTTGTCTTCGGCAGGCTTGTCTTCGGCAGGCTTGTCTTCGGCAGGCTTGTCTTCGGCAGGCTTGTCTTCGGCAGGCTTGTCTTCAGCAGGCTTGTCTTCAGCAGGCTTGTCTTCAGCAGGCTTGTCTTCAGCAGGCTTGTCTTCAGCAGGCTTGTCTTCGGCTGGAGACTCTTCTTTGGGTTCTTCGGAAGGTGCTTCTTCCTTTTTCATTTCTTCGGCCGGTTGCTGCTCGGAAGCTGGTTCTTTCGCTTCTTCCATGGGGGTAGCAGTTTCGGTCGCAGGCTCTTCGGTCATTGGGGCAGGTTCATCCGTGGCAGCCGCGTCAGGCGTGCTGGCAGGGGCTTCCGGCTCGGCCGAAGGTAATTCCGGTTTACGGAACGAATCTTTGTTTTCTTCGTAATACTTGGCGATCTCTGCGTCGGTGATCTCTGCCTTGGCGGCTTCGACGAAGTTGTTGATGTCACCCTTTACGTATGCCAGCGAGAGCTTATCCATTTGCAAGAAACCGATCTGGTTCATTGCCGGATTGGCTGGCTGGTGCTTGTACTTATTGAAGAGCTCTTCGATTTGAGCACTGTCGGGGCTGCCGACTTGTTCCATGAAATCTTGGGAAGAGACCGGGAACATTTCGGTCGAAATGGTGCGATTCAAATTGCGGTAGGCAACCCAGGCCGAACCTGGCGTGACAACCCGACCGTCTCGGAAGACCAAAGCCTGAAGCTTTTGAGCCGTCAAGACTTCGCGGAGCATCTCGAAGAAGTAGTCGTAGTTCAGTCCGCGGCCTTCGCCACCGGTTACCGAAGTGAGAATGGCGTTGTAGTCGTAATCGCTCAAGCGACCGCCGGACGTTTCACGCATGAACTCGCGAACCGACTCGTCGTCGACCACCATGCCTAGCTCGTCTGCTCTCTTCACCCAGGCATAATACAGCACGGCTTCTTCCGCACCGACGGGCTGATACTGAGGCCCACCCGGGTTCTGTTGGGTGGCCGGCACAATGCGAACACCTGGGATAGGTGGCATAGGCGCTTTGGGCGAACCCTGTAGGATAAGCGATTGACCGATGGCTTCGGCCATGACGCGTCCGACGGTATCGTATTTATTAACGAGATTGTCGATGTCTGGGCGATACAGTTCTTCGTCGTCGACGACGACTAAGACTTCGCCGCGGGTTAGGTCGTTCGACTGCCCGAAAAAGCCGGGCTGCAAAACGGACGGCAGAACGACGAAGGCGACCATCAACAGGGCACCAAAAACGACCATGAAGATTTTTTGGTTGTCGCGGAAAACTTTAAACGGAGTGGCCATTGTCGCCTATCGAAAACTAGAGCCGCCGGTGGGGTGTTAAAATGTCCCGCCCCCTTGACATTAAGAGCCAAGTCGCACTACTGATGCTTTGCGGGAATGAACAATTCGAACGATTGTAGGGGCAATTGTGGTTTGTACAATCCCAATCAGAGCCCGCAAACGTAGCCGAGGCTTTCCTTTAGGGCTAATTGTCGCAAATATTGCGGAGCACGGGAAAGCTTCACCAAAATTTCAGGATTTGCGCTGAGTTTCCAAAAAAATCGCGCCGTCTGTAACGATTTTTCGTCTGGCGGAAAGCGTATGGCTCAACGCTAAATTTGACGTGCCTGTTTGGCAGATAAGAACATTACACCGAAGCACCTCAGTTTTCACGTCAAGCAAAAGCACCCTCGGCGGAACGACACTCGTCGCATTGTATTGGATCATTCATGGCGGAATCGGGTAACAGCAAGAAGGCCTTGGTAATTGTCGAATCCCCAGCCAAGGCCCGGACGATTTCTAAGTTCCTGGGTAAGGATTACCTCGTCGAGGCCTCGATCGGCCACGTGCGTGATCTGCCCAAAGGTGCGAAGGAAATCCCTCAGGAATACAAGGAACAAGAGTGGGCCTACCTGGGGGTGAACGTCAACGACAATTTCGACCCGGTCTACATCGTTCCGACCGATAAGAAACAACAGGTCACCAAGCTTAAGAAGCTTCTCAAGGAGTCGGACGAACTTTACCTCGCGACGGACGAAGACCGCGAAGGGGAAGCGATCAGTTGGCATCTGCGAGAAATCTTGAAGCCGAAAGTGCCCGTGCATCGGCTCGTTTTTCACGAAATTACCGAAACGGCCATCACCGAAGCGCTCGAGAACCCGCGGGCCATCGACGATGGAATGGTTCGGGCCCAGGAAACACGCCGCATCCTCGACCGCTTGTACGGTTACGAGGTTTCGCCGCTGCTCTGGCGGAAGATCAAGCCAAAACTGTCTGCTGGCCGCGTGCAAAGTGTGGCCGTGCGTCTGATTGTGCAGCGCGAACGCGACCGGATGGCGTTTCATTCAGCGACCTACTGGGACCTGGTCGCCACCTTTGAAGCCGGGGGGCAGTCCTTTGAAGCGACCCTGGTAGAAGCCGACGGCAAGCGGGTTCCTTCGGGACGCGACTTTGACACGACGACCGGTAAGGCCAACAAAGAAGGTTTGCTGCTGCTCGATGAAGAGGGGGCCAAGTCGCTTCTGGAACGCATCCGAAGTGCTGACTTCTCGGTCGCCACTCTCGATAACAAGCCCTATACCACCAAACCGGCCGCGCCGTTTACGACCAGTACCTTGCAGCAGGAAGCCAACCGTAAGCTGAGTTTCACGGCTCGGCGAACGATGCAGGTTGCCCAAAGCTTGTACGAAAATGGTTACATCACTTACATGCGTACTGACTCGACCAACCTGGCTCAGGTTGCGATCGACGCCTCGCGCAAGTTGGTTGAAAGCGAGTATGGCAAAGACTATTTGCCAGAGAAGCCCCGCGTGTATGCCTCGAAGGTGAAAAATGCCCAAGAGGCTCACGAGGCTATTCGACCTGCCGGAAACGAATTCCAAAAACTTGACGCGCTCAAGGGTGAACTGAGCGCCGAGCAGTTCAAGCTGTTCGAGATGATTTGGAAGCGGACCGTGGCGAGCCAAATGGCCGATGCTCGCGGGCACCGTATTTCGATCAACATCGGCGGTGGCGAAGCGGTCTTCTATGTGAGTGGTAAGACGATCGATTTCCCCGGTTTTCTGCGGGCCTATGTCGAAGGATCGGACGATCCTCAAGCCGAACTGGCCGATCGCGAGTCGCTGCTTCCAGCCGTCGAAGTCGGGCAGAGCGTCGATGCCAAAGAGTTCGACCCGAAGAGCCACACCACCCAGCCGCCCGCCCGATTCAGCGAAGCCTCGTTAACGCGAAGCCTGGAAGAAATGGGGATTGGTCGTCCGAGTACCTACGCTTCGATTATCGATACGATTTTGCGTCGCGAATACGTCTTCAAAAAGGGGAACGCACTGGTTCCCACGTGGACGTCGTTTGCCGTGGTCGGACTGATGGAAGCCCATCTCGAGAAACTGGTCGACTACGACTTTACCGCGAAGATGGAAGACGACCTCGACAGCATCAGCCGTGGAGAAGCCGACGCGAACGCCTATTTGAAAGCGTTCTACTTCGGCGAGGAAAATCACGGCCTGAAGCAAGTAATCGAGGAACGCATCAAAGACGTGGACGCCCGGACGGTGAACTCGATTCCTTTGGGAACTCCGGAGGAAGGCGAGCATCGCGACGAGGTCTTCGTTCGCGTGGGCCGCTACGGACCATACGTCGAACAAGGCGAGCGTCGCGGATCGATCCCCGATGAATTGCCGCCGGACGAGATCGACCTGGCCAAGGCCATGGAAATTCTCGAACAGTCCGAAAAAGGGGACGAGCCGATGGGCGAGCACCCCGACACGGGCAAGCCGATCTTTCTCAAGGCGGGACGCTTCGGCCCTTACGTTCAGATGGGATCGACCGACGACGACGAGAAGCCGAAGAACGCCTCGCTGCTCAAAGGGATGAACGCCGGCGACGTGAACCTGGAAACAGCGATCCGGCTGCTTTCGCTGCCACGTGAAGTGGGCCTACACCCGGACGATCAGAAACCGGTTGTGGCCTACAATGGCCGCTTCGGTCCTTACGTGAAGTGGAATGACGAAACCCGCTCGTTACCGGCCGAGATTTCGCCGATCGATATCGAGCTGGATAAAGCCCTCGAACTTCTCGCGCAGCCAAAAACACGCGGTGGTCGAGGTGCTCCGAAAGAGCCGCTCAAGACGCTCGACAAGTCGCCGGTGACCGAAGAAATCATTAAGGTGATGGACGGTCGGTATGGCCCTTACGTGACCGACGGCGAGTCGAACGCTTCGCTTCCTAAGGGAACTTCACCGGAAGAATTGACGATGCCGGTGGCCTTGCAGCTTCTCGCCGAACGGGCTGCCAAGGGGGGCACGAAGAAGAAGAAAAAGAAAGCCGCCAAGAAAACGACGACTAAGAAGGCCACCAAGAAGAAGACCGCCAAAAAGAAAACGACTAAGAAAAAGGCGGCCACCAAGACGGCGGCAAAGAAGTCGACAACCAAGAAAGCGGCTACCAAGAAGACCGCCGAGAAAAAAGAAGAGTCGACCAGCGACGAAGCGCCGTTCTAAGAAGCGGCAACTCGGATCGTCGAAACAAAAAAAGGCCCTCGAAGTGATCGCTTCGAGGGCCTTTTTGTTTCAGCGTGTTGCTTGAATGTCGGGTTAGTCGTTCGACATCGTCCGCAGGTCGCGGACGTCTTCCAGCAAGTCTTGATACTTACGTTGGAAGTCTTGCGAGATGATGAACATGTAGCCGTTGGCACAGAACGAAAGTAGGAAGCCGAAGGCCAAAAACGGCCACCAGGAAGGAAGGGACTCGCCTTCTTGTCTTGCGGGTTCCTTCGCTTCTTTCGGTTCGGCAGGTTCCGAAACAGAAGCATCGGTGGTTTTAGGTGTCGTAGGTGATTGCTGCTGAACTGGAGGCGCGGTGCCGGCCGGATCATTATAGGCAACTTGCGCGACCGGTCGCTGTGGGGCAGGGTACCCCTGCGGGTAGTAAGGTGCCTGGACGTTGTACCCATAGTTTGGGTTCTGGCCGTTGTTGTACTGCGGCTGAGGGTAACCGTTGTTTACGAAGTTGCCGTTATACGGAGGCTGCTGCTGATTGTTGTAATTGGCCGGCGGTTGTTGGTTGTTGTAGATAGGCTGTTGATTGTTTTGCGGCGGCTGCCCCGTGTTGGGGATATTGGGCATCGGGCTGAAAGGAGCCGAGGTACCGTTGTTCTGGTTGGAATTCCAGGTACCGGACGTCCAGGAGTTATCCGTGCCTGAATTATTATTGCCAGCCAGGTTGCCATAGTTCGGTGGCTGTTGGCTTCCGTTGTTGTTGGGGTAGTTGCTATTGGGTGGCGATGCATTGCCGCCGGTCGGATTGTTCTGGCCGGTTCCCGTATTGCCCTGATTGTTTCCGTAGGTAGATCCCGTGTTGTTTTGGCCGTTATTGTTCTGGCCATTGTTCGAGGCCCAGCCGCTGGTATCGGTAGGCGTGATCAGGTCAGGGGCACTTTGGTTGTTGCCGCTGGTGGTCTGATTGAACCGGTACTGGTTAGAAGCACCATTGGTTGTATTGGTGCCGGAGTTTGGTTGGTTTGTGGCGGTGTTGTTGGTGGCGCCATTGTTTTGAGCAGCGGCACTCCAGTTAGTTGCGCCGGTGGCCGTGGAACCGTTATTGGGCGTCGTATTGCCGGTGGTGTTGGTCGATCCGGGACCGAACTGACTGCCGGTTGGGTTTCCGGCCGTGTTTCCAGCTGTGCTGCTGCCGGTGGTATTGGTGCCAGGAGTGGGTACCGAGCCGAGTGGTGTCGTGCCGCTTGTTTGTACGGCGTTATAAGGACTACCAGGCGTGCTGGGGACCGAGAAACGCGACGCGGAAGATCCGGCTCCGCCGTAGCGTTCTGCCGCACCGGGGATAGGTGGCTGTCCACTCCCGCTCGCAGCCGTATTGTTGGCTGCTGGGGTATTGGTTGGGTTGGGCGTAGTCGCACCAGAGGGAAGCGTGCGCGTCGAACGCGGTACGTATTGCGCGAGTTCCTCCCCGAGCGTGGGCTTGCTGTCGGCCGCAGAAGTCGTTTCTGGCGGAGCGGTCAACTTAGGAGACTCGGTCGGCATCAATCCGATCGGGTTGGTCTTCTCGTTGACGGGCTCTTCGTAGGCCGTGGGCAGAATCTTCGGAAGCTCTGCGTCTCCGACTTGGACACGAAAGACCTGAACGCGCTGCACGTTCGGAGGAAGACCGACCTGGATCGCTTCGCCCGATCTGAGCTTTTCGATCGCTTCAGGTTCAATCTGAATAATGTATTCCAGCTGGCCCCCATCGGTGGGTTGATAGCCGAAATCCACGCCAAGAACGGCGGATGTAATAATTAAGCAGGCGGCGTACACAGTTTCATACTCCTCGCACAGCACGTGCATCATGCAACTTGTGCCGCTAATCGTAACTGTTATTGCGGAAACGGGAAAGCGACATTTGACAGCATTCTTGCCGCAAGCATAGCCGCGAGGAGAATTCCCTATCTCTTGGTCGGTATGGCACTACGGACGAAACGTCCTTGGGGTTCGCAGGCCGTTTGCGATAGACTATCATCGCCAAGTTATCCACATCCGCTATCAATGCCGTCAGAGACCGCATTTTGGTTTCCCCCGAAAGCCCAGATTACCCGGACGATGCACCTGCGAAGGGAAGTAGGGTGTGGAAGTCCCGCGCGATGAATGCAATTCAGCTCGTGGTGATGCTTCTGGTTGCTTGGGGGATATGGCGAAATATAGAAAAAGCCATCGACCAAGTTCAGCAACAAAATTTTTCTTTTGAAGAACTTCGTTGGCCTTGGATTGTGATTGCTGGCATGCTGTACCTGCTGGGCACCCTGCCGATGGGGTTGTTCTGGTACCGCTTGATGAAAGCGATGAAGCAGCAGCCGCGTCTCTTTAGTGCGGTGCGAGCTTATTTTATTGGCCACCTGGGGAAGTACGTTCCGGGCAAGGCGTTGGTGGTCGTGCTGCGAACTTCCTTAGTTCAAGGCGAGAACCTCCAACGATCCGTGGTCGCCACGGCCGTCTTTGCCGAAACGTTGACCATGGTTGCTGTCGGTGCTGTCTACGGCGCCCTATTAATAGCGATCTGGTTTTCCGAGCAGCAACTGCTGTTATGGACGGCGGTTGGCATTGGTTTAGCCGCCAGCTTTGTGACGTTGCCTCCGGTGTTTCGCGCGGTGGTCTTGTTTTTGAAGGTCTCGCGAATCAACCCCGAGATTGAAGAGAAGCTGGCCGGATTGAATTACCCGACGATGGCCTGGGGCTGGGGAGCCAACATCATTGGTTGGACCTTGTTGGGGGGCAGTCTATTCGCCACGATGGCGAGTATTCCGGATGCCGATCCGCAGATGGCCGGTGGTTTAACGATGTTCCCGCTGTTGGCCGCCACCGTTTGCCTGGCGATGGTGGTCGGCTTTGTGACGCCCATTCCTGGTGGTATGGGCGTTCGTGAATATGTGATTATGGAAATGATGGCCCCGGCCTTTGGTCCGGTGGTCGCGGTGGTCTCGGCCGTGCTACTGCGGGTAGCGTGGCTTTTGGCAGAGGTCGCGTTGGCGATTATCCTATATGGAATTCCCGCCGCCGAACCTACCACGGACGACGCGACTTCGGAGTCTGCGACTGCCGAAGAAAGCTCGGCCACCGGTCCCGCCTAAAAACCCTGCATAACGAGTATGCTTGGAAAGTGAAGTCAATGAAGCTGTCTCTGGTGATCCCCGTCTATAACGAAGACGAGAGTCTCGACAAACTGCACGAAGAAATCTGCGAAGTCGTCACGGCCAACAACTACGATGTCGAGATCATCTTCATCGACGACGGCTCGAAGGATGGATCGTGGCAGGCAATCTCGAAGCTGGTCGAGAAAGACGACCGCATTCGAGGGCTCAAGTTTCGCCGTAACTTCGGCAAAGCGGCCGGCTTGGATGCTGGTTTTCAGGAAGCCCAAGGGGATGTGATCATCACCATGGATGCCGATTTGCAGGACGATCCGCAAGAGATCCCGCGTTTCCTGGAACAACTAGACGCCGGCTACGACGTGGTCAGCGGCTGGAAGCAAGTTCGGCACGACCCATGGCATAAGGTCGGACCGTCGCGGGTCTTCAACTGGATGGTCAGCACGCTTACCGGTGTAACGCTGCACGACCACAACTGCGGTATGAAATGCTACCGCGGCGAGATCTTCGACGAGGTCCGCCTTTATGGCGAGCTGCATCGTTTTGTCCCGGTGCTGGCCGCGGCCCACGGTTGGAAGGTGGGAGAAATTGTGATCAATCACCGGGCCCGGCAGTTCGGCCACTCGAAGTACGGAGTGCGGCGGTTTCTCAAAGGGTTCCTCGATCTTACGACGGTCGCGTTCATTACCGGTTACGGGCAGCGGCCTCAGCACCTCTTGGGTGGCATTGGTTTGCTGTTCTTTTCCCTCGGTTTTATAGGACTGTTCGGGCTCTCTGGCTGGTGGATAATCGACCGACTGATCGGAGCCGAAGAGCCGATAGAGCTGCACAAGCGAGCGATCTTCTACTACTCGATTGTGTCGCTTTTGTTAGGGACACAGTTCGTCACCGTGGGTCTTTTGGCTGAAATCATTCGTTCGGCGATCGCTCCGCAGACCAAGTCGTACTTCATCTCGCAAAAGGTAGGCGTGCGTGACGAAGCCAACTAGAGTTTCTCGGAAGCCTGATCGTTCGTGGACCGACGCCGACCGGCTGCGCTGGGCCATCTATTGGCTATTGATTGCGGTGTGTCTGGGCAATGCGGTCGGACGAATATGGGCGGTAACCGCCGAGCATGGTCGGCACCCGTTTCTCAGTGCGAACGATCGTAGCCGCTGGGCGACGGTCCGAGCATTGGTCGATCACCAGACGTTTGCCATCGACGAAGTCATTCAAGACCGCTACTGGGATTCGATCGACAAGGTTTATCATCTGGGGCCTGATGGGAAGTATCACTACTACAGTAGCAAGCCGCCGCTGATGGCCTGTGTGTTGGCTGGCGAGTACTGGCTGATCAAGAACACCGTCGGCATGGAGATCTCGGAGCATCCCTTCTATGTAGGTCGGGCGGTCCTGATCGCCACCAATGGGCTGCTTCTATTCGGGCTGCTCTGGGCAACCATCTGGATTGTCGAGCGCTACGCGAAGTCCGATTTCGCTCGGATTGGAATTGTCGCAACGGTCGCCTTCGGGACGTTTCTGACCACATACGCGGTTACTATCAACAATCACTCTTTGGCGGCGACAAGCGTAGCCATTGCGTTGTATTGCGGTTTGCGCGTGTGGTGCGACGGTCGGGGGGACGCTCGATATTTGCTGGGGGCTGGGTTCTTTGCGGCCTGTGCGGCGGTGAACGACCTGCCGGCTTTCAGCTTCTTTGGACTGCTCGGCCTGGCGATGCTGATCAAGCGACCGGTGGGGACGCTTGTCTATGGCGTGCCGGCTGCGGCGTTGATATTAGGTGCGTCGCTACTCACCAATTACATTGCGCATCAGTCGTGGCGACCTCCTTATGCGCATCGCGCCGATGGCGAAGTGCTGGGCACGCTCGAAACGAAGCTGCACGGGGCGTTAGATAAAAAGGAAGTACCGCTGGTGCTCAAAGACGTTCTCGAGAACCACGGCATCGAACTTAGCCAGCAGGCCGAGATCATCACCCGCGAGACCGGCAACCGCTGGGTAGTGCTCGACATGGGTATCGACCGGCGCTATGCCGTGCAGCGGACGGAGAACAACATCGAAGTTCGTGACTGGGACAACTGGTACGACTACGACACCAGTTATTGGAAGCCAGGGGTGAAGAAGGGGGTCGATTTGGGCGAGAAGTCGATCGGCCGCTATGCGTTTCATGTGACCTTAGGCCACCATGGAATTTTATCGCTCACGCCGGTCTGGTTGCTTTCGCTGCTGGGGCTCGGTTTGTGGCTCGGCGAGAAGGGGACCCACCGCCAGGTTGCCGGGTTCATCGTTGCATTGACATTAATCTGCGTCTTGTTTTATGTGTTCCGTCCGCTGAAAGATCGCAATTACGGCGGGATGACGTCTGGCTTTCGATGGGCTTTCTGGCTGATTCCGATGTGGTTGACCGCGATGATTCCGGTACTCGATCGATGGAAGAATGCTCGCTGGGGCCAACTTCTGTTTGCCGTTTTGTTGTTATTCTCTGCGATCTCTGCGAGCTATTCCGCGTTGAATCCATGGGTCCATCCCTGGATGTATTCGTACATGGGGTATTTGGGGTGGTTAGATTAAGATTGAGCGACTTGCGAAACTCATGTTGCACGATTCTCAGAAATCCTGAAAATATCTCACAAATTCCGACCCGAACATGAACCTGATCCGTTCATTTCACCCTCAGGCGTAACGCAGGGAGGCGTGCTTGATGAAGTTCCCGCACTTATCATCGTCGGCAGCCGTTTTTGGCTTGGCCGTTTGTCTTGGCTTGTTTTCCGCTGGCTGTGGATCATCTGATTCGGCCGATCCACCGGCAGTCAGTATCAACGATCCTGGCTCTGGCACGTCGGATAGGACTTCGCACACCGTATCAACCGACATCGACGGCAAGTCCGCGGCACGCTCTGACTTTCGCGGAGAAGAGTTTCCGGAGGTCATCCTGAAAACGACCCAAGGGGACATTCATCTCAAGTTGGATGCCAAGAAGGCTCCGGCGACGGTCGACAATTTTCTAACGAACTATATCTCGACCGGGCACTATGACGGGACGGTCTTTCACTACGTGCAGCCCGACGGCATGATCCTGGGAGGCTTATTCGATCCCAGTATGAATCCTCGCGAAACCAAGAGCGAGATTCAAAACGAGGCCACCAATGGCCTCAAGAATAAGCGGGGCACCATCGCCATGTCGCGCGATCCCAGCTTCATCCACAGTTCGACGTGTCAGTTCTTCATTAACGGTGCCGACAACAAGGCGTTCGATCACATCGGAACCGACGATTCAAGCAGCTTCGGGTACTGCGTCTTCGGCGAAGTGATTGAGGGCATGGAGGTCGTCGACGCCATTTCCAAAGTGGAAGTTAAGTCGAGCGACGGATTCGTCAATTTGCCGCGCGAGCCGGTGAAGATTCTATCGGCCCGCCGCGTCAAATGAGGTCGTCGAAGTGGCCGTTTCAGCCGCAGGTGGGTAGGCACTTTTAAGTGCTTCCAGCAAATGTTCGATCGTATAATTACGCCGTCTGGGGCTTGCCTGGGCGGCGTTTTTTACGTTGTGCTCTTCGAGTAGATCTTCTAACTGCTTCTTATCCAGCGAAGGAAAAAGGGCATCTGCCGGGATCCACGTCGAGGAAAAGCTTTCGCCTTGTCCGGAAATCCGCATCAGTTGGCGGATCGACTGGTGCGACGTACACATCGCATCGATTCTTTGCAGCAAGAAGGTTGGGTCGTCGGGAAATTCGGGTGTCGGTTCCCGGCTCAGTTCCTCGAGTACGAACCGCGTGAAGAACTCGCGATCGTGGGGAAAGCTCCGGGCAATCTGGTTGCGGCCGGGAATGTAGATATGCATCCCTCGCAAAGACTCCATCAGGTCGAGAACCTGACTTTGGGTCAGCAAGATTGGCTTTCTGCGATCACGCGCGTGATAAAAGTACTGCTCAACAAGATGCTCTAGGGTTGAGAAATCTGGTCGAACCGGTTCGGCGGACGCGACATTGCCCCAGGCTAACCCAATGCAAAAGGTGCTTAGCAGGACGCGAATGGTTGAGCTGATCTTAGGCCAGTGCATGATTATCCCCCGACTCTCTTGCACGATTCCCGAAATTATTTCTGTAACTTTGAAGTACGTCTGCCCCACTCTTTAGAAGGATAGATTACACATTGAAGATAGTTAGCGCACCCCACTAAATCGGGTAAAAAACTCGTAACCCCGAGATATCAGCCGAATATGGTTAATTTAGAGCGATTGAGAAGAAGGAGTTAGATAGCAGTAATATTGGTTTAAATTCCCTAGTAATGGCTGTTAAGTGGGGTTGAGATACCGTAACTGCTTTTTTTCGATTGATTTCTGAGGAGCTTTTCCTATACTGCGGGAACGTTATCGAGCTCGTCGTCTCTCGATAGCCACCATCCGAAGTTGAGGTAGTAGGAGATGCCGTCGTGTGTAAAGTCACGTACTTCGTCCAACCCTGCCCTACGTGTGGCCGAAAGTTGCAGGTTAAGGTCGAATATCTCGGCCTGGAAGTTTCCTGTCAGCATTGCGGCGCTGGTTTTATTTCGCATGACCCTGATATGATCGGTACTCCACTGGCTAACCCCGTGGACGATGCTCTACACAAGGCCGATGCGTTCCTCGGAAGAGGACTCACCAGTACGCACTTCCCGGCAACCTTCGGACCCAATTAATGGATTTGGGTCCGATGTGAGAAAGAATCGACTTAAGCGTCGATTCTGAAAGTTAAGCCGCTTAGTGCGGCTTTTTCTTTTTCTTGCCAGCGGCTGGGCTTCACTTAACTACCGCAAAGCTGGGCCAGGTCCTCGAAGTAGCGAGGGTAGGTTTTGCTGGTGCAGCCGGGGTTGAGAATGACGATGCCTGCCTGACGGAGTCCGACCAAGGCCAGACTCATCGCCATGCGGTGATCGTTATAGGTTTCGATCTGAGCCGGTTGAAGCTTTCCGGGGGTGATGGTCATCCCGTCTTCAAATTCTTCGACGGTCGCGCCCAGTTTGCGAAGCTCGCAGGCCAGGTCGCCAATTCGGTCGGTCTCTTTGTGGCGGTTATGAGCAACACCGGTAATGGTGGTCGGCCCGTCAGCAAACAGGGCTACCGCGGCCAGGGTTTGGACCGTGTCGCTGATTTGGCCCATATCGATGTTGATCCCGCGAAGGGGACCCCCGGTGACGGTAACGTGGTCTGCCTGATAGTCAACCTGGCAGCCCATCTGAGCGAGGGCTTCACAGAAACCGACGTCTCCTTGCAGCGCATCGCGGGAAAGCCCTTGCACGGTGACTTTGCCGCCACTTACGGCGGCGGCTCCCCAGAAGTAGCTCGCAGCGGAAGCATCGGGCTCGATCGCATACTCGCGTCCACGATAGGTCTGACTGCCAGGGATGACAAACCGGCAACCATCGTTCTCTTCGAGCGTAGCGCCAAAGTCTCGCATGATTTGGGTCGTCATCCGGACATAAGGCTGCGAAACCAATTCGCCGTCGACCTGCAATTGAACTTCGCTGGAAGCGTAGGGCGATGCCATCAAAAGGCCGCTCAAGTACTGGCTGCTGATATTACCAGCGATCGTGGCTTGTCCGCCGGGAAGCCCCTGGCCGTCAACCAGCACCGGAGGGCAGGCGTTGTCTTGTTCGGTCCGAATGTTGGCCCCGAGTTGTTGGAGGGCTTCGATCAGATCGCCGATCGGGCGCTCTCGCATGCGGGCAATTCCGTCCAGGCGAAAGCTTCCTTCGCCAAGGGTTGCCAGTGCGGTTAGAAACCTCATTGAGGTTCCGCTGTTGGCGATAAACATTTCCGTGTTGTCGCCGATAAACTTGCCGCCGTTTCCCTCGACCGTCAGCGTATGACGATCCGGATCGTGGCTGATCGAAACGCCAATGCGGCGCAGGCTATCGATCATCACTTCCGTGTCTTCGCTTTCCAGCGCACCGGTCAGCGTCGATTGACCCTGGGCCAACGCAGCGATGATTAAAGCTCGATTAGTAAGACTTTTCGAGCCGGGAGGACGAATCGATCCCGTAATGGGACCGCACGGAGTAATGGAGATTTCAGAAGCCACGGTGTATCTTCAAGCGATTGAGGGGTGCGAGTTTTCCCTTTTAGTTTACTGCGTATTTGCGATCTTCCACAGGTGGCGTTCCCCTTTGACGTACATGGCATCGTTGCCCAGGGCAGGGCTGGCTTGAATCTTCTCACCCATCTCGATCTCTTCCAGGATTTGGCCTTTCTCGCCAGATATATCGACGATCATGGCCAATCCGTCGTAGTTGATCGCAATCAGTTTCTCGCCGGCGATGACCGGAGTTGCCCAGAACTTCCCCTTGAGACGTAGGCCCCAGTCGAGATCGCCTGTTTCGGCGTCGCCACAATTCAGCACGCCGGTTCCGTTGATGGTGTAAATCTTACCGTCATGCAGGATGGGGCTCATCGACGAGGGATTCAGCTTGTTGGCTTCCCAGGCAATCTCTGGCTTAACGCGAGGATCTTTCAGATCGAGGACCGTCAGGCCTTTCGAGACAATGAACGCTTGCTCGCCGTTGGTAAGCGAAGTCGAAATCGTCGAGGCGCCGCCGCCAAGCTCCCATAGGATATCGCCACTCTGAGACGAAACGGCCGTGACTCCGCTGCCAGACTGCAATAGGGCCACGCTTTGGTCGCCGGAATTGACAGACTTCAACGCAATGGGAGATGCCCAGTTGGCTCGTTCCGATCGAGGTAAGAACCACCGCGTTTGTCCGTTTTCGGCGTTGATGCCGGCGGCGAAGGAATCTCCCTGGTTTTCAATCTGAACAACGACCGTATCGTCGAGGACGATCGGCGAACTGGCCATGCCCACATCGTTGCCGGCCTTGGGGTGTTCGTGTCCGAGTCCGCGATACCACTTCAAATTTCCATCCAGGTCGAGACATACCAAGTCGCTCGATCCGAAAAATGCGTAGACGTACTTGCCGTCACTTACCGGACTGGGCGCGGCAGGCGTGGTTTGGGGGTGGCAAAAGGTGCGACCGGTCGCCCAGAAATTGCGTTGCCAGAGCCTCTTGCCATCGGCAGCGGAAAAGCACAGCACATGCAACTGTTCGAGATCGGCTCCGTCAGCGGTGGTGACAATGACCTTGCCGTCTACCAAGATTGGGCTCGAAGGGCCACGGCCGGGCAACTCGACTTTCCAGGCGACGTTCTCGCCGTCGGCCGACCATTTGTCGGGAAGCTCGCACGACGCCGAGGACCCGGTGGTATCGTTGCCACGAAATTGTCGCCAATCGGCGGTTACGCTCGATGCCATCGCGGTCAGGCACAGCACACTAAGGAGGATCCGCATCGGTTGTTTTCCGGGTTGGAGGTTAAGGTTTTGCATCAGCGATGGCCGTGCCAAGATGGTCGCATACCCGCAGTTCAAACTTCCAGACATTGGTCCACGACTGCGTTTGTTCGTTCTGGACGAGCTTGACGAGAATGGTGTTCTCGCCTGGGTTCAGCTTGGCCTTGGCCGAGTATTGGTCGAAATTGTCTCCGGCATGAAAGACCTTGTCGGACGCGACCAAGTCGCCGTTGACCCAGACTTTGGTCGCATTGGCCGAACCCCAACGCAGTTCAACTTCCTGCGCTTGGTCGCTATCGAAGGTCGTGACGGCATAGCCGACGACCTCTTTGACTGGGGCAAAGGCCTTGTTGAAATCGACGCTTTTCTCTCCCGGTCCCAGCTTCAGAGGCTGCCACTTGGCCGGGGCTGGAATTTCGTCGATCAGTTTGCCGGGGTAGGTGGCCGCCAGGTCGATCTCTTTTTCCGGTGGATACACGGCGTCGAAACCATCTCCCTTGGCGAACTCGAAGGCAGCAATGACGTGCCAGTTTTTGAGGAAACCAAAATGCTCGGTCGTATCGACTTCGACTTCCAGTTCCTTCAAAGCATCGGCGATCACACTGGCCTGGTGGGCGTTGCGTGTGGCGGTCAGCGCTTGCTGATAGGTCGCGATGGCTTCCTGGGTTTTCTCTGCCGCAAGGTTCGCTCGGGCGTCGTCCATCAGCTTCTCGACGGCCAGCAATCGTAGTTCTAGTGAGGCGTCGTTTTCAAAGCTGGGGATCAACTGCAGGGCAGCCGTTTCATCTTGTTGCTTGAGAAGGTGATACGCGACCGATCGCGATTTGGCAGAGTGCGATTGCGTTTGAATGAATTCAATGAGCGTATCATTGGAGATCGGAGAACCCTCTTGCCTCGCTTTATCGGCGATTGCTTCGACGGCGCCGCGTAGCCAGTTGGCCGCTACGGGGCGTTCCTGTTTCATGGCAGCCAACACCTCTGGAATGGCCTCGGCATTCATCTTGCTGAGGGCCGCGACGGCTTGAACTGCTTCGGGATAGCCGGTTTCTTCGGCGCTAATCGCGTTGATCTTTCTGGTCAGCTCGTCGGCTTCCCCAGCAATAAGGGGAACGCTGATCAGCAAGAGAGAGATGCCCGCAGTAACGGAAAGGAAATGGCGTATCATGGCTCGAATCAATCGAAGGTAAAAGGGCAGGGGCTTGCCCGATTGTAGTCGATTGCAGAGAGCGAGGAAGCTTGGCTGCGGAAGTTTAACGCAACCGCTTAAAAGAGAATGGTTTCGGAGACGAACACGCCATCGCGGCGTTGCGACTCGTTGTCTGAGAGGTTAACCAGCCCTAAGACCTCGAAGAACGAGCGTTTGCCCGTCTTTCGCTGATAACGCAGACCAAAGCCGTAGACCAGGTCGCCATTGGGTGTCTGGAAGGCGATTTCCGGGGCGATCGATTCATCTTCGTTATGACGGAACAGCTGGACACCTAGCGAGGCACCGTAATTGTCTCCTAAGTTGCTGCCTGTAGAGATCGCCACAAGTGGGTTCACATCGAACGCGGCTCGCAGGCGATTGAAATTGCCACCACCGGCAGAGTTCCAGCCGTCGGTCGCATAGTACACGTTGCAATAAGCGACACCAAACTCGATACCCAGCGGATGGGCAGGCATCAGGTAGGTGTAGTTCGTTTCCAGGACAAACAACTCGCCCGATCCGGTGCCTGCTTCGTCGCCGAACTTAAAGAGGGCCCGGGTCGCGTAGTTCAGCCGGCCATGGAATTTGGTGCGGCTGAGCGCGGCAAAATGTTGGTCGCGGTCGGGGGCATCAGGCGTTTCGACAAATAGATACGATCCTTCGTAAAAGACCTTCTTGTAGTCGACGCTGAAGTTGGTTCCATACATGCGGCTATTGTCGTCGGCCACATTGTCGACATCGCTTGCCGCATAGATGGCTTGGATGTTGATGTTGCTGGTATTGCCGACAAAGAGCGTGTTCTTGTTGATCACGGCGCCTAAGATTTCGTCGTTCATCAGAAGCTGGTTGTGCAACTCGAAGGGAAACTTCCCGCCAACCATGTGCACATCGCGGACTGCGAACGGATCCATGAAGCCAGAGAACATGCTGTGGAGTTCGCCCTCGAACCAGAATCGCTGAGGCACGCCGGTGCTGTTGTCGATGTACCCGGCAGGATCGCTGAAGCGATAGTACGAGCCGCCGGTGTTGTCTTTGCCGAGGGGGCGAAATTGCACATGAAAGCGCTCGGTGCCGGTCAGACGCAGGTCCAAGTCCACCAGCAGTTGATGGCCCAGGCCGTCGCTACGTGTGTCACCCTGTTTGTACGCGATCGCACTGGCCTGGTATCCGCCGTAGGCAACAAAACGTGGTTCCCAGTTGTAAGCCTCGGGGCCGAACCAATCGAGCGAATACTGCTTGATCGGTTCTTCTCCTTCGAACTGGGTAAACAGCGTGAAGGGTTCTGGATCGACAAAGTCTTCGGGAATTCGTAGGAGGGTCGAGTGCGTGTTCTCGTCCTCGCAGGGCCAACCCAGACGGTCACCTTCAGGTGCGTACAGATACGAGCCACCGTGGTGCCAAAGCTCTTCTTCCAGAGGAGGTAATGGCTCGTCCTTCCAGGAATTGCTCTTCGGATTCTCGGGGGTGGCAAGCGGAAGTAACTGCGGCGTTTCCGACGGAGTATTTGGTGGCGTCTCGATCGGTTCGACCCGAGGAGGAAGCAGCGAGTTGTCTAGCGGCTCGAAGCTCGCTCGATTAATTGAAGGTGTCGTTAGGCGAATTGGGTTACCAGATCGGCCAGGCAGTGGCGGCTCATCAAACATGGTCTCGTCGGCCAGAGCGACGCAGCCGTAGCATAGGATCGCTGTGCACCACGCCGAAGCGAAGAGCTGCCGAACTTTGGAAGTGGCGTTCGCGGTCATGGGGTGACCTCGATCGTGCCACACCATTCTTGAAGGACGACGACTTCAAGCAGATGCTTCAAGTGAGGCGTTCCGATGCGATCCAGAAGCGTGGGTGGAAGATGTCGGAAGTTCAGACGTACCGTCACATGGTAGGTGCCAGGCTCGTTGGGTAGACGGACCGGATAGCTTTGCCCTTGCTTGGAAAGAGGGGCCAGGCTGCCTTTGGCGATACGGAATGTGGGCGGACGACCAAACGAAGCTGAGATGCCTTCGGCGGGTCGCACGATGTTGATTGGCGTGAGGTGGCGATTCACTGAAAGGATCACCGAACGGTCGGTGCCTTCGGCGGTTAGGGCCGTGAACTTGTTCTGGAAGTTGAGCAGGAATCGATCGTAAGGAACCTTGCCGGCCAGGACCGCATGACTGTGTTCGTCGCGGAGGTCGCCGTTGTCGTCGAGATCGCCGGAGCTGAAGACGGTCCGCCCTTGTTCATCTTGAACCAGGGTCGATACCCACACTTGCCGCTCGGCGGTGAATCCGGTGGGAAAGCTGTGCCCGGCTAGTTTGCTTTTGACTTCGACATCGACATCGACCTTGCCGCCGCAACGAGCGGTCTGAGGCGCCTTCACAAAGAGGTCCGCCGCTTGAGAAAGGACTTCGTAACGCTTTTCACTGGCGATACGGAGGCTATGGCGGTTTTTCTTGCGAAGTTCGGTAAGGGTTTCCTTCTCGTAGTCTGATAGCGATGCCAAATCGCGATAGTCTTTCTCGTACATCCAGTCGAGCTTCTCTGGAAACTCGGTATCGGGAAGCAGCGAATAGTCAGGACCGGCGAACGTGTGATCGGTAAGCCGACGCAGCGGTAGTTGGTCTTCCGGCACGTTAGGCACCACTGCGGCTCGTCCAAGGGGACGTTCGCAATCTTGGAAGGGGACGCCTTGGACGGGGCCCATGTGACACTGTTGGCAGGTAATTCCCTGTTTGGCTGCGGGGCTGTTTTGCCATTCGCTGAAGGCTTCTTCCAGACGAACCCCTTGCGGGTTGGTGACGTCGTGGCACTCGCCGCAGAATTGCGAAGTCTTGATGTAAGGCAGCCCTTTCGATTCATGCGTTCCCATTGCCTGGCCGCCATCGGCATCGTCGAAGGGACCGTACATGCACGCATCGAGCAACTTGCCGGGTTCGACAGGAACGCGACCGCTGGCCTTATAGTGCTTGGTACTGCGACGGTGGCAAGAGACACACGTGACCCCTTCCATCGAAATTCTAGAGCGATGGACGTTACGGCGGTTGCCGTTTTCGCCTAGCGCGGTACCGACTGGTGTGTGGCAGCGTGTACAGAAGGTTCCCTGTGTTCCGCTGGTGCGTTCCATGAGAGTCAGATTGAAGGCCTCGAACACGGGGCTATGCTGTGCATAGGCGTGCATCGAGCGAGACCATTCGTCGTACTGCTTGGGATGGCAGGCCTGACACTGCTTGGCCGAGGGAAACTCCATCTCGGTCAGGGGCGTAATGTTGCAGTTCTCGGGCAGCGCGTATTCGAGCGCACCGTTTTCAATCCAACGATAGATGGCTTCCTGCTGACCTTGGGTAAGCCATTCCATCTTGTCTGGTGGCATTTCCGGCGTGCGGGGCATACCAGAGCCTGGCTGGGCATGTTCATCCCATTCGATGTACATCATTAGTGCCGAGTCTTGGGGATTTCCCGGGACTACCAAACGATCGTTGTCTACCTTACCGGCCAACAGTGATTCGTACGTACTCAGGTCGACGCGTTTTGAGTTGGGGCGATGACATCCGCCGCACTTGTTGGCCAGGGTCATATAGACTTCGGGCCAATCGAAATCATAGGGATGCGGCTGGGAAATAAGATGGGGAATTGCTTCCACCGGTGAGGGGGCCGCTCCCCAGAACCACAACGCGCTGACCAAGCCTAGACCGAGGGCCAAGGCGGCCAAATGGGAGGTGAGTTTTCTAGCAGGGGGCATTCGGGCATCCTTCCCGTCGATCAATCGCGTTCTTGCCCTCCAATGGCAAGAACTAAAGGGCATGCGTGCACTGCATCCCCTGGTATCAATTATCGGCAATACGAAGGGGAAGTCTTAGCTAACTAAGTGTGCGTGTAGCTATGAGAATAATCGGAAAGGCTTATTGCGAAGCTTCATGTTCCGCAGCAGATTCCCCCAAGAAAGTCTCTTGGGGGGTTGGCCTTATTAAGGAGTAGAGCTTAGCTGTTTTACGGCTTCTACCAGGTCTTTGTCGCGTGCCTTCCTTGCTGAGTCTTCCGCGAGTGCTTGCATGGCGCTGGCGGCCTTGGTCTGGCCGCTTGCTTTCAGTAGCGGCACATGCTTGATGGCATGTTGGGCAATCGCAGCATGCATTTTAGAAGACATGCTTGACCCGGCTGCTAGCTGCATGGCTTTGAGGTGCCATTCCCCTTGATCGATGGCGAACCGAGTGTGCCAGTCTTGGATAATATGCGAGCAAGTCGCGAAGTCTCCCCCGCGGGCCGCTTCGGCTAAGGCATAGCGGAATCCTGCGAACTGTTGGGGCGATCCGTTGGGCATGGCCATTGCGGCCGTGGCCATGTCTTGTCCGATCTTGGCATGATCGTCGAGGCGCTGTGCCGATTGAATACGCGAATTCCATTGTTCCTGAAAAGCGGCTGCCGGCTGCGAGATTTCGGTCTCGGCAGGAATATTGGCTTGCTTAATCAGGTCGTCGGCAAGCTTGTAAGGATCTGTTACCACACCGGCAAGGTTGTTGACTTCTTCTTCGTCAAGAAAGCCGGTAGCCCACTCTTCGCGAGCCTTGTCGGGGCCGCCTTCTGGGGTCACCAGAAGGAATGCACCGATGATTTTCTTCGAGTCGGCTTGCGTGGGCAATTCCTGCTCGGCGAGGAACTTGGCCAGCCCGGCGGGAATATCGGCAAGCGTGTACCGGTGGTTCTCACCGTCCATCCGAATGACCAGACGATTCGAGTCTGATTCGACAATGCGAATCAGCTTGCCGTTGACGTCGAGTTCCGAGTCGGCCGGAAGCTTGGTGAGACTTCCTGAAACAGCTTGCCAGAACTGCTGATTCAAATCGGCGACTTCTTTTAAGTAGCCGAGCTTTTCTTGATGTGCAGGAGCTGAAACAAGCGGCGCGGCCTGAGAGATTAACTGCTGGGCCGCAGTGGCATTGCGGTCAATAATCTGCTGACGAGCCTGTTTCATAAGGTTGGCCAGCTGAGCGACGTCCGCCGTCGAATCGGCAGGCGTGGTTTCGCGATTCTCCATGGGAGACATGGAATTGGTGTCGGTCGGGGTCGAAATCATCTCGGTCGGCATGGCGGGCGAATTGTCGGCGACCATACTATCGGCTAGATACTTTCTTTTGCCGGCTTCCAAGGCGGCCAGAGCACCTCCGTCGGCACCTGATTGAGTCCACAAATTGCGGACGTACTCGATATCGGCCTTCGGCGAGAGCAACAGGTGGGAAGCTTCCACACGCTGTTTCACGGAGTCTTCCCCTTTCAAGCGGCTCAGGGCAATCGCTCGCTGGAAACCTTCCGGTAGTTCACCACGCTCGTACCCTTTGTTTTGGCCGGCAAAGCGAACGACAACGCGCCGATCATCCAGCGTCGTTATGGTGAATGTTGTGCTGCCGACGGTCAGTTCTTCATTTTCACGCAACGAGGCGGACCCTTCGTTGAGAGCCCTGTTATAGGCCATCAAGTCTTGGACGAACTGGTCGACGCGATCGAAGTCGGTCTTGCCAGTGGGGGTTTTAGGGGCTTTGCGAACTTTGTCCAGGGCAATCGATGACTTGGCAAAATCTTGCTCGCTGATCCCACGCCAGGCCGTTTCCAGCGCCGATTTCAGTTCGGCTTGGTCCTTGGCGGTGGCTTGGGGTTCGGGCGGCTTGGTAGGCATCGCCGGCATTCCGGCCATGGTTTCTTCCGGATCCCCTAGTCCTGGGATCGAACTGGCCAGATCGTTAGATGTCGGACGATTGCCGTTTTTAGGGCCTGGAAGCGAATTTGCATTCTTCTTTGTTTGCTCGGATTCTTCCTTGATAAGTGGTTTCGGGGAAGTGTCTGCCGGCTGTGGGTCGGCTTTGGCGATCGGTTCTTCTACCTTCTCGGTGAAAAGGTAAAGGGCCCCGCCGGAGATTGCCGCGAGCAAGAGAATCGCAACGCCACCCATATATAAGCCGAATGCCGAGTTTTTCGCTCTGCTTTTGGCGGATGTCGCCGCAGATGCCTTCTTGGCTTTCAGCGGAATATCGCTGCTTGAATCGGAAGCCGGGCTCGCCGGCATTGCCTGCTGTATAGGCGTCGCATGCTGAACGGGTGCCGCAGCAACCGGTTGAGCGACTGCGACGGGTGCGGCTTGTCCACTGAAATAGGCCTGAAGTTGTTGATCGTAGGCTTGCTTTTGAGCCGGATCCAACAAACAGTTCTGGGCCAATTGGATTTCCGAAACGAGCGTCTGACGAAGTGGCTCGTCGGCAGGAGCCATGGGAATCGAGGCGCGCGACAGGGCATTCTGCGCAGCAACCATGATTTTGCCGGTGTCTGCCTCGTACGTGGGCAGTCCCAACAGCGTGTAGCAGTCAGGCCGACCGGCGACGTTGAGACCCAACCACATTTGGTAAGGATTGGTTGCTTGTGTCATTCCTCGAAACTCGCAATAGGTATTCTTTAATTCAAGGCTAGTTGCCGTTTCACCAAATTGCCTTAGTGGAACCGGATTCGCCTCTGCTAGTACGACGAGGAAGCGACCGATTTTGTTTCATAAATCGGTTATATCGACAACGATGGGGGTAAATTCATTGTCAGGGGGGGTAGATCAACCAATTGTAGCGAGATCGGCTCTTGTGGAAAGAGACGTTCTCTCCTCTATGTTAGCGTCATTGATTAAGTTTTTAGACATCTGCGTCAACAAAATTGGTAAGGGCGAAATGTGAAAAACTTCATAAAATGGCAGTCACGGAAAAGTACTCCGTAATCCGGTTTTACTGAAATCGAATCTTGGCTTGAAATCGTCTACACCTGGGCAAGACAATCTGCTTTTAGACACCCCACTCAACATCGAAGATACCTCGGAGAGGACACCCCATGACGAACTATTCGCTTCTACGCACCGTTCCTTTGGCCATTATTTGCAGTTGTGCTGCATTGATGACCGTCTGGATCGGATCGCAGGCTTCTACGGTTCAATCGCCGGCGCTTGATGTGAAACAAATGGAAAAGCTTTACCAAGACGGAAACTACAAGGAAGCGTACGAGGCCGCAGAGAAACTTTTCTTCGATCCCCAGCAAGATCCGAAAGAGCTTGCTCGTTTGATCTACGTTCCGGTCCAATCGCTGCAGCGGTTGAACCGATATCCTGAGATCGACGCGTTTTTGGAGAAAGCCGCCGAGGCTCAAAAAGACCAATGGCGGGTTCTGCAGGCAATCGCCACGCAATACCAAAGCTTGAATCACTGGGGAGTCATCAACGACAACGAGTTTCAGCGGGGGCCTGTTCGCGGAGGTGGGAAACGAGTGAACAGCATCGACCGCGATCGCACGCGTGCCCTGCAGCTTTATGTCGAAGCGATGAAAGTCGCTCAGGCCCAAGACGCTGAGCCGGACATGGCGAATCTTTTTCAGCAAGTATCGGAGTTCTTTCTCCGCAATAACTATGGTCGCGGGGCCTGGCAGTTACAGTACCTGACTGATATCACGACGCTGCCCGATTACGACGAGAGCTACAACTACGGCGGATCGAATCAGGGTGCCCCAGTCGATGAAGAGGGCAACCCAATCTATTACCTCGCTCCCAAGTCGTGGGAAGATGCCAAGAATGATGGCGAGCGGATGCGCTGGACCATGCAGCAAGTGGGAGAGTACGATCCCGGTCGTACCGGCCAGGTGAAACTGCGTTGGGCCAGCTTTCTTAACTCACAGTTCGGCGTGCAGACGCTTCAACAGTATCAATATTTCTTCGCCCCACAAAATGAAGCGGACGACAACGAAACGCCTCACCTTTTGTCGTTGGGAACCTTGAAAGAGAACGAAACGATTGCCCGCCTGGCCACTGGAATCAAACGCTTCGAGCTACCAGACGAATTCAATCACATCAAAATCTGGCAGCAGCTGATCCAGGAAGAGAGTCCGCAGCGTAGTTCGGCTTATGATCAAGTCGCTTCCATCTTCGAGAATCGTCGACAATATCCCAAAGCGGCCCAGGTATGGCGAGAGGCGATTGCCGATGTCGGCCCCGGTTCGAACCACTATCGCCGCACGCGACTTGAGCAGATTGTGAACAACCTGGGACAGTTCCAAGGAGGCCAGGTCAATGCGGCCGGCCAGGGAGCAACGCTGCAGTACTTGTTCCGCAATGGAACCGATGTTGAGTTCACGGCCCACGCGATCAAGATGGAGAAGCTGCTTTCCGATGTGAAGCAGTATCTGAAATCCAACCCCGGCCGCATCGACTATCAGAAGATTCAGTTTCAACAGGTCGGCGAGAAGATTCTCTTTCAAGATGGTGGCAAGGCATACCTGGGCGACCAGGTAGCCAAGTGGTCGGAGAAGCTCGATCCCCGTCCTAATCATCTAGATCGCCGCATCGACGTGCATGCTCCATTGAACAACGCCGGCGCATACATGGTGACCGCTAAAATGAAGGACGGCAACGTCTGCAAGGTGGTTGTCTGGGTCGCCGATACGGTGATTGTCAGCAAACAGCTTGATCAGAAGAAGTACTACTACGTCGCCGATGCGGCCAGTGGCAAGCCGATCGAAAAGGCCAACCTGGAGTACTTCGGCTACAAGGTCGAGCAAGTTCGTAATCAGAATCGCTACAACATCTTGACGAAGAACTTCGCTGAGTTTACCGATACGGACGGTCAAGTGATTCTGTCCGACGACCCGTTGACGCACCAGTATCAATGGTTGGTCATGGCTCGGACCGACCAGGGACGTTTCGCGTTTCTGGGCTTTCAGCACATTTGGTACGGTCGTCGCCACGATGCCACTTACAACCAGGTACGCAGCTACGGCATAACCGATCGGCCTGTCTATCGGCCCGCTCAATCGGTGAAGTACAAGTTCTGGACGCGACGATCGCAATACGATCAGGCCGATACCAGTCAGTTCGCCGGAAAGTCGTTCAATATTCAATTGCGTGATCCGCAAGGCAACGAGATCTTCAACAAACAGTTCACTGCCGACGAGTACGGCGGCATGGAGGGTACCTGGGAGATTCCTTCTGATGCGAAACTCGGCCAGTACAATCTCCATACGAGCTACGGCAACATTCAGTTTCGGATCGAGGAGTACAAGAAGCCTGAATTCGAGGTCACCATCGATGCGCCGGAAAAGCCGGTTGAGCTGGGCGAAAAGATCACGGCCAAGATCAACGCGAAGTACTACTTCGGTTCGCCGGTGACCAATGCCACGGTGAAGTACAAAATCGAACGCTCGCCGTACAACCGCAACTGGTTTCCATCCGCACGCTGGGACTGGTGCTTCGGCAATGGTTACTGGTGGTTCGCGTACGACTATCCCTGGTACCCCGGATACCAGAAGTGGGTTGGCTGCATTCGACCGGCACCATTTTGGATCGGGCGATCGCATAATCCGCCCGAGCTAGTCGCCGAGCAGGAAGTCGAGATCGGTGAAGACGGAACCATCGACGTCGAAATTGATACGGCACTGGCCAAGGCACTGCATGGCAACGAAGACCATCAGTACACGATCACCGCCGAAGTTCGCGATCAATCGCGACGAACGATCGTGGGGACCGGCAAGGTGTTGGTGGCCCGACAGCCGTTTAAGGTTTACACCTGGGTCGATCGCGGATACTACGATGTCGGCGATACCATCCATGCCCATTTCCTGGCCCAAACGCTCGATGCCCGTGACGTTGCCGGCCAGGGTGAGTTGAAGCTTCTCAAGATCACCTACGACGATCAGAAGCAACCGGTCGAGACAGAAGTTCAGTCTTGGGATGTGGAAATGAAAGGGGAGGGCAGTGTCAGCCAAACCATGAAAGCCACCGCCGCCGGACAGTACCGGTTAAGCCTGAAGCTTACCGACGAGGCGGGCCATACCCAGGAAGGTGGCTACATTTTCACGATTCGTGGACAAGGCTTCGATGGGTCTGAGTATCGTTTCAACGACCTGGAATTGATTCCAGATAAGAAGGAGTACCAGGCCGGAGACACGGTCAAACTTCAGATCAACACCAACCGAGTGGGCAGCACGGTGTTGCTATTCATTCGTCCTGCCAACAGCGTTTACTTGCCACCCAAGGTGGTTCGTCTGACCGGCAAAAGCACGGTGCACGAAATTGCGGTGCTTAAGAAAGATATGCCCAACTTCTTTGTCGAGGCTGTGACAATCGCCGATGCCCAGGTTCATGACGAAGCAAAGGAAATTGTCGTACCGCCTGAGACCCGCGTGCTTGACCTTCAAGTTGAAACCGACGCGAAAGAGTACCTGCCCGGCAGGGAAGGAAAGATCAAGCTGAAACTGACCGATCACACCGGCGAACCGTTTGTCGGGTCAACGGTTATCACCGTCTATGACAAGTCGGTCGAATACATCAGCGGCGGGTCGAATGTGACGGACATCAAAGAGTTCTTCTGGAAGTGGCGTCGCCACCATCATCCGCAAACGGAACACAGCCTGAATTTGTATAGCCATAACCTGACCCCCAAGGGGCAGCTGGCACTGCAATACTTGGGTGCGTTTGGCCGAAGTGTGGCCGACGAATTTGAAGGATTGAGTGATCGAGATGAAATAGCGGAAGCTGAAGGATTCGGACGTGGCGGTGGGGTTCAATCGCGAATGAGGGGGGCTGCGATGGCCAAGGGCGCCATGGCCGATGCTATGCCAGCTGCGGCTCCGCTGGCCGCCCAATCTCTGGCCATGGCCGGAGAAGACAAGGCGGACCAACAAGCCGGCCAGGGACCCACCGATTTGGTCGAACCAACGGTACGATCTAACTTCGCAGACACGGCTTTGTGGAGTGGAGGTGTTGTCACCAACGAGAAAGGTGAGGCAGAATTCAAGCTGGATCTGCCAGAAAACCTGACCGCTTGGAAGATTCGTACCTGGGCGATGGGGCAAGGCACCAAAGTCGCCTCGGCCGAAAGCGAAGTGGTTACGCGTAAGAACTTGATCGTTCGCTTGCAGGCCCCACGCTTCTTCGTGCAGACGGACGAAGTGGTGCTGTCGGCCAACGTGCATAACTATCTGAAGACCGAGAAGTCGGCGGTTGTTTCGTTGGACATCCCTGCCGAGTTGATGTCGAGCGACTCGCCATTGACGCAGAAGGTAACCATCCCCGCTGGTGGTGAAGTCCGCGTCGACTGGACGGTAAAGGTGACCCAGGAAGGGGAAGCCGCCATCACGATGAAGGCCCTGACCGACGAAGAATCAGATGCGATGCAGCAAAGCTTCCCGGTGTACGTGCACGGAATGCTCAAGACCGAGTCGTGGGCCGGCACCGTCCAGCCAGAGCACAATTCGCAAAGCATCACGATCAGCGTTCCGGAAGATCGTCGACCGGAAGATTCACGCCTGATCATCCGCTACTCGCCTAGCTTGGCGGGTGCGATGGTCGAAGCGCTTCCGTACATGATCGACTATCCCTACGGATGCACCGAGCAAACCCTGAACCGCTTTGTGCCGACGGTCATCACGCGGAAAGTGTTGGGTGAGATGGGGATCGATCTGAAGTCGATCGCCGAGCATCAGAACAATCTCAACGCTCAAGAGATCGGCGATCCTGCGCAACGCAACGATCGCTGGAATGCAGGCTGGGATGGAAAACTGAAGAATCCGGTCTTCGACGACGCCGAGCTTACCAAGATGGTCAAAAGCGGCGTTCAGCGTCTGACTGAGATGCAAAACTCGGACGGAGGTTGGGGCTGGTTCTCTGGCTATCACGAGCATAGCTATCCGCACACGACCGCCGTGGTCGTGCGTGGGCTTGTGATTGCTGAGCGGAATGGGGCCGCCGTGGTGCCTGACGTGATCGAACGTGGCAAGCAGTGGCTGATCAAATACCAGAAAGGGGAAGTTCAAAAGCTGCAAAATGCGGACGACAAAAAGAAGCCGTGGAAGCTGAAAGCGGACAACCTCGACGCGGTCGTGTTCGGTGTTCTCGCGGAACTCGACCACAACAATAACGCGATGCGAGGGTTCCTCTATCGTGATCGGAACAATCTTTCGGTCTATGGCAAAGCACTGTTCGCATTGGCCCTGCATCAAGTCGGAGATGCCGAGAAGCTGGCCATGCTGCGGCGTAACCTGGACCAATACCTGGTTACCGATCAGGAGAACGAAACGGCCTACCTGAAAATGCCGGCTGATAGCAGTTGGTGGTATTGGTACGGCGATGCGGTCGAAGCGAATGCCTATTACTTGAAGCTATTGGCGGCAACCGATGCCGAGAACGTGACTGCCCGTCGTTTGGTGAAGTACTTGCTAAACAATCGCAAGCATGCCACCTACTGGAAGTCGACCCGCGACACGGCGCTGTGCGTCGAAGCGATGGCCGATTACCTGCGGGCCACCGATGAGCTGAACCCTGAGATGACCGTCGAGATTTTCATCGATGGCCAGAAGAAGGCCGAAACTGAGTTCACCAAGCAGAATCTGTTCACGGTGGACAACACGGTCGAGCTCACCGGCATGCAACTCACCGATGGTGAGCACAAGGTGGAAGTTCGCCGAAAAGGCAGCGGCCCGGTTTACTACAGTGCCTACCTGACGAACTTCACGTTAGAAGACTTCATCACCAAGGCAGGCCTGGAAGTTAAAGTCGAGCGACGTTTCTACCGCTTAGACCGGGACGAAGACGCGACCGCCAAAGCCGTCGGAGCACGCGGCCAGGCACTCAAAGAGAAGGTCGTGAAGTATAAGCGAACGCTTTTGGAAAACGAATCGCAAGTCACCAGTGGCGATCTGATCGAAATCGATTTAGTGATTGAGAGCAAGAACGACTACGAGTACTTGATGTTCGAAGATAAGAAAGCCGCAGGCTTCGAACCGGTTGACCTGCAAAGTGGCTACAACGGCAACACGTTGGGTGCCTATATGGAACTGCGAGACGAGAAGGTCACCTTCTTCGTGCGTCAGCTTCCCCGTGGCAAACACACGTTGACTTACCGCTTGCGGGCCGAGATTCCCGGCAAGTTCAGCGCCTTGCCGACCGTCGCCCAGGCCATGTACGCCCCGGAACTGGTTGGCAATTCGGATGAAATGAAGATCCGGATTAAGGACCTCGACTAAGAGAAGTATGCTCTTGGTATCGATAACAAAAAAGCTTCGACCGGCTAATCCGGTCGAAGCTTTTCTTATGTCGATGGCTTAGTGATTTTTATGCCGTGGCCAAGTGGCCACCTTCCTCTTGCCACTGTTCGGCACCGCCTTCAAAGTCATACACCGCGGTAAAGCCCGCTTCGTCCAACTTCTTGGCAGCCTTATCCGACGAAGGGCATTGTGAACTGGCACAATAGACGACCACCGGCTGATTCTTCCCACCAATCGCCTGCTCGACTCGCTTCTCGAAGTCAGCGGCTTCTAGCGGAATGTTGAGCGAGCCGGGAATTTTAGTCTTTTCGAAGTTCTCTTCGTTAAGCGTGTTGATAAGAGTCAATCGTTCTCCCTGATTCTGACGCGTTTTCAGCTGGTCAGCGGTTAACGTTTTCATGACGTCCTCCTTGTTAAATTCAGTGTGAAAAGTCACGGATAGAAGCCTGCAAGCGGCGTTCCAACTCAACGCAAACATGGAAACAGGAGCGGCATGGCATCGACATTGCTGGATGATGTGATACGCGAATTTCCGATCTAACCATCGGGAAATCTCTGGGCATTCTCATTCAATTACGAGAAGGGAGAAAACCATGCACAACTCTCTAAGTTCATGGCTGACAGTAATTTCGATCGTCGTTGTCCTTGGCATTAGCGTACCTCAGTTGCTGGCTCAAGCCGAAACACGCCAGATCTTATCCGATGCCACGATTCGAGAACGTGTAGTGTCTCAGCTACTTACCGACCCAGGCACCCACATTGTTGGCGTGGATGTAAAAAGCGAAGACGGAGTCGTCACCCTTGATGGTCGAGTAACTACCATTTTGGCTCGCGATCGCGCAGTACGCGTCGTTCAGACCGTAAAGGGTGTCCAGGCGGTCGTGAATAAGATTAAGGTCAAAGATATACCTAATATCGATGACGAAAAGATACGGAAGAACGTTGTCCGGGCGCTCGAGAACAATCCTGTTACCGAAGCGTACGAAGTTGAGGTTTCGGTTGCCAAGGGTGCTGTCGTACTACGCGGCAAGGTTCAATCGTACCGCGAAAAAGAAATTGTTTTGCGGGTTGTCAAACGCGTGATCGGTGTTCAAGAGGTGGAAGAAGAGTTGACGGTCGACCTTGTTGATGATCGATCAGATACGGAACTATTGACAGAGATCGAGGCCGTGCTTCGTTGGGATCCATATGTCGACGAAATGTACGTTCATGTATCAGTAGATGATGGTACCGTAACGCTCTCGGGTACCGTCGGTACGCTGGCGGAAAAGGTTCGAGCACGAAGTGCGGCGTGGTTACCTGGCGTCACAGCGGTCAAAGCGACCGCGTTAGAAGTGAAGCAATGGGCCAACGACGAGGACGTTCGCGCGAAACGCTTCGTCAATAAGAGCTCAGATCAATTGATGAAAGATGCCAAGCACGCTCTGCGGCTTGATCCCCGAGTGTTCGGGTTTGACATCGATGTAGAAATGTCTGGTTCGTCGGCGGTTCTCTCCGGAGAAGTCGCCACTGTCCAAGCGAAAATTGCAGCTGGGGAAGATGTTGAGAATGTTGTCGGCATCCATTCGGTGACCAACAACGTAAAAGTGATCTCTTCCGACCAAAAATCAGATAGCCAGATAGACAAGGACGTGATCATTGCTTTGGCCGATGATCCATACGTCGAGAGCTATGAGTTCAAAACAGAAGTCAACGACGGAGTTGTGAAGCTGATTGGTACGGTCGATTCAAGCTTTGAACGAGACTGGGCTGAACATATTACTGCTGAGGTTCAGGGGGTGGAGAAGATTGAAAACGATCTTTTAGTCACCAAGCAGAAAAATTATATCAACGATCCTTATGTGACGGATCGGCTGATTGATAAATCGTCGATTACCAATTACGAGAAACGTGCACCACTTAAGAGTGATCAACAATTACAAGATAGCATTGAGAGTGAGCTGTGGTGGAGCCCGTTCGTCGACTCTCAAAAGGTGAATGTCACGGTTGAAAATGGAATTGCCACACTCAGCGGTACCGTAGCCGGGTACGCTGCTCGAAATGCGGCGACCGATAATGCCTATGAAGCAGGGGCCACGCTCGTTAAAAACGAACTGGAACTGACACCTGGATTGGGCTTGCTCGAGACTGACGAACAATAGAGTTCCGAGACAATTACTTGGGTTCCCAGGCTGGGCCGTTATCTGGTGGCATGCTGTGATGCCACTGGAGGACAGTCTTTTTTAATGAGCGAACCACTTCAGTATGCTGCTGTGCAACGTTAGTCGTCTCTCCGGGGTCTTGTTGGAGATCGTACAACTGCTCGTCGCTGCCATCGTAGCTGCAAAGTAGTTTCCAATTTCCATCGCGGACGGCCAGGTCGGGAAGTTGTTGGCCTTGCAGTTCTGGTCGATCCGGCGGACGACGAAAACAGAGTGGTGTGGAGTGGGAAGCTTCGGACTGGCCGAGCAGCACGCCTGGCAATGCTTCGCCATCGAACGTGACGCCTTGCTTGGCATTGGTACCGCAAATGGAAAGCAGGCTCGGTACCAGGTCGAACGCCGCGAAAACGGAGGTGTCGTTCGTCGTTCCGCTTTTGCCGGAGTCGATTAAACCAGGTCCCCACACGATTAGCGGAGACCGAATGCCCCCTTCATAAAGGGCCGTCTTGTGGCTGCGGTATGGCCCGGCGCTGCCAGCGCCCACCTCTGGGCCGTTGTCTGAGCACATCACGATCAACGTGTTGTCGCGCAGTTGGGCGTCGCTGCGTATAAAGTCGAAGAGCTCGCCCAATTGCTCGTCCATGGTTTCCAAAACGCCTAAGTAAAGTTGTCGCTTGCTTTGGTCGCCCCGACGCTCCTTGGGCGGAAAGAAAGGACTGTGCACGTCATCGGGCCAAACGTTCACATAAAACGGTTGATCGTTGGCTTTCGCATGCTTGATGAAATCGATGGTTGCGTTGACGAACGTTTTCGTAACCTGATCGCGTTTCTCCCAGGTGATTTTGCCGCGACCAAGCTTGTCGCTGCCCAGTGTGTGAAGCTTAGCCTTTTCTCCATCGTAGGCATCGAGTTCTGCCAGAACGCGATCTCCCAGGCCTTCGAAGTTGGTGAGCGAAGCATCGAAGCCATACTCAGTGATCAGCGGTGCCTCACCCACGTCGCGTTGGCCTCCCAGGTGCCACTTGCCGAAGTGACCAGTTGCGTACCCAGCGTCGTGCAGGAAGCCGGCCAGCATCGGTGCGGCAGGATCGAGCCATTGGGCCATGCCTCGCCGTTGGTTAAGTCTCCGATGGGCCAGGTACGAGGTAATCTTCCACCGCTGCGGATATTGACCCGTCGAGATGGCAGCCCGCGATGGCGAGCAGATCGGTGAGTTGACATAAAACTGCGTGAAGCGAATGCCTTCTTTGGCCAGGCGATCGCAGTGCTGAGTTGTGGCGGCCTCGTTTCCGAAGCTCGAGAAATCTCCCCAGCCCATGTCGTCGATGAAGATGAGTATGATATTTGGTACACGGTATTTTTCGGCTGAATGTGCCTGATTGATCGGGTATAATGCAGCTGACGAAAGAGTCAGGATAAAGATAAGTGTAGTAAATCTGTGTAGTAAATTTGGGCTGGGGATTTCTTGAGTCGGTTTAATCAAGCCATGCATAGTCTAAGCGGCTCCATGAGATTTCGTGTTCGGTGGGATGGGTGAAAGGCAGCACTAGTATCGTCGGCGGCGAGGACAAGGTCAACGATTGTGCGTACATGCCGTCGTGTGGAAGGATATGAGTTATGGCGAGAAAAACGAAGCAGCGACGTCAGTCTCACGGATCGGCCTGGCACTGGAAGCAAACGGATTGCTGGTATTACACACTTCCCGGGACGAAGAAGCGTATCGCCCTATTCGATGACCAAGGAGAGAGGATTCGGGGAAAGGATAACAAAGAGGCCGCCGAGATCTCGTTGGCACGGGAGAAATTGTCTTGGGATAGCGAATCGAATGAAGGCCCTGCCCTGGGACAGCCCTGGTTGGTCGCTCGTGTTTGCTCGGACTACTTGGTGTATACGGAACGAAGCCAGAACGATGGTTCCGTCAGCGAGGGATATCATCGGAATGCGACTCAGTGGCTCAACGATCTTTGCAGCTACTGCGGTGCACTGCCAGTTAGCCAACTCAAACGGGGTCATATTCTGGAATGGGTTGATCAGCACGAATCATGGAAGAGTCCCGCGACGCGTCGCTGCATTATTGCTGTCGTCATGGCAGCCTTCAATCGCGTTGAGGAGATGCACGGTATCAGTAACCCGATCAAGGGAATCAAGCTTCCCAAGGCAGAACCTCGGCTTACGTCATTCTCTCCGGAAGATGAGAAGGCAATTTACAAGGTCACGGAACCTTGCTTTGGCAATTTCCTCTTTGCCGCGATTCATACAGGGCTTCGTCCCTTTAGCGAGCTCGCACAAATAAAAGCGGAAGATGTCGAAGAGACGCCACGAGGAATGATGTGGCGAGTCTATGCGAGCAAAACCAAAAAAACTCGCAAGATTCCCGTACGACCCGAAGTGGCAGAGCTGACTCGCCAACTCATGAAGTCCGCTCCGCGAGGGTCAGGCTTGCCAGTCTTTCGGAATACATTGGGAAAGCCTTGGAAACGAACGACCGGAGTCGTTCGTTTTATCGACTTGAGAGAAAAGATCGGCTGGAATGACGATCCGCTCAGAAAGAAGTATTCCTGTTATACATCGCGTCATACCTTTGCCCATCGAATGCTATCCGGCTTTTGGAATAACGGTGCCGGATGCACCATTGAAACCTTAGCGGAGTTGATGGGAGACACGCCCAAGGTGGCTTACGATCATTACGGCAAGGAGTGGGGAAAGCATTATCAGGATCCTCTTTGGAAGGCCATCGGAGAATCGACGCTACCCGCCAGTACACAGGCAAAGTCTCCCCCTGCGAAGCGAAAGAAGAGTGCCGCGTCGTCCGCCACAAAGACAAGACCTAAACGTACCAAGGCATCCACCAGCAGGAATAAGCGTCATGGCTAAGGCAAACACAGGACGCAAGCGTCGTTCTCGCGGGCGTGCCTGGTACTGGCGTCAGACTGACTCGTGGTACTTTACGCCGCCGGGAACGAAGCGACGGGTCCGGCTCTTGGATGAGAGGGGCGATCCGGTTCGCGGCCAGAATTGCATTGATCAGGCGGAACTGGCCTTGGCACGTGTTAAGGCCGCGGGAGACTGGCGTCCCGAAGTGAAACCGGCTGAGGAAAGCGACTGGATCGTGGCAAAAGTGTGCTCCATCTACATTGAGAACTGTGAGAAGCGATCGAGAGCCGGAGAGATCAGCATCGAGTATGAGAAGGAAGTGCGACGTTTCTTGCAGGACCTCTGTAAGTATTGCGGCGCATTGCCACTCTGTGACTTACGCAAGACACATGTGCTGCATTGGGTGGAAACGCATTCCACGTGGAAGTCTTCGGCAACCCGTCGTTTCGCCATTGAAGCAGTTATGGCAGCGTTCAACCACGCTCAAAATTCTTATTCAGTTTCCAATCCGCTTCGCGGCTTAACCAAGCCTGCACATTGTCCTCGGCTACATTCCTTCAGTACCGAGGATGAACGGGCACTTTACGACGCTACGGATGAGCCCTATCGCGATTTTCTGTTCGCGGCAATTCATACTGGCCTGCGGCCATTCTCGGAATTGGCTCAGATAACGGGTAACGATGTCATCGAGAGCGATCGCGGCATGATGTGGAGGGTCTATGCTTCTAAAACCAAAAAGACACGCGTGATTCCGATCCGAAAGGAGGTTGCCGATTTAACTCGGAGCATCCTTTTCAGGACCACGTCTGGGCAAGCCGGAGTTCTTCTTGCTCGACCACGAAGTGCCGCCCGAAACGGAACAGCGTCAGGAACTTGCCGAAGTGATCAACCTGCGGCCGCAATGTCGTGCGGTGCTTACACGCAAGCGTAGTCTGGAAAACTATCTTCATCCTGCAGAGATCCGTGAAGTTGCGCCAATCGAGCTTACGTTCGGCGATTTTGATCCGGTGGCAAACCTCGTCGCCAAGCAGATCTATGAGAACGGCCTCCACGACAGGCCTTGGGAGCTATTATCGCGCCGTTCGCAGAATCGTCTGTCCATGCGCTCGGCAAACTGTCGATCTCGCGAGGTTCTCATGTCGAACCGAACGAAGAAGGTCAGTGGTTCGCGGATCTTTCGCCCGTCGGTGGACCACAACTCGGACCTTTCGGTAGTCGAAGTAACGCGTTGACCGCTGAGATCCGTTGGCTGGAAGAGCATTGGCTCTCTTCAAGCAACGACTAACGCACCTTGTTTACCACAAACCTTCTCAAGCCCTTGCTGGAACCGGCAGTTAATTGTCATTGCATTGGCACGGAAGCTGGTCATAATCACCTACTTTAATGCTCAAGAATAATGAGCCCTACCGCTAGGCCAAGCCGACGCTGATGTCGCAGAAATTTGTGGCATTGGATCGAGTCCAACGGGACGATTCAGGGAAAAAGAACAACTCACAACGGACGGCAGTGAATCGTTCCAATCTATCCGAGGTGTAACAATACGCCGACTTGCCACCCGTTACCTGCCCGAGCAAGCGCCATCTGGTGAACGACGCATGATGAAGGAGCGGAAGCTGACAACCTATGTCGAAGAACTCTTCACACCGGCTGCGGTGCCCGCACGAAAGCAAACGGCGCCAAAAAGAGCGGCCCTAAAGGGCGGCAACTCTAACCATTTTTTTAAATATCAGCCTCTCACTTAAGCAGGTGTCTTGGGGAATCTGCTCCGAACCCCCGAGATTTTCGGAGGCATAGCTCTGGCGTCCGAAGCATCTACAAAAAAACGCCCCCAGCGGTCGGCCGCCAGGGGCCAAAGTGTGCATCGGCACACCGTCGATCCGGCTATTCCTTGGTCGGTTTCGTCCCCGCAGACCAAACTCTGCTTCACCAGACGATTTCATTCAAACAAATCAGCAAGAAACTGGTCCAGAATCGTTGACACGTTCAGAGGTAATTATGAGTGACTCACTGAAAAAGGTGACTTGGGGGCTTTGTCCCCAAGCCTATGATATTTGCAAAGGAAAGGCTCCGGGGACAGTAGCACGTACAAAAAGGCGCAATATGCAGTCGGCCGCTAGAGGATAAAGAATGAGTTAGGCTTCCAGGGATCCAATTATTTCATAGGCGGCAATCTCCAAGCAGAGAAAACTCCGCAACGCGGGACGCATCGGATTATCAATTCTGCCGGAACTCAGGCGTGGATCGTTCGAAGTTTGGGACTACGCGTCAACGCACGTCTGTCGCTGCTCGCCCAGTCCTTCGATCGACAAGCGAATCTTGTCGGTGGTCTTCAAGAACTTGGGGGGATTCATTCCAAGCCCGACACCTGGGGGCGTTCCCGTGGAAATCAAGTCGCCGGCTTCCAAGGTCATAAACTGCGACAGGTAATAGACGAGGTAGTTGGGTTTGAAGACCATCGTCTTCGTATTGCCGGTTTGCATACGCTCACCGTTAACATCCAACTCCATGGCCAGGTTGTCGACATCGGTGATCTCATCGCACGTTGTCACAAATGGCCCGACCGGATTGAACGTATCGCAGCTCTTTCCTTTGACCCACTGGCCTCCCCGCTCCAACTGAAAATGTCGTTCCGACACATCGTGCGAAATGCAGTACCCGGCGATGTACTGGGCGGCGTCCGATTCACTTTCCAGGTAGCGGGCATCCTTCCCAATCACAATCCCCAGCTCGACTTCCCAGTCGGTCTTTTCGCTCTTGCGGGGAATCTGAATCTCATCGTAGGGACCGACGACCGTGTTGGATCCCTTGAAGAAGATAATCGGTTCTGTGGGAACTTCCATGCCCGACTCTTCGGCATGGTCGGCGTAGTTCAAGCCAATGCAAATGACCTTGCCCGGCCGAGCGATCGGTGCTCCCCAGCGAACATCATCGGCGACCGTGGGTAGCGAATCGAGCGAGTCTTTTAGTTCGGCCAGCTGGGCGAGTCCGCCTTGGTTGAAGAACTCACGATCATACCTGGCGAGCTTGCTGCTGAGATCTTTACGCACGCCAGCTTCGGTTAGCAGCCCCGGCTTTTCCTTGCCGTAAGGTCCGAACTGAATCAATTTCATTGGGTAGCGTCCTTCATCGAGGGTTCAATTACGGGGATGACTCGGGCCAGGACTTCGTCGTCATGCTGGGTACCAACGTACCACCGGGCATCCGGCAAAAGCTGAACGCCACGTTGCAGCATCGCCTGGCGAAACTTTCCATATAGTGACATATTCGAGTTGAGCATTTCGCGATAGTTGCGCGGTGGTGTCTTTACACCAAGATGGACCGAGAATACACTTCCGACACCACTAATCGTTGCAGGGACATCACGCTTACTGGCCGCCACCAAGATGGCGTCACTTACGGCCTGGCCGTGTTCCTCCATGCGCTGATAGGTGCCTGGCTTGCGAAGTTCACGGATCGTTTCAATTGCCGCGACGATATTTAACGAGGTGCCATTATAGGTTCCTGAGTGAATCGTGCGACCATCCCTCAGCACCTCAAACATTTCCGCCGCACCCCCGACCGCAGACATCGTAAAGCCACCGGCCAGGGCCTTACCATACACCGACAAGTCTGGCTGAAGATCAAACAGCTCCCGAGCACCACCCAAAGCGACTCGAAATCCGGTAATCACTTCGTCAAAGATCGACACAATGTTGTGCTCGCGGCAAAGTGCGATTAACTCTTCCAGGTAGCCTGGCTTCGGCATGCAGCTACCGGAATTCGCCAGAATCGGTTCAGTCAGCACGCCGGCGATTTCAGGGCCACGTTCGGCGAACAACTGCCGAACCGCTTCGATGTCATTCCAAGGAAGCACCAGCGTATCGGCGAATTCACTGGCCGGCTGACCGCCGCATGTTGCTTGCGGCAAGGTGCTGTCGTCTTGTTTCGGTCGGTACGAAACGAGCACGTTGTTCAGCCAACCATGGTAATGCCCTTCAAACTTTAAGATCTTGTCTCGACCGGTATGTGCCCGGGCAATTCGGATGGCGGCCTGAATGGCCTCGGTACCGGTGTTTGAAAAGATGACCTGCTCGATACCTGGCACCGAGTCGACAATCAGTTCGGCAAGCTCGATCTCGGCCGTATGCTGGCAGCCGTACGTGTAACCCTTTTTCAACTGACGAGCCACGGCGGCGTTGATGCCGGCGTGATTCGATCCCACGATCAGCGGTCCCCAGCCCAGCGTGTAGTCGGCCCGGCAGACACCGTCTTCATCGAAAAAGTACGGTCCATCGGCGTGCTCGATATAGAGCGGCGGAGAGGTCACATGTCGCCGCAGCGAGCTGGAAACGCCTGTGGCCAGGCAGCGACAAGCGCGGTCGTATAACTCGGACGAACGTACAGAGATCTCGGCAGAAGTCACAGGGTAGACTCTCGAAGTTAAGGGGAAGATAAAAGCTTACTAAGCTTGCGCGTCGCCGTTTTCAGCTGACGAACGACATCGCCCTGGCGAGCTTCCGGAAGCCGCAAGGATGGGGCCGTCAGACTGATCGCTCCGACCACCTGCTTTTTGGCAAACACCGGCACACCAATACATGTCACGCCAATATCGGTTTCATCCGACTCGATGGCATATCCAAGCTCGGCTGCCTGCTCCATTACTTTTTGAAGTTGGTCGGAGGACGTGATCGTCTTGTCGGTCCTGGCCGATAGCTTGGTCACTTGAACCAGTCGGTTGCGTTCCACTTCCGGCAAATGAGAAGCGATCGCCCGTCCTAAAGCGGTGCAGTAGAACGGGTCTTCCTCGCCGTTGACGACATGCCGCAGGGCCTGCTTGCTTTCAATCGAACGCAGATAAACCACCCGGCTGTTCCGCATGACGCCCAAGTTGATCGTTTCATCCAGCTTTTCATTCAGCTGCACCAGAAGTGGTTGGGCCAGGCGAATCAATTCCGCATCACCGGTACCTCCGGCCAATAAGCTTGCCCGGGAACCTAGCCGGTAAACTCCACCGCCGGGCGCATCGACGTACCCCAAGCCGACCAACGTCTTAATCAGACGATGGGCCGTGGGCTTGGCCATGTCAACCGCATCGGCAAGCTCCGACAAGCGGAGACCGTCAGGGGAACCTGCCGCGATCGATTCGAGCAGGGCGAACGCTTTGACAACCGTTGTTGATTCCATTATTCTGATCCTATTATTCCACTATTCGGATGTCAAGAAGTGATTTCATGAAGCCATTTCAAACCATAGCAGACCCCAATATCCCCACGAGTTACTTACCATTCAGCCCCGCAGTTCAGCTGGGCTCGCTCGTTTTTGTCTCGGGGCAGGCCTCGGTCGACTCCTCTGGAAATATCGTAACGGATTCGTTCGAGGGTGAAATACGTCGCAGTCTGGAGAATGTTCAACGAATCCTGGCGGCGACTAACTTGACGCTTTCCGATGTCGTTCAGACCCGCAACTATGTCGGGCGACAGGAAGACCTGGCTGAGTTCAATCGAATCTACAGCGAGTATTTCGACGAGCCCTACCCTGCCCGGACAACCTTGATGGGCTGCCTGGGGACGCTGCTGAAGTTTGAAGTGGACGTGATTGCGGTCATTCCGGACCAACGATAGAGGAAGTTCCATGGGTATCGGCCTGGTTGCCTTACTGCACGAATCCAATACGTTCGCAGCGGACCGAACCACGTTGGAAAACTTTCAACCGGACATTCTTGTTTCCGGTCCGGAGGTGCTCGCTCGGTTGGCCAGCGCCCATCACGAGATGGGAGGGTTCATTCAGGGACTCCGCGAGAGCGGTGCAGAACCGGTCGGAGTATTCGCTGCCCGTGCGCTTCCCAGCGGGGCAATTACGGCAGAAACGTTCGATTACCTCACGCAACAAATCCTTTTGCAGTTCGAGCAAGCAGGTCCTCTGGACGGCATTCTGGTTGCCCCTCATGGAGCGACCGTCGCCGAAAACGACCCCGAGGCCGACGGAGCCTGGCTTACCGAACTGCGTAAACGGGTCGGCCCTGAGATGCCTATCATGGGCACCCTCGACCCGCATGCCAATCTATCTCCGGCGATGGTGGCCGCTACCAATGCCCTGCTCGCCTATCAAACCAATCCGCATGTTGATCAACAACAGCGAGGCTGCCAGGCAGCCCAGTTGATGGTGCGAACCCTTCGCGGCGAGATCACCCCGGTTCAAACCGCCGCATCCCTCCGATCGCGATCAGTATCGAACGCCAGTGTTCGCAAGAATCGCCAGCCAGCGAGTTCCTGGCCGAAATGGAACGCACGCGTGAAAGCCACTCGCTATTGGGTACCAGCTTCTTTTACGGCTTTCCTTATGCCGACTTACAGGAAATGGGGTCGGCCGTGCTCTGCGTTGCCGACAACAACGCCTCACTCGCCCAGTCAGTGGCCGATGAGCTCGCCGAAACCTTATGGCAGCGCCGAACGGAAACGTTGGGGCTTATTGGGATATTTCGACGGCCGTACAAAAATCCCAGGAACTGGAAGGTCCAGTTTGCCTGCTTGAAATGGGAGACAACATCGGCGCCGGTTCGGCCGCCAAAGCCACCTGGATCGCTCAGGCACTAATGCAAGAAGGCGATTGCCGTGCGTATGTCGCCCTCTGCGATCCGGCAGTTGTGGCCGGGGCCCAACAAGCAGGGATCGGAGCGAGCTTACAACTCTCCATTGGCGGTCAGCCAGATGAAATCGACGGCATACCACTGAAAGGCATGTTTGAAATCGTCTCGCTTCACGCAGGCCGCTTTGCGGAAGACGCACCGCAGCATGGCGGCAAGACCGAGTTCGACATGGGACCGACGGTGATCCTCCTCGCCACGAATGGACTGACGCTTCAGGTCACCACCCACCGAACGTCTCCTTGGTCGCTCGGTCAACTAACGCACTGTGGCCTCGATCCGCCCGCGTTTCAGATCATCGTCGCCAAAGGGGGCAACGCGCCTTTGGCGGCGTACAAAGATGTCTGTCCAAACTTCATTCGCGTCGACACACCTGGCATTACGTCCGCGAACATGGAACGACTGGCATACACTCACCGCCGCAGCCCGATGTATCCATTTGAACGGGACGCGACCTGGCCGCCAACTCAGTGATCCATCGCCCCTTGGGAGATCGCTTGCTGGATAATCGGCAAGCTGCGAAAACGCTCTTGCTCCGCAGCCGTCAACATGCGAATCGGCTTGGGGGCCATTCTGCCGGAAATGCCGCGCAGGTTTAACAGCTCGGTCGTTGTCGCGAAGATCGACGCATCGAACGATTGCATCGCGGACAATAGTTCATTGAACTGGTTCTGAATCTTGGTCACCGAGAACCAGTCCTCGCGTTCGAGCGCCGACTGAAGCTCGCCGATCCAGTTCGGTGCAAACCCAAAGACACCGTCCAGGTGCTCTTGCACGCCCGCTTTCAGCAACACGTCGAGTAGTGTCGGCTGAGCGATGATCACGCGAAACTGCTCGTCCCGAGGCGACAACAACGGGCGGCTCACCGCGAAGTGATCCGAGCATTTAATGCCGTGAATATTCGGGTGCAGGCTCAAGATTCTGACCGTGCTGTTTTCGAGCTTGGTGCCGGTCATCCGAGGTAGATCGTACAGATAAATCGGCTTCTTGCTTTGATCGGCCAGGTCGGTGAAGTAGTCGATCAACTCGCTTTGCGTGTATGGAATCAAGTAAGGGGTCAGAACGACCAGGCCATCGACCGGCAGGTTTTCGACGGCCCGAATGCGTGCCATGGTCGCGGCCGTGCTGGTATCCCCGACCCCTACCAGCAATTCGGCTCGGCCGCGTACCAGACGCACACTTTCTTCGGCCAGCTGTCGGTAGCTATCCATGGATAACAACTGCATAAAGCCCATCGTCCCGCCAGCTAACAAGCTGTTGATTCCATGATCGAGCTGATCGTCGATGTGAGCTTCGAGGCCGGCAACATCAATCGACTCGGTATCGTCGAGCGGGGTACACAATGCAGTAATAAAGTTGGTGTCTTGCATGCGGATTTCTAAACAAAGTGAGTAAGGATTCGTGCCGCCGCCTAAAACAGTGTTGGTAACTTCTTGCCTATTTACCGTAGAACCAATCGACGTTAACACGTGCCAGGTGCAGGCCATCGTTGGCGTGGTACACAACCAATGCCGTTCCATCTTCCAGGAACTCAACGCATTGATAACCAAAGTCGTTCGACAGGTCTTTGGCCAGGTTTCGCTGATGCTCGAAAGTTTTGCCTTCGTCTTTCGAGATGGCCGTCGATAGTACGGTTCGCAGGGGGAGCCCACTCTCGGTCTTCGAGCTTCCGCTGATCCAAATGAAAAGCAGATCGCCGGTCGAGGGAATCCGGCGAACGGTCGGCAGCCCTGCATACGGCATCTTCAGATCCGAGATCACCTCCCCTTTCGACCATGTCTCGCCGCGATCTTCCGAATAGGCTTTAACAGGAAACCCACTATAGGTGCGAGCAAACATCAACAGCCGACCATCTTTCAACTCTTCCACGTCAGGCTCTTGAACTTCGATCTTGGACGAGGCAAACAAATCGACCACATTCTTGCTGGCGTGCCAACTGTATCCTTGATCGTCCGAGTAAAACGTGAGTCCGACATAGCCGTTATGATCTTGCGTGCTCGGCAGGTACTTTTTCGTCGCTGCCGCCGCAACGATGCGTCCATCTTTCAGCGCAAGCAGCTTGTCGTTGTGGACCAGCGTGTAGCCGGTGTACGGCGTCATCGGAAGCTGCTCGCTCCACGTCTTTCCGTTGTCATGGCTGCGACGATACAGTGTCATCGCGTAGTACGGCTTGGCAGGGTGCGTCGTGTAGTTGTATGCCAACAGAAGATCACCATTGGCCAGCTGCAGCAGACTTGGGTGTTTGTATTTACCTGGCCGAGGCAACTGCGGCTGCGGGATGAGAACTGTCGGTTCGCTCCAGGTTTTCCCCAGATCGTTCGACCGCATCGCTACGATACCGCCATCGTCTCCGTATTCCGTATAAGAGAACAGCAGCGATCCATCGTTGAGCTGGATCAAGTCCCCATTGATATTGCGATACCCGCGAAGCGTCTTCGGCTTGGCGACCAGATGCATCGTCTCGACAGGCCCCTCGGCCAGAGCGGAGGCGGCATCGAATGCGAGAAGTATCAGCAACGCCAGCCCGAGACAAGTTCGCGAAATCATCAGATGCATAACCTTTGGTTGGGTGTACTTGGTGTCTGTTCTTGGAACCGGGGTAACTAACATCTGCCCAGTCATCACGGGGCGTCATTCCAGCGAACCGTACAGCGGAGGTCGGTCCATTTCACGGAAGCGTCTTTGTCGAGCAGCGCAACGGTGACCTCGTTTTTATTCCGCTTGAGCTGAGCCGGGTCGACCGCACACGCCAGCCAACCTTCTTCCGCCGTCGACGGCTCGAGCTTCGTGCCGTTAAGCTCCGCGCGAACTCCCTTGGGGACTTCCTGGTCGAACTGCAGGAGCAGTTTGATCTCTGGCGATTCCGTCGTATCCAACTTTTGATAATCCACCCCGGTGTAAAAACTGACCGTCGCGGGATCTTTGCCGGATAGTTTAAGCGGGGCCTTCGGATTGAGCGTGGCCACCTTTTGATACCCGCGGTGCGGCAAGGCACCACCTGCGGCGGATCCCACGCCGCGGATACTTGCGAAGTAGTCGTGATCCTTCTTGGCGATCAACTCCGAGTCCCCCAGTTCTCGCCAGATCGCCGCATGTGGGTTGAAGGAATTGAATAGATTCAGCCCTGCCATGCCGGCACTGCGAGCCGCCAATGCTCGACCGCGGTAAGCTTCGACGGTCATCCGGGCCTTCTTCGCAGCCGGATCTCGAACACGTGATTCATCCAGCGATGGATAGACAGGCACATCGTACTTGTTGCCCAGGGCCACCGAATCTTCCCAAGGGCTGAGCCGGTAATAGCCCGATACAGTCATCATGTCAATCAGGCCTTCGGACAGCCACGTTTCGATATCAAGGCCGCTGTCACGACCGTAGGGCACCGAATCAGGCACTCGCACCGTCAGCAGAATGGGGCTTCCTCGCTTCTGCCCTTCCTCTTCGGTCACCTTTCGGATCCGACGAACCATCTCGGTCATCAACGTGCGTTCTTCTTCGGTACACGGCGTGCCTGATTGAGCGGCTCGCTTGAAGAAAACCGGATGCCGAAAGAAGTCGAGTTCGATACCGTTGACGTCATAGTTTTGACAAACTTCTTCCACGTACTGGATCGCCAGTTCACGGATCTCAGGGCGGCCATAATCGACCGCACTCCAGCCGCCGAATTTCGGACGCTGCTTGGGAGTTCCGATGAGCCAGTCCGGGTGCTCCAGCTTCAAAGGGTTGGCCCGCAGCATGACGGGGCCGTATCCGGATAGTCCCGCATCATGGGTGTCGTTCATCCGAAACGACCAGAAGATCTCGATGTCGTTCTGCTTCCCGAAATCGGCCATGACCTTCAGCGGATCGGTACCGGCGGCCAACATCTTGTCGATCATGTTCTTCGAGAACAGGTCTTCCTTGGTCTTGAAAACATGACCGACCTTGGTGTCGTGGGTAAACATCCCGAAACCACTGCTCCACGTGCAGTAGAAGATCGTGTCGACGTGCGTATCGGCCAGGGGAGTCGTCCGATGGCTCAGCAATCCCTCCGGCGTCGTGTCGCGACAGAGATAGATCGGCTCGTTCCCATCGTTGTTGAAAATAATCCGCCGCTCACGCCGAGCGGCTTCCTTTCGCGCTGCCCGCAATTGATCGAGCGAGAGAAGCTCGTCAGCCCGCGTGGGGCCGATCTCGATAACCAACAAAGCAAACAACGTAGCAATCATAAGTGGCAATCGAATCATCGAGCGAACCTCTTTAAGATCGGAGGGAATCTGGCCAACGGACATCGGTGTTCTGAGCGAACTTTAGAACTCGCTCAGAACTTCCCCACCGGCGCGCGTCGTCAATCCGGACAAGAGGGTTTGGTCGATCGTTTCCGGGAAGTAACGCACGCTACCATCAGCGAGTGCGAAGTGAGCTCCACCGGGATGGTAGCTGGAGAAACCTTGCGGACGCCAGGCAAACGTTCCGCCGCCGGGTACCGTGAACGGACCATTGATTCCGGACGACGTATCCAGCATGTCATACAACGCGTACACATTGCCGTTGTAGGTGGTCGCACTGTCGCTGGTCGCTTGCTGGGGGTCACCGGTAACTTCACCAACCAACAAGGTATTGGAAGTGCCATCGATAATGTCACGAAATTTGGTCGAAGACATGGCATAGAAAACACCATTGCCATCCGAGCGAGGACGAAGACCTGGCGAACCAGAACTATCACAACGCCAATCACGCGAGTCGGCGACACCGGCCATGTCGGTTCTTGCATAGGCGTCAATGTTGCCCGACAAAGTTGGGTTCACCATCGTATCGCTTTGTGGATTGGATGGGCAAAGATAGACGGAAACGGGGCCCAGCGCCGTTTCAGGGTCGTGATTGGGCGCGTATCCATTGGCGTAGTTGCTTACGTCAAAGCGAACTGCATCGTAGCGAGCCCCTTGCTCTAGAAAGGGAAGCGTATAGACGCCCCAAGAGAAGAGATGCGCTCCACTAAATCCACTACAACCGCCCGAGATTCCGCCCCCTAAGGGAAACGTGAGATGGGTATCGTGATAGTTATGGATGGCCAACGCCACTTGCTTGTAATTAGCAGAGCAAGTCATCCGCCGTGCAGCTTCGCGTGCTTGCTGTACGGCCGGCAGCAACAGCGCAATGAGAACTCCGATGATGGCAATCACGACCAACAGTTCGACGAGAGTAAAACCTCGGCGTAGGGATTTACGCATGTTCTTGGGAATCATCCTATATGTCCTTCGGATAAGGTAAAAAGGTATCAAATAGTGGATGCAGATGAGGGGTGGTGAGGAAACGATTTTGAAAAAGCTATTTACGACCGGCAGCAACCGGCAAATTGGGGATCACTGCCTTGTTGCGTGCGATATGTTCTCGGAGAAGCCCGGAGGCAGCCGGGACATCTCCTGCTTCTAAGAAAGCGATAATCTCTCGATGCTCGCGAATGACCTTCGCTTCTTTCTCTTTGCGAATGTCCTCGGTCACCGGAGCCAAAGGATAGAAGTGCTGAGCGGAGTGCGAAAACATCTTCGAGAGGATCTCGTTGCCCGAGAGTTCGAGAAGTGTCTGATGAAAGAGGAAGTCCGATTCGTAGAACCCCATCGTCAATCCCGACAGATGAAGGTCCTCCATCGTGCCGCAGATTTTCTTCAGCGGGGTCAAGTCGCGAGGGGGAGTGCCTGGGGCAAAGGTCAGCTCCAGGGCACCCAGCTCCAGCACGATCCGAGCGTCCCATAGCGAGTCGTAACGAACCTCCTCAGGCTTCGGCACGAAGAACCCGCCAGTCGCGCGACGAATCAACAGGCCGTCGTGCGTAAGCAGCACCATGGCCTCACGCAGTGCAGCCCGCTGGACGCCCAACCGCTGCGACCATTCCACTTCCGCCAAACGGCTACCCACCGGCAGCTGGCCGCACACAAGCATCTTCCGCAGCACGGAATAACACTTCTCACTGGCGTTGAGCAAAACGGGCCGTTCGGATTTCTTTTCGGTGATCATGTCCTCCAGGATAGCACGGACTGTACACAGCATCAACATTTATTTGGACACATTTATTGCAATCCGTTGAATCCATATCGCCTCCAAAACCGACGATAATATATAGTAATGCCCGAGAAACCTAGCGAATCACTTTACCCATGAGGCTCCACACTCAATGACAAGTGACTCTAGACCAGTACAAAATTGTGCACATTAACTGTTTGTTTTCGCATACGTTCTTGTTATAGTTGCAGACACTCGTCAAAGGAAAACCCCGGGTTTTCCCTGACTCTCTTCCTTTCATGGTTCGCATTCAGGTCAGTATTCATGAGACCAATCGTTTTCTGCACGGTGAGTTTGTTAGGTCTAGGGCTTCTCGTTTCCGCCGGCTGTACAAGCGAGAACGGCCCCGAAAGACGCGTGATTACCGGTCGCGTGACGTACCAAGGTCAGGCGGTGCCCTCCGGAGAGATCCGCTTCATTCCGCTGGGCGAAGGACCTGCCTCGGCGGCACTGATTACCGATGGCGTCTTTGAAATCGCGCATCGCGGGGGCGCGGTGATTGGTCCCGCCAAAGTCACGATCGTATCCGTCCCGGTCGCCGACGGCCTTTCGCAAGATGAACTCGACAAGGGGATTCAGAAGAAGACCATCGCGATCCCCAAGAAGTACAATAGCAACACCAGCCTGCGTGCGGACATTCAGTCCGGATCCGGCAAACAGACGATCGACTTCGACTTGACCAACAGTTCGGCATCGTTCAGACCTCGCACGGCCAAGCCATGGGAACCGCACGTGCTTCCCAGCTAAGTCGTCGGATTCCCTTCGTCATAAAACGTCGCTTCCACCTCGCTTCCCCGAATCGGCTGACATGCAACTAGCATCGGTAGTCACTCCCCTATCCGACGAGAACCTGGCCCGCGTCGCTCAGCTGGGGGTCCAGGCCGTTGCCGTCCGCTACCCTGGGCCAGAGCTTGCCAGCCTGGTCGCGATTCGAGAACGCCTGGGCCGCTTCGGCTTGAAGATCGCAGCCATCGAAGGCGAACTTCCCATCCAGAACGCCATCCTCGGCACACCGCAGCAGACCCAAGATTTCGCCAGTATGAAGCAGTTGCTGGTTCACATGGCAGAAGCGCAAGTGCCGATCTGCTGCTACAACTTCATGCCGGCAACCGACTGGGCCCGAACCGATGTTCACGTGCGACAGCGCGGCGGAGCACTCACGACGGCCTTTCGCATCGCCGATGCCGAGCGTGCCGCATCACTACATTCGGTAACGCATGCCGATTCGACACCACCGCTTACGGCGTCGCAGATGTGGAACAATCTCACTCGCATGCTGGAAGAACTCCTGCCGACCGCCGAAGCGGCCGGCGTTGCCCTGGCCATGCACCCCGACGACCCTCCGCTGGCCTCCTTCGGGAAACATGCCCGCATCATGAACCGCGTCGAGGACTTCGATCGCCTGCTTGACCTCTCGACGTCTCGCAGCAACGCCATCTGCTTTTGCCAAGGCAACTTTGCGGCGATCGGAGCCGACATCCCTGCCACCATCCGGAAATGGGGCCAGCGCATCGCCTACGTTCATTTTCGCGACGTAAGCGGAACGGCGGACGACTTTGTCGAGACGTTTCATGACAACGGTCCCACCGACATGCTGGCCGCGATGAAAGCCTACCGCGAGATCGGTTTTACCGGACCGATCCGCCCCGATCACGTTCCGCAACTCGCCGGCGAAGAGCAAGGTCAGCCTGGATATACCATGCTGGCCCGCTACTTCGCGTTTGGCTACATCCGTGCCCTCATGCAAGCGACCGAGCCGACACCGGTCGGCTGACCTTCCTGAACGACCCTCTGCCTGAATCCACCTTCCAGGGAAATAGAACCATGCTGCCATCCATCTCTCGTCGACATTTCCTGGCCGGAACTTGTGCGGCCACCTTCGCCGGCACCGCTTGGGCCCAGCGAGATGCGCAGCCGCTGATTCAGTCGATCGAACATGAGACGATCTGGGAAAACCGCGATGGCAAGTCGATCAACTGGTTCCATCCACGGGCATGTGTCGTCGACCGCCAGTCAGCCTCTCCCTTGATCTTGATGACGACGCAAGAGATCACCGGCTCCGATTTCTTTGGACCGGTTCATTGGTCGGCGACCGAAGACCTGGGAGAAACCTGGTCGACTCCCGAGTTGATTCCCGCGTTCGACTTACGACCCGTGCCAGGTCACGACGGATTGAAGATCGGAGTCTGCGATGTCGTCCCGGAATACCATCCCCCCACCAACACAACCCTGGCCGTAGGTCATTGCGTCTACTATCGCGGCAATCACTTCTCAGGGGGCGATCAACTGGCCCGCTACCCGATGTACAGCGTCCGAGACAGCGACGGCAACTGGAGCGATCGCAAAAAGCTGGTCTGGGATGACCCCCGCGGTAGCTTTATCTATTCCAATAACTGTGGCCAGCGAGTCGTGCTGCCGGATGGCGATGTCCTGATGTCATTCACCTTTGGGGACCAAGGCAAACATCGGCTGGTCGCTGGCGTGCGTTGTGGCTTCGATGGCGAAAACCTCGTCATCAAGCAAGTTGGCGATCCCCTGGTCAACAACGTCGGACGAGGCCTCCTCGAGCCTTCGGTCGCTCAGCATCAGGGGCGCTACTTCATCACCATTCGCGCCGAAGACAATCGCGGCTATGTCGCCGTCAGCGACGACGGGCTGAAGTGGTCGGCCAAGAAGGCATGGAGCTGGGACAACGGCGAGCCACTGACCATGTCGACCACGCAGCAGCATTGGCTGACGCACTCCGACGGGCTGTTCCTGGTTTACACACGCAAAGACAAACCCAACCAAAGCGTATTCCGTTGGCGCGCACCGCTGTATGTCTGCCAGGTCGATCCGGAAAGCCTGCAACTCATCCGCGAAACCGAACAGATCGCACTGCCGCTGGTCGGAGATGGAATCAACGACCCGAAGCGTGTTCCGCGGATGGGCAACTTTCACGTAGTCAATGCCTCGTTGGGCGAGTCGTGGGTGACCGTGGGCGAAGCCGGTTACATGGGCAGCATGAAACGTGGAGACACGCTCATGGCTCGGCTGAAATGGAGCCAACCGAACCGCCTGGTTGCCTCGTAAAGCTAGGCCCTGCCAGCAAGTGTTTGAACGGTCAAAGTAGGGTCTGCTGTGCGGACCATTGCAGTGGTTTCCGGTCCGCACAGCAGACCCTACTTTCGTTGCGGCCCGATGGCACTAATGACCATACCGACGATGGTCTGAACCAAGAGCGAAAGGGGCATCGCCCACAAAAAGCTGATGCCCTGCGTTCCGGTGATTTCAGGCCAGTAATTGACCAAGCAAGCTGTCGCCACCCCGGCCACGGCCCCGACGATCGTCCCGCTGGAATTCGCCCACGGGACGAACAACGCCATCACAAACAGCCCGAACAAAGGAGCCACCAGCAAGTTTACAACCTTGAATGCGATCTCCAACATGTTTCCCTCGATGGAGCCCACCACCGAGCTGATCAGTACCACGATCACTCCGAGAACGATCGAGATGACGCGAAACTGCTGGACGTGATCCTGGGGATTCACATCGTTGCGAAACCGATTGATAAAGTCGATCGCGACGACCGAGCAGGAAGAATTCAAGCCCGACGAAAGACTCGACATGGCCGCAGCCAGCAAACCGGCGACCACCAGGCCACTGATTCCGCTGGGCAAGCCGATGCTGATGAACTGCGGAAACAAGAGGTCGGCGTCGGACGTAATCGTTTGCCCATCCAATAGATATTCGGGATGGACTTTGTAGTAGCTGAGAAGGGCCACGCCCAAAAACGCGAGCAGAATTTGAACCACGCCGCCAGCCACCAGCGAAACAACATACATCCGCCGTGCCGAGGAAACATCACGCGTGGCCAGGTAGCGCTGGATCGCCATCTGGTCCGATCCGGCCATGCACACGAACATCGTGAACGTGGCAATCATCGCCCCCAGCAGCGTCACGCGCTGGTTGGGGTCGTAACCGATCGCAGGCTCTTGCCAGTTGGGGTCCCATTGATCGGGCCACCACTGGCTGACGCCCCCCATGTCCACCGAAATCATACCCAACGTCAGGAGCACGCCCCCGAACAAGATGGCCGTCTGCACGGCATCGGTGAAGACCACTGCCCGCAGTCCGCCCATCGACGTGTAGATGATGGTGATCAGGCACAAGATACCGCACAGCCAGGGCGTCATCGCCTCGGAGAGCCCCATCAACGGAATCAGGACGCTGCTCACCGTCGCGTAAATGATGACCGCCATCCACAGCAGCCGCAGCAGCAAGAACAGCCCGGCCCCAACCAGCCGCACCTGCAAGCCGAGACGCACCTCCAACACTTCGTAAGCACTGGTCACTTTTAGTTTCATGAAATGAGGAATCAAAAGCCAACCGACGGCAACCGCAATGAAAGGATAGGCCAACAGCGAGCACAGCATCATCGGGCCATGCTTGATGACTTCGCCCGGCAAAGAGAGATAGGTGATCGTACTGAGCAGCGTCGCGAACAACGACAGGCCAACCGCCCAGGGCTTCATGTTCCGACCGCCCAGCAGGTAGTCGTCCGACGTTTCCACCTTCCAGGAATAGTAGGCCCCCACGCCTAGCATCCCCAGCATGTAAAGCACAATGACGGCCCAATCCAAACTACCGATCGAGCGCGATGCCAGTTCGGCGGCTGCCTGCTTTGAAACCGACGATGCCGTCCCGTCCTCGGCCAACGCCACGCCAGCAGACGCCTCCGCGCCCAGGTGAAAGACCACCACCCAGAAGCACCGCGACAGCAATCGACCGTTTAACCTTCGCCCCATATTTCACCAGGTCAACGCTTCACAAAACTGCGATTCGCAGGCATTGCCCTGCGACGCACATTCCATATATTGACACGATGTGTTTATAATATAGAAATGACCTTTGTCCGTCAACAATTCATTCCTTGTGTTTGACTTGTGCCCAAAAGGAACGTCCATGAGAAACAGCCGCACACTCGCCCGGTTGCGAAACGGAGAACCGGTTCGCATTTGCTCGCTCGGGCACTTCATCCCGTCGTATGTCGCCCATGCCGCTCGTCACGGTTACGACTGCATCTGGCTCGACCTCGAGCATAACCCGATTTCCACCGAGGAATTTCGCAGTCTGATGCCGCACTTCCACATGCACGACATCGACTGCATGGTTCGCCCCAAGACACGCGACCGAACGTCTTTGTATCGCTATCTCGAAGATGGAGCGACCGGTCTCTTAATTCCCCATGTGTCGACGCCGGAACTGGCACAGGAGCTGGTGGAAGTCGTGAAGTTTCCACCGTTGGGAGACCGGGGAATCTGTGGCGCGAACCTCGACAGCGACTACCTCGGACACAACTTGAATGACTACATCGAGCATGCCAATCGAGAGACGTTCCTGGTCGTTCAACTCGAGACTCCAACGGCCATCGAGAACGCGGAGAAGATCGCCAGCACGCCAGGGGTCGACGGCCTGTTTGTCGGGCCCGGCGACCTGGGCATTCGCGTGGCCCACGATCCCACGGCCATGAGTGTCGAAGCCGCGATCTCGCATGTTGCCGAAATCGCAACCAAGAGCAACAAGGCCTGGGGACTGCCCGTCGCGGCCGAAAGTATCCGCACCCGGCGAGACCAAGGCGCTCAGCTGTTGGCATATGGAAACGACTTCCTGGCGATGTTGCAAATGCTGGAGCAGTGGTCCGGCGAATTCACGGACGCCTTGGCTCCTGCGAGTAACGGCATGGTGAAACCGGCACACAGAGCATGAAACTCCAAGGCAAAACGATTATAGTTACGGCCGCGGGCCGGGGGATCGGGAAAGGGTGTGCCGTCCAGTTGGCACGCGCGGGGGCAACCCTCGTGATCAATGATCGCTCCGGCAGCGAAGACCTTGCAGCGACCGTGCAAGAGCTGTGTGACTTGGGTGCCGACGTGAAGGGCATTGAAGCCGATGTCTTCACCCGCACCGGGTGCGAAACCCTGTTGAAAGAAGCGCTGCAGCAGGCCGGCCCCATCCACGGCCTGGTGAGCTGCCCCGCGTTTCAGCGAGTCTCTGCCTTCCTTGACTTGAACCCCGAAGACTTTCAGCGCGTCATCCAGGGAACCCTTTTCAGTGGGTTCCACATGAGCCAGCTTGTTGCCCGGCAAATGGTCGACCAACAAATCGAAGGGAAATTGGTCTTCATTTCGAGTGTCCTCGCCCAGCGACCGATGGCACACAAAAGCGCGTACTGCGCCGCCAAGGCAGGCCTGAATCAATTTGCCCAAACGATCGCCATCGAACTGGCCCGCCATCGCATCAATGTCAACGTGATCGAACCAGGCTGGATCGACACGCCCGGCGAACGCGAAGCATTCACGCCGAAGTTCTTCGAGGAGGAAGCCCCCAAACTCCCCTGGGGAAAGCTGGGCACACCGCAAGATATCGGACGAGCGGCCTTGTTTTTGATGTCACCCGACGCCGACTACATCACCGGCACGATCCTTCCCGTGGATGGCGCGTTTCGTTTTCGCGATGGACGCATGCTCGACTAATGCCATCCATCCCGCTTGAATCATTTGCACCTCGCCATTTGCCAGCCTGTCGCTATCGGTGGCGGAGAACCTTGTTGCCTTCCCTTGATGCATGGGAGTTTGCACGTGCGTCTGATCGTTGATGCTCATCTTGACCTGGCCTGGAATACGACCGCTTTCGACCGCGACCTGACCCTTCCGCTACGCGAGATGCGTGCGGCGGAGTCTTCCATGCAGGACGCTCCTCTTCGTGGACGAGGCACCGTCACCTTTCCGGAAATGCGACGCGCTGGAATCGGTCTCTGCATCGCCACACTTCTATCGCGCAGCGGTCCCGACCATCGCCGCTCGCCCCGATACCGCCGGACTGATCTGGATCATGCGACACGCTTGGCCTGTCACGCTGCAGCCCACGGACAACTGGCCTGCTACCGAGAGTGGGAGCGGCAAGGTGACATCAAATGTATTCGTACCCGCAATGATCTATGGGCGCATTGGGAACAATGGACATCGGGCCAGCCCCTGGAAGACCTTCCCATTGGCATGATCCTGTCGATGGAAGGGGCGGACCCGATCTTGTCGTCAGACACGCTGTCGCCGTGGTGGGATCTCGGCCTGCGAGCGATCGGGCCCGCTCACTACGGGCGAAGTCATTTCGCCTGCGGCACAAGCACCGCAGGCCCCCTAACCGCAGAAGGTCGCAACCTGCTGCATGCGATGCAACAATTGGGGATGGCCCTGGATGTCACGCACTTGAGCGACGACTCGATGCGGGAAGCGTTCGATCTATTCGACGGTCCCGTCTGGGCAAGTCATCATGCGTGCCGCGAATTGGTGCCCGGCGATCGCCAATTGACCGATTCTCAGATCATCACACTCGCCCAACGAGATGCTGTGATTGGCGTACCCTTCGATGCCTGGATGTTATCGCCTGACTGGAAACAGTCCGGGGGCGATCGCAGTCGGGTGGGATTGCAGAATGCGGTACACCAGGTCGAACATATTTGCCAACTGACCGGAAGCACGGGCTGCCTGGGAATTGGCAGCGACCTGGACGGAGGATTCGGCACCGAGCAGACCCCGCACGATATGGATTCCATCGCCGACCTTCAGCGGTTTGCGGAACTGCTCAGCGAGCATGGCTATGCCGACTCAGACATCGACGCCATCTGTCACGGAAACTGGCTGCGACTCCTTTCCAATTCCCTTCCTCAATAGACGCTAAACCGCCCAGAGACCGACTTACTATGAATCTCGATCGCATCGAAAACTCTTGGATCGATGATCGCTACAAAGGGATCCCCGGAGGGGGCTCTCCTTTTCGCCTTCGCGACATCGGCCAGCAGGGCTGGAACATTCTGCAAGAAGTTCTGTCGCTGCCGATCTGGTTATCAAATCGCCAGAGCTATACCACAATCGCGCGTGGATGAAGCAATTCCTGAAACAAACAGGGGCCCGGTTCTATCCTCACGGCAAAACGACGATGGCCCCGCAGTTGTTCACCCAACAACTGGAAGATGGAGCCCAGGGGATTACGCCGGCTACGGTTCAGCAAGTTGCCGTTGCCCGGCACTATGGCGTATCGAAGATCTTGCTGGCCAATCAAATCATCGACCGGCCCGCCGCCGAGTTCCTCGTGCGGCAGTTGTTGCAGGTTGATTCGTTGGAGATCTTGTGCCTGGTCGATCCGATCGAAACGGTTCGCTTGCTCGCCGACACGGCCAAGCGTCTTCAGCTACCGCGGCCAATCGAACTACTTTTGGAAGTCAGAATCACCGGAGGCCGCACCGGCGTGCGCGAGCTCGCCTAAGGGGTACAAGTCGCGTCCGAAGTGAAGGAGCATGCCGGCTGGCTACGACTTCGCGGCATGGAAGGCTTCGAGGGCATCCTCTCGGGAAGTAGCGACCAAGAGACCGAACGACTTGTTCGCCAGTACCTGAAAAAACTGTGTGAAGTGGCCGACACGTGTCGTCTATAAGGGCTCATCGATTCCGAGTATCCCATCCTCAGCGCCGGCGGTTCGGCCTTTCTCGATTTAGTGGTCCAGGCACGCGACCACTTCCCGGTTGAGCAGCAACCTGACGCACGACTCGGGCGTCTATCAGAAGTTTCACCAGCAGATGCTAAACCGCTGTCCCCCTTCCAGCGAACCGCAATCGGGGCTTCAATAGGCCCTCGAATTGTGGGCCTACGTGCAGTCGCGCCCCGAACCCACACGAGCCGTGCTCAACTTGGGCAAGCGCGACTGTTCCTTCGGATCCCGGACTGCTCAGGCTTGAGAAAAGGTTTCGTCCGCGCGAACATGAGCGGCCCCAACCGATCGACGCTTCGTCCTATCTGCAATCTTTGAACGATCAACATGCGCTGGTCGATCTGCCAGAGAGTTCGCCTTTAGCTCCCGGCGACATGGTGGCGTTGAGCATCTCGCATCTCGCATCCCTGCACGACGTTCAACAAGTGGAAGCTCATTCCGCTGGTCAGTGAAGCCTACGACGTCACCAGCGCCGTGCGCATCTTCTTCTAAGAACCCGGCATCGTCGGCTAGGGCGGTCGATCAGCAGCAGTGCCTGTGCGGCACGAATACGCACGTCGAGGTCTTCGTCTTGGAGCAGGAGGAGCAAGTCATCACGCGAAGCCTCAATACCAGCTCGCCCGCAAAATTCGGCGGCGTACACCCGGATTGCTGTGTCTTCCGACTGGAGTCCCTTTTGCAGCAAACCGATCGAGTCCAGGTCTCCCTGCATGGCCACCGCTGCCGTGAAGAAGAACCGGTACTTTGCGGATTCGATCTGCTTCCTTCTTGCACGCAAGCGGTCCACATCACTTGCATCGCCATGCACGGTCAGAATCCAGGCCGCGATGCCTGCCACGTTTTCCGCTTCCGCATCCACTAGGGCTCGGATCTTTTGCTTGGCCGTCGGATGGTCGCCGTTGGTCAAAACGGCTGCCGCGAGAAGCTGCTTGATCGGCTGCGAGTCATCCGCAAAGTACGGCAACAGCAGCCGCTTGTCGCCCGTCTGGCCGATCTTGAACAACGATTCACAGGCATGCCAGTGGTCGTGCGGATTCGTGGATCGAAGCACCTGATTGAATACCACCAGCACATCGTTGTTGCCGGCACGAAACAGTTCGCGAGCAAGTCCGCAGCGGTGCTGATCATCCTACCCATATCGAGCTGCTTGGACATCGCCTTGATCACCTTGGCACCATGCCCGTCCATGGTCAATGCTTCCGCCGCATGCATCGACGGCCAGAAGTGATTGCTCGCCAGGCCATCGCGCAGTACCTGCAGGCAGGCAGCTCGCGTTGCGTCCGCATCTTCGGCAGTTGCCACACTGGGCTGCCCAACGAATAGCAGCCCCACGATGGCAACCCAAACGATTTCTATTCGCTGCATCGCACTTTCCACTTTCGATTTAGGGTGAAGTCGTCGCATGAACGCGTTCCTGGATCTGCTTGAGAGAAACCGTTTCACAAGCGACAGGTGCCAACATCGACTCGACCGAGGCGGGACCCTTGAAGCCGGTTCCAGTAACCAGGCACACCACCGTCTCCTCGGCTGAAACCCAGCCTTCGGCGACCATCCAGCCAAAGGGACGGCCTCTGCCGGCTCGGCGAAGATGCCTTCGTCCTGGCAAAGATGCTGTTGGGTTCGATAGATCGCGTCATCCTCAACCAGCACGCTGGTCCCCTGGGTGGCTCGACAGGCCGCAACCACTTCGTGCCCGTCAATGACCGACGCGACCTGAAGTCCGCTGATCTTCGACGTACATCTTACCGCTTGCGCGCGAAGCTGGCCCTCTTTGAGCGGACCGGCGATCGTGTTGTTCCCCCTGGCTGCACGCAATGCACGCGGGGCAGTCTACTCCCCTGCTATGCCAGCGTTTGAAAACCTCGGCCGACCGCCAAGGTCAGCCCTCCCCCTCCAGCGCAGCTGAAAACATGATCGGCATAAAGATCGACCGCGTGCAACTGCTGGGTGATTTCGCGACTGATGCTTTCAACGCCGGACATCCCGATGGGGCCGTATTGATACGCGCTAATCTGCAGCTGCGTTTCCGACTGGCTGCCGGCCTGCATCAGGAAGTCGAACGTCTGCTGCGTTACTTCGGCATCGAGATCAAAGCCGCGGACCTTTTGGATATCCGCTCGGTAAGCCATCATTTGATGCAGCTTCCCGATCGGAGCTCCATCGACAACGGAAATGGTTCACTTCATGCCAGCGGCCGCGCTGTAGGCGGCCAAGGCAGCACCTGTGTTTCCGCTGGAGGTCGCCAGAACATGATCCTTTCCGCGAGCCATCATGTCCGAGATGGCCAGCTACGCGAACCGGTCCTTGTACGAGCCGGTCGGCTTGAGCGACTCGAGCTTGAAGAAGAGGTTCGCCAAACCCATCGCCGGACCAATACGGCGAGAGCGGAGCAGCGGCGTATTTCCTTCGCCTAACGACAACGGCAGGCTGGTTGTGAATCGTTCCCGATGCATCTACGTGAAAACTCCTGGGGAAACTGTCGGTGCTTGAGCGAACAGGGCGTGGCCTGATGACTCCATACCCCGTCAATCTCTAGGCAAGCTCCGGGCATGTAGTTCGCCCTTTCGTCGGCCAGCATCACCATCGTGCGGGCCATTTCTTCCGGCTCGGCAAAACGCCGCAGCGGGATCATGTCCTCCGCAAATTGCCGCAAGTGTTGACTTAAGTTGTCACCATTCTCGGCAACGTAGTGCGCGCTCATTTCTGTCGCGATGGCACCCAAGTTGAGCCCGAGAACTCGAATGCCGCTCGGGCCAAACAGCGCCGCAAGTTCGTACGTCAGCGCGTCGAGACCACCTTTCGCGGCCACATATGCAGGGCAAATGACGGGGGCCATCTTGGATTGAATACTGAAAACGTTCAGGATGACGCCGCGCCCGATGGCTTGCATCTTCTCGCCACACCACTTCGCCAGGAAGGCCGGCGCCGTTAAGCAAATACGAAGCGTCTTCTCCCATTCTTCGAGTTCCATCTGACGCATCGTGCCGATGTTTCTCCAGGCGGCGTTATTGACCAACACATCAATCCGGCCGAATTGCTCGAAACAGCTTTCGACGGCCTCTTGGGCAAAGCTCAGGTCGCCCAGGTCTCCGGCACAAACGGCGGCCTGAGCACCGTCGATAGCGACCCGCGAGGCAACGGCTTTCAGGTTCTGGCGATTCCGCGCGACGAGAAAACAATCGTAGCCATTGCCGATAAACCCTGCAGCGGTGGCCGCTCCCAAACCTTGCGAAGCGCCGGTAATAAATGCAACAGGACGATCGTTCATCGCGCGGCTCCTTTCACCGTTCGGTCTCCTCAAGAATCACCGCCAGGCAGTCGCCTTTTTGCACGACCGGCAATGCCCTCCGCGTGATCAGCATTCCCTGCTGCGACGAACGAATGGCGGTTTCCTGTCGCGTTTCGAGATCAAGCAAATACCCCAGCGAATAACCAGGAACGACCGAAGCTTGCAGCTCGATCAGCGGACGATAGTAGCCTGCGTGCGGTGCGGGATAGTTGCGTTGCAGATGCCCACTCTGCGCTTGATCGTCTTCGACCACGCAACGCGTGTCTCCGCTTCATCGACGTCGCCCGCCAGCATGTCCAACGCCATAAGCACCCGCAGACAGCCCTTCACGTACGCCTCGACGCCAGCGGCCTGGCTACCTCCGCCCCCTCCCCACTCGGCATAAATAGCCGGGACCTTCGCGTCGCGTGCCGCGGAAAGCGAACGCCCTTCCAGCTGGGACGACGTGCCCCACACAATCGGCAAGCCGAATGCCTGAGCCGTGCGTCGCTGGCATTCGAGCACACTCGCGTCGGCCACCAGCATGTAGCCCACCAACGGAGCAATCTCCATTGCCAGGCCACCGGTGTGCAGGTCGATTAGAAAGTCGGCCTTCTCGATCAACTGGGTTAGCTCGAAAGCAATCTGCTGCGTCGCGGTTCCCTCGGCATGCCCCGGAAAGGTCCCCGCCAGGTCCAGGTCATCGTTACCGACTCGGCTCTGCCGCAAAATGCCGGGCGATTGGCGATCGGCACCAAGACAAACTTTCCCGTCAGCTCAGCAGTATCTAACGCCTCGGCTAGGCGATAGACGGCCTCGATCGGTTCGTACTCGTCCCCGTGGATGCCGGCCAGAATCAACAGGCTCGGTCCGGTGCACTCTCCTTCGATGGCGATAGTCGGTACGGTCATCGCGTGGAAACTTCCAACGATTCAGAACACGCCAACTCATCGTCCGTCGGCGAGGGCGCAGAACGCAGTGTGTGAATGGTCAGCCCGGTCAGATCTTTTTGCAGGGCGGGAATCAACCAACTGGCCAGGTAACCCACGGCAACGCACGTCACGGTGCCAGCCGCGCCGGCCAGGTAAACATGGATCGAGCTGCTCAGCTGCACCAACCCGGTGGCGACCGCTCCCGATAACAAGCCGATCAACGCTCCCAGCCAATGGGCTCGGGTCGTGAAGACCGCCAAGACGAAAACGCCGGCAAGACCTCCGCCCAGCATGCCGATCATTAAATTGAAGTAATCGAACAGCGAGGTAATGCTAGACAACCCCATCCAGTTCCCAGCACGCCTATCCCCAGCGTTAACATTCGAGCGACTTGCAGTTCCTGGTGCGGCGTCGTCTCTTTTCGCAGACGCAGCCAGAAGTCATTGACAGATGCCGAGGCGATCGCGTTCATGCTGGAGTCCAACGAGCTCATCGCCGCCGCAAAGATCCCGGCAATCACCAGGCCGGCGACGCCCACCCGCAGCTCGCGTACGATGAACCAGGGAACAATCTGATCGGCGCTTTCAGGTGTCGGCAGTTCAGGATGCACTTCGTAGAAAACCCACAACGATGTCCCCAGCGTCATGAAAAGAATAGCCGTAGGAATGCTCATCAAGCCATTCAGCCAAATACTTCGCGCGGCGGCCTTCTCGTCTTTGGTGGTCAGGTAGCGTTGGATGACCGTTTGATCGGTCGTGTACGAGACCAGGTTGATGAAGAAGAACCCGATGATCAGCACCCAGCTCGTGGTCGCATCGAGTGAAGTCGATCAGTCGAAGATCGTTGTTTTCTCGGCGGCATGAGCCAGGTCCCAGGCAGTCGTCGGGCCTCCGACTGCCCCGACCGCCGCCCCCAGACAGATAATCGCTCCACCGATCAAGACAACGACCTGCACCACGTCGGTCCAGATTGCCGCTTCAATACCACCCAGCACCGTGTACGTGGTGGCCAAGGCTCCCATGACCACGATTGCCAATAACACGTTCAAGCCGGTCGCGGCCGAAATGGCGACCGCAGGCAGTAGCAAGACGATTCCCATGCGGTCTACCTGGAACGCAATAAACGTCAAGCTGGCCAGCCAGCGAATGACGACGTTGAATCGATATTCCAGGTACTCGTAGGCGGTTTGAACGTTGAGTCGGCGAAACAGCGGCAAAATGAAATAGATAATCAGCGGGGCCAGCAGCTGAATCGTCCAACTGCTGACCAGCCGAGTCCAGTTGCCGCCGGGGGTGAACGCCAACGCAGGCACCGCTATGAACGTAATCGCCGACAACTGGGTACCATAGATCGACAGACCAGCTGCCCACCAAGGGATACGGTCACCAGCTAAGAAGAAGTCACGGCTGTCCGATTCGCGACGTGAGAAGAAGATCCCTACGCCGATCATTCCCGCGAGATAGACGGCCAGGACAACCCAATTGATCCAACTGAAGGAAACCGGCCCAGGCTGCTCGGCGGCACCGACTTCCTGCGCGGTCACGCCGCAGGTTGTGCTGAGAACCATCGCAAGAATCAGGCCCATTCGTTTCCACTGCATACTATCAATCCCCGGTGCCGTTACGAGCTGGAATGAAAAACAGGTCGCTTCGTTTCGTTCTCGATCAAACGTTGAATAGGTGCCTGAGCCAACAAGCGGGCACGTTGCTTTTCATCGAGTCGCTGTGATGGTTCCGGGGCCATTTCGACTGGGATACCCATCGCATTGAGCACGGCCGTCACCGATCCAAACAGTCCCGCTTCCCGAGCAACTGGCAGGAATGCCGAGAGTTCCTCTTGCAGGCGTTTGGCTTCCGCAAAATCTCCGCGATCGGCCGCTTCGGCCAAGGCCCTGGCCTGATGAGGGAACAGCGGGAACAGGCCATCGAGGTTGTCCGGCACACCCAGGCGAATCAAGTCCGCCACACGTTCCGGTTGAGCCGGAACGATCCGCGTACGATCACCAATGCGATTCCACAAATCAACGGTCCACTGCCAGGTTCGCGTACATTTCAGGCCGTGAATGTTGGGATGCTGGATAACCTGTTCGATTAACTCCAAAGAGAGTTCTGTCCCGGTCAGCCCCGGCAAGTCGTATAGAAAAAGGGGCCGCTGGGCGACGTCGGCCAGCTGCCAGTAATAGCTGCGGAGTTCCGCTTGCGAGAACTTCATCAGGTACGGCGTCAGCACCACCAGCCCATCGACGGCGTATCGTTCGGCTATACGAATGCGGGCCAGCGTTCGCTGATAACTGGTGTCACCGACACCCACCCACAATTCACAACGACTGGCGACGCAAGCCGCGCTGACCTCCACCAATTGCTGGTGCGCCTGGTCGGTCTGAAGCTGCATCAGCCCCATGGTACCGGCCGCCAGAATCCCATCGATGCCGGCGTCCAGCTGCGCTTCGAGATGAGCCGACAAGCCGTCGGCGTGCAGATTGCCGTGCGAGTCGAGCGGAGTACAAATTGCGGAGATTAATCGTGTAGCCATAAATCGAAGGAGACTCCCAGGGGGATGCGTCGGGTTGGCAGTTGGCAAATCGCAGTGACGAAACCGCACGCGGGCACACATACGTGCGAGCGCATCATCGGATTGTCACCGTCACCGCTTGTCGTGTTAATCCAATTGGAAGTCTTGCTTCAACCGCTTCTCTTCAAGGATCACCGTCACCGGCTGAATCTCCGACTTCTATCTGTACTTAGCCGGCAAGATCTTACGACGTGTCGTTACCTTTTGCGTGGGATCGCTCAACGGCACGTCTTCCCCTTCATACCCTTCGATCTTCACGTTGTAGGTTCCCAGCATCAGCCCGAAACGCCCGTCCAGTTCGTAGTTGCCATCGACAACCGGAACCGTTCGGGCCGGGGCTTTCACCCCTTGGGCTGGAATGAACTTCACCACGCCTTCTTTAACCGGAGCACCTTGGTAGACGACGTTTCCTTGAACGGAAATCAGGTCGGGACCACTGGAGGAATAACACCCGAGCGTCAACATCAACAGACAGAGTAATGACAATGTGTATTTCATGGCACTCATCGAGACCTGCGTACGATTTGAAAGAATGAGACGGAATGCCTGGAGCCAACGCCGGCCCCAGGCTCATTACAAACGACTTAATACTCTTCAACGACTTCGCCGCCGTTGATCGTCGTCAGGTCCAAGAGCGCATCCAGCTGAATGTTCTCGGAAAGGAATCGAACCTAACCATCTCCCAGCAGTGCTTGGCATCCACTGGGGTGATATCTGCCGGGTCCGTTGAATGCGTCGTTGGAAAACGCCCAACCGCTAAGCAGTGGAAAGTTCGCATTGATGCCGCTACTGGTTGCCATGACTCCGCCGTAAGCTCCCCATCCCCAGATGTCATGCGATCCGGGTCCGTTGCCGACACTCTCGGCGAATGCCAAGGTGTTGCTCGTTCCATTGACAATGTCGCGAAACCCTGTCTTCGAGTTCAGAAAGAACATGCCGTCCTTGTCGTACCCGACCGAGCTCACTTCATCGCGAGCCTGGGTTCCATCGCGACCGCTATGGGCAATCGGCCATACGCGGATGAGGATCCCGATCAGAATGACCCTCAGAAAGCGAGCCCCAGATACTCCCCACAACGGAGTATAAAATCAACCGATGTAGATGGTAACGCTAACACGATGTCAGCTGAGTTAACGGTAAACGCCATTCGATGGCCAGTTCGTGGGGATTCGGTCGAGCAACGCGGCCTTAAGCAAATTGTAGTTGGTTGCGATAGCCCACGACTTTCGGACAGTGGCGGGGGCCGGGATAATGGTTCCTGAAGGAGGTCCGAATAGTGGACGAACAAGCGAAAAGAAAACGCCCCACCTACAGCGATGAGTTCAAGCAAGACGCCGTGCGGTTGGTGGTTGAAGAGGGATACTCGTTTAAAAAAGCCTGCCAGGCAGTTGCCGTGTGCGAGGCGACGCTGCGGAGTTGGCATGTCAAACTAGATCCGCCGCCAGAGCCATGCGGTGAGAACGCGACCATGGAGGAGATGCAGGCCGAATTGAAGCGACTTCGCAGACAGCTCAAGCAGACCGAGATGGAACGCGAAATTCTAAAAAAAAGTTGCGCCAGGCAAAGTTCGGGAAAGGGGGAGTGATCATGACATGATCGCATGAAACCTTTCATCGGAACCCAGTGAGTTGAATCTCACCCGGCAGAGCTTGACCAGCAGCCGGAAGCGAGTCTTGCGTGGTGTTCGGGCAACCGACGCTGCGAAGCGTAGACAGCGAGTCCAGAAGCCATGCTATTGAGCCTCGAAAGAGGATTTCACGTTGGAGCTTTCGTTTTCTTTTTAGCGGGAGCCGTGCAACAACCGCGTTTTGGTGAGCGGCCTGTTGTCCGACCGGGGTCGAAGAACATGTGCAAATGGATCTTGGGGTTCCCCGGAAACCTGGGAGGCCCTCTTGTTTCCACGTAACTTTCCGGATGAGAGACCGGATGACCAACTCTCGGTCCATCGTCCGGCTGTGGTGTCGATGGAAGATACGAAGCGAACCGCAGCGAAACGTGGTACCGCCGAGTGACGCGACCCGAAGCGAGGCGGGATGAACGAGAGGGAGTCGGAGCGTCCTGATAGTACCGCCGAAGTCGGGGAACCTGCCGCTCAGCGGGGACCCGGTGGAGGGAAGCGGGACGTCACATTAAACAACCGGTGTTGGGACCTACGTCAGGTGCTCAGAAACTTGAATAACGTATCCTCGAAACAGCACCGGATAGCCGAGTTGGCGAAACGTTCGCCTGAAATGGTTTTCACTAGCCTCCATCACTTGATTGATTTGGAATGGCTACTCGAAGCGTATCGCCGCACCCGCTGGGGGTCGATGGCCAAACGGCCGTCGACTACGAAGCGGATCTCACGGCCAACCTGCAATCGTTGCTGAACCGGATTCACTCGGGAACCTACCGCGCACCTCCAGTGCGCCGGGTTCAGATACCGAAAGCGGGCAGCAGCGAAACGCGACCGATTGGTGTTCCGACATTTGAAGACAAGCTGTTGCAGCGAGCCGTGCTCATGCTGCTGGAGCCGATCTACGAACAGGACTTTCGTGACTGCTCATACGGTTTTCGTCCCGGCCGTTCGACACATCAGGCGATTGATGCGACGTGGCGACATACGATGGATCTGCGAGGCGGTTTTGTTCTGAAGGTCGATCTACGTAAGTTCTTCGATACGCTGGACCACGGCCATCTCCGAGCGTTTCTTCAGCGACGAGTTCGCGACGGCGTACTATTACGCCTAGTCGGCAAATGGCTGAACGCGGGCGTCTTGGAGTCGGGTAACGTGAGTTACCCAGACTTTGTCAGCCCGCAGGGTGGAGTGATTTCGCCACTGTTGGCGAACGTCTATCTACACTACGTTCTGGACGAGTGGTTTCACAACGATGTTCTGCCGCGGATGCGTGCCCGGGCCCATCTGGTTCGGTACGCGGATGATGCGGTGATGATCTTTGAAGTGGAATCGGACGCTCGTCGTGTGTTGACCGTATTGGACAAGCGTTGCTCAAAATACGGTCTGACAATTCATCCGGAGAAAACGCGGCTCGTTGACTTTCGACGGCCGCTGTTGTCTCCGGGCAAGTCCGGAAATGCCCCTAATAAATCCGAAACGTTCGATTTACTGGGGTTCACGCATTACTGGAGCCGCTCTCGCAGCGGCAAGCGAGTTGTCAAACGCAAGACGATGTCCTCCCGTCTGACTCGTTCCGTTCAGGCCATTGGCAGTTGGTGCAAAGCCCATCGCCATGATCGGCTGGTCGACCAGCATGCTGCACTATCTCGGAAAGTCCGAGGACACGACGCGTATTACGGAATCACGGGCAACGGTGAGTCGCTGCAAACGTTTCGCTTTCTGGTTCATCGCACATGGCGTCGCTGGCTCAGCCGTCGACACCGCAAGCGGAAACTCGATTGGGACAAGTTCAACCGGCTACTCGTCTCGTTTCCGCTTCCTCAACTGCGAGTTGTTCACTCAGTCCTCAAAGATCGCGAGGCAAACGTTTGATGTGAAGAGCCGTATGCCCTAATGCGGGCACGTACGGATCTGTGGGAGCCAACGGCGTACTTCGCGAAGGAGTCGACATGAGGTACGCCTGGATTGCTCGGCACCGAGACTCCTTTCCGGTGGCTGCCATGTGTCGACTGCTAAAGGTAAGCCGCTCTGGCTTCTATGCGTCGGTTGAGCGGCCATTGAGTCCGCGTGCAGTTCGTCGCCAGAAGATTCATGCTTCGGTTCGTCAGGCATTCGATGAAAGTCACGCTAATTACGGTTCGTATAAGATCGCTCAAGAGCTTGCTCAGCGGGACGATCTGGAGTCGGCCTGTCGCAACACGGTGGCTCGTGCCATGCGTGATTTAGGCCTGAAAAGCTGCGTGACGCGCAAGTTTAAGCCGACTACGACGCAAAGCGATCCGTCGAAGCGGCCCGCGGCGAACGTGCTGGATCGCGACTTCACCGCCGAGGCACCAAACCAAAAGTGGGTGACCGATATCACCTACCTGCCGACAGCGCATGGCTGGGTTTACCTGGCGGTCGTAATCGACTTGTTTAGTCGCAAGGTGGTCGGCTGGTCGTTGAGTGATTCGCTGGAGACTTGCCTGGTGAGCAATGCGTTGCGAGACGCGATCGAAAAGCGATCGCCTAAGCGGGGAGAACTTCTGCATCACAGCGATCGCGGCTGTCAGTATACGAGCGACGCCTACCAGCGAACACTGCGGACGATGGGCATCACCTGCTCGATGAGTCGCCGCGGCAACTGCTACGACAATGCGGTGGCCGAACGGTTCTTCTGGTCGCTCAAACACGAATGGACGAAGCATCACAAGTACGACACGCTGGAAGATGCTCGGCTGAGCGTGTTCACATACATCGAAACGTTTTACAATCGAACGCGACTCCACCAGACGCTGGGCTACAAGTCGCCCGATCAATACGAAGCCGAACACGCCCCGGTATTAGCGGCGTAAAACGACGGCCCGCCACTGTCCGAAAGTCGTGGGCTATCGCACTACTTCCCTTTCGGCTCATGTGTATGCCTGAAAAACCTATTCTCGTCTCACTCTTAACGCCGACCGTTGTCGAGTACCTATCGCATATATGGTTCAACCTGTCGTTCCTCAGATCATTAGAGATTGGTTTGTCGGATAGTCGCTTTGCATCCTCACCTGGGAAGCCCAAGAAGTGATGTAACCAGGTCGTCAAACGGATCGGTCAATTGCCCAGATTCTCAAATCAGAGCCTTTTTCGGTATCGGATTTACCTCTACATTGTAGGTAGGGAACTCGGATGCTGAATACACGCGAGCAGTCACGCTGTGTGCACTATGCTTGCGGAATTTCACGGCTTTCATCTTTGACCTGTGCGGATTGAAATACGAGTGGCGCAACGGATATTTGAGGGATGTGTGGTGACAGCTCAGGGTCTTCCGGAAGTGATCTCTTGACTCATGTTACAGTGGTTTCGGATTGCTGCCGATCTGAATGCGAATCGTGCGAAGGAATCGTCGCCCCATTTTCTGACGACTTTGAATCCTTCATTGAGAATATTCGCCCACGAGCACAGTAGTACCGCGATGATCTGTGGTCGGAATGAGATAGAAGCAGTTTGTGCGATGCGACTATACTAAGCCCATATCTTCCTTGCGTCGTACCCCTGCTTTTCCGCACGCGACTCCTAATTAATTCCTTTGCTCAACTTGCCCCTGCTATCCGTATTTGATTAGCCCCGTGCCTGTTCAAGTCCAGTGGCTCTTCAATGCGAGAGCTAAGCGATGCATCCCCATCGGTACGGTCCATTTCCGAACTTCGCGAGGGGTTTTAATTACCAATTGAGCTTAGGACCGACCGCCCTGCTGAGGCTTTGCCCCATGAGATAAACAGGAGATCGAGTTTTTCGTTTTCGGAGCAAAAATCGTCGCCAAACATGGCTCAATGAATTGTTATGGAATGATTCCTATATTTCCGTACAGGAATTGATACGCGTAAACCCAAAAATGGAAATGAGTTGCGGAATTCACTGTGAAAGTGGTATCCAACATAGTTGTGTCCACGACTACCGTTGTTTCAACTTTCCCGAAACCATGCCTAGGACAGAATCGCCTGCAGGTCTTCGGCTGATAGATTCTTCAGCAGTGAGCTATCGGCCGAGATGATTGCTTCGGCCAACTTGCTTTTCTGCGATTGAAGCTCAAGGATCTTTTCTTCTACCGTGTTCTTGGCAATTAAACGGTATGCAAAGACCGGGTTGGTTTGGCCGATGCGGTGGGCTCGGTCGATGGCCTGGGATTCGACTGCGGGATTCCACCATGGGTCGAGCAGATAAACATAGTCCGCTGCCGTCAAGTTCAAACCGGTACCGCCTGCTTTCAGGCTGATTAGGAATACCCGGCAGTCCGCGTCGTTCTGGAACCGGTCGACTCGAGATTGACGATCCTTCGTTTTTCCGTCCAGGTACTCATACGAAATCTTGACATCCTCGAGGCGCTGTTTCACGATCGCCAGCATTTTGGTGAACTGGGAAAAGACGAGCGCTTTATGACCTTCCGAAACGACTTCATCAAGTTGTTCCAGAAGTAGCTTCAGCTTGGCCGATGGCTTACCGCTATGGGCAGGATCGATCAATCCAGGGTGACAGGCCGCTTGCCGCAAACGCAGCAGTGCCTCCAAGACATGAATTTTTGTTTTCGCCATACCTGACCGGGCAATCTTCTGATTCAAACTGGCCCGGTAGTGATCGCGTAGCTGGTCGTATTGTTTTTGCTGCGAGGGAGGCAGATCGCAGTAGAGCCGCTGCTCGGTCTTCTGGGGAAGTTGCGGAAGCACTTGAGCCTTGGTGCGTCGCAACAAAAAGGGAGCCAGGCCTTGGCGAAGAACATCGACCTGCTGCTGGTCGATTTCCGATCCTTTGCCGGTCAGGTTCTTGAAATTTGAACTCGTTCCCAGCAGTCCCGGGTTGAGGAACTCCATCAGTGACCACAGTTCGCCCATATGATTCTCGATCGGAGTGCCAGAGAGGGCCAATCGATGCCGGGCATTGAGCAGTCGGCTTGCTTTGGCGGTTTGCGAAGCGTTGTTTTTGATTGCCTGAGCTTCGTCCAAAATCGCATAATCCCAACCGATCTGACTCAAGCGTTCGATATCTTTTCGCATGGTTCCGTAGGTTGTTAGTACCAGGTCGAACGGATCAAGTTCGGGATGTTTCTTTTTGCGATCGGTCCCTGCGTAGATCGCTACGTTCAGGCGCGGAGAGAATCGCTCGGCCTCCAGTTTCCAGTTATGAACGACACTGTTGGGGGCGACGACCAACGATGGGCGTTTCTCCTCGCTCTTGGGCGACCGTCGCTTGCGTGCTGCCAGCAGTGCCAATACCTGGACTGTTTTGCCGAGGCCCATATCGTCGGCCAGGCATCCGCCAAAGCTGAATTTCTCCAGAAAATTGAGCCACCCTAAACCTTCCTGCTGATACTTACGCAGGTTCCCCTGGAATGATTGCGGCGGCTTGGCAGGCTTTATGCCGTCGAATGACTGCAGCTTCTTGCGAATGGCGTAAAACTTTCGGTCGACTTTCAAAGACGCCGCTTGGCCAGCCGCCGACAGCATCGAATCGAGCAACAATGCCTGGCTCGATTGAAAGCGAAGACTGTCCTCCTCGGATCGTTGGGCGAACCCGGTAACCACGCCGAGTGTTTCTAACCATTGTTCGGGCAGCATACCTTGCGTGCCGTCACCCAGACGAATATAGCGTTCCCCATTCTTCAGCGACTTCAGCAGGTCTGGCAGCGAAACAACCTGGCCGTCGAAATTTGCTTCGCCTTCCAACTCGAACCAATCGACCTTCGAACGCACGTTCAGCGAGAGCCCGCTGCTCTTACGGACCGGCACGCCTTCGGCATGCACTTCCCAGTCCTCTTCGATCAGTTGGGCGGTAATTTGATCGAAGCTACCTGCCGGAAAAACGTGACGTCCAGGAGAGGTTGAGCCAAGATACGTTGTCCTCAAGGAATTCATGCCCAACTGATGCAACCGATCGAGCAAACGAGCTTCCTCGGTTTCATTGGCGCGGATCACTTGCAGCGACTCGGCATCAGGCCAAATACGTTGAGTGCTGTCGAGCGCGGCTTCGTGCTGTTGGTAGAGAAAGGAGACGTCGGCAAACAACACCGGGTCGGAACCCTTTCGGTATCGACGCTTTGTATCGCCCGGTCTGGCTTGAACCACTAATTTTCCGCGCGGGTGACCTTCCACCGAAGTCAAGTTTAGCCGCTCGTCACCCAGGATCTTGCCTGGCGATCCATGGTGCCACAGTTCCTCGATCAACGCAGCCTGGTCTTGGTAAGGAACGAGCAATGAACCCTGACGACTAAGCAGTTCCAACCAGCGACGATCGGCCGGCAAGTCGAAGCGGGCAAGCTGGTCGTCGATCAAGATCAGACCGGTCGGGTAGTAACGAACGCAATCCGAAAGCGGGCGAACCTGACGACCGGTTGTTAGTTTCCCGGTAATTTCCCAAGCTTTTTTAGAATCGACACATTGGGCGCTCAGTTGAAAAGACCACGCGGTATTAGCGTCCCAACCAATTGGGCGTGCTTCTTCCCATGAACCGTATCGTGGCAAATAGAAAAACCGATGTGTATTGGCCAGCATCGGCAAAACAAACTCATATAGTTCCGGTTTTAGCTCAATCTCCGCGGGAGAGTCGAATTCATGCCAATCCTCATCCAGGTCCTCCATTTCGGTTAGGTCTAGGTTGGCTTTCAACAACCCAAGCAGACGGAGGTCGTCTGGGCCGGCAACGCTGGCGAAATTGGGGTCGTCCATTTGAAATGGAGTGGCCTCTCCCCACGATCCATCATCCCGTTTCTCTTGCTGGTAAAGCAAGACGATAAGAGCGTGTGAGGCGATTTGAGGTTCGAGGCAGAACAGTAATTGCCGAGGCCGCAAATTCGCGAGCGTTGCCGACCTGGAGAGATGGTTTGAGTGTGAAGGACGCACGGCACGACCGAGTTGACTCTTCCACGATGGAGTTTTTACGGCATGACTGCCTCGCTTTTTCGAACCTCGTGAATTATTCGCCAACCCAAGTCGGTCAGCGAAAAGGATGGCAGCCCACAGATGCTTACAAAAGTTGCCCCGATCATAATGAGGGCAATTGCATTCCATGCCGTTGCGAAGGCCATTTTCCCAATCAAGCAGCACCGTATACGGCTCGAAATCAGAACCCTCTACTTCAAAAGAAGCCCAGGAATCTTCGGAATTTACCACATGAACTCGCCCTGCTGCTGCGTACTCTGAACCGCGCTGGCGAACCGACTTACCGAAGAGCATGATGACTTGCACCACAAGGCTCATGTGACTTCCCTGCAACGAAAGATTCTGAGAAAATCCAACCATCAGGGCTCAATATACTGTTTGCCCACACTTCAGGAAACGATCGCCCCCAAACCTTCCCGAAATGAAAGATCTGCGGCCTCAAATCCAACTTCAATGGAGCCGCGTTCAATCGAACGCCGAAATGCGACGTGGTTTATTGCAGCGACCAACGCGATCCCTTGAATACGACCCATGACGAGGCGCTCGCGTTTGCCACCGCAGCCGACGAAGCGTTTGGTGTGAGAAAAAAACGCACCGTCGACTTCGACAAAAAGAAGGCTGCCAATGACGTCAAGAAGAATGATTAGTCAGGAGAATTGTCAACGATGGCTGACGCGCTTTATATTTCGGCGACCTTTCTCAATCCCCAATTTCATGGACGGGCCGCTGGTGGTGATGCCGAATGGCCTCCTTTGCCACTGCGGCTATTTCAGGACTTGATTGCCGGCAGTGCTGACGAAATTGCCGAGACTTCTGATTTGACCGAGGCATTGACCAGGTTAGAGCAGCAACCACCACCGGCAATTGTCGATCCACGCGTACGGAAAGGGGCCTCGTATCGTTTGTCGGTTCCCAACAACGCCATGGACGTAGTGGCTCGAAGCTGGTCGCGCGGAAATTGCTTTGGCAATGGCGATGCCAGACCGGTCACGCACAAGACAATGAAAACGGTTTCACTGCAATGTTTGCTTGAAGATGAAACGGTACGTTACCTTTGGCCTTTAGATTCACAATATCGTCCTGAAGACCGCTTGCTGCGCTTGCGGCCGCTGCCCGCCTTGGGGTGGGGAATTGATCTGGTGGTAGGCAATGCCCTGGTGATAAGCCAGGAATCCCCCGATGCCCCAAGTGACTGAGACGTGGCGATCGACGAAGCTTGTTGCCAATAATGCTTTGCGTGTTCCAATCAGTGGGACATTGGCAGCGTTGAAATCTCGCCATCAAGCCTTTCTGTGGAGGATCGACAACCAAGGCTTGCTGCCCCCCCGACGCGTTCACTCAGTTCGATAAAGTAGCATATCGTCGAGCGAGTGATCCACCGCAGCTCCCCTGTGCGGCGTTCGAACTTCTTACGGAAAAAGGAGCCTGGTCTGCCTACCCTCAGCAAAAAATGATGAAGATGGTCGGCATGGTTTGACACCTGGCCATCCAAGTCATGAAGCAGTCTTCTCCGTATGGATGCGACGAACAGTGGGGCGAGCGCTATGTCGCCGGGCATGCAGGGAAATCAAAGTCACAGCATCGGCAGTTTTCGTATATTCCCATGCCATCGATTGGACACAAGCACGGAGATCGGTTCATTCGCCGCGCTTTGATTACTGCGCCTGCCGGGGATGAACAGTGGCTTCGCCATTTGGCAGAACGACTTCAGGGTGAATTATTGAAACCAGAAAAGGCGTGCGAATTTGAAGAGGGACAGATTCCGCGTCTACTAAAAATCCCTGGCGACTCGGTGACCCGTTGCTTTACACGGGCCAGCAATGTCTGGCATAGCGTCACGCCGGCCATCCTTCCTGGCCACGATGACCACATAACATCCAAGACACAGAGACTAATCGAAAAGGCTTTGGCAGATTTCGGCATCGTGCAGCCATACCAGTACAAATGGAACACGGTCTCACGTTTTCCCAAGTCCTTCTCGGCCCATAAGACCGATCGCAATAAACGCCCGGCCGGCTACCTTCGGCTCGATCACCTTCTGTCGCAAACGGCCGTGCATTTGACGCTCCGATTTCAGGACTCCGAGCCATTCGGACCATTAATCATCGGAGGAGGCAGATACTATGGATTCGGCTTGATGGCTAATGTGTTCTCGGACACCTAGGGAAAATGCATTGGGAAACGCATGCATCCCAGAGTATTTGAATCCAGGCTCATGAGGGTGTAGCAAAATATAGTTAATCGCCCAAATTTGACCTGGATTTGTCGCTATATACCACAATTTTCAAACCCTGAGTGGCGGCCTGAATAGCTCTGTTTTCCCTGTACTTCTTGATCGAATCCGCTCTCGGAATTCTACTTATCGTCGATGAGAATCAGAGTAAAGTTGGGGGGATTCTCGGCACGAGCAACCGTAGAGAAACCACAGAACACAGCGACCAGCAGAAGGAGACGCAACATAGCACTTGGGACCTGGATCCCGAGGGATGCGAAGAGGGGGCATGAAGGACGCGAGGTGCTCTGATTGTATTACGTCGCCGGCGTGTTCTGCAAACTTTCCGCTGAGGCCCCAGGGACAACGAATCACTTTGGTAAACAGACGGGTTCTAGGAGTTCTTCAACAGAGAAGCGAGAACGTGGCCATGGACATCGGTCAGACGTCGCATGATTCCATTCTGATAGTACGTCAGGCGCTCGTGATCCAATCCCAACGCATGGAGCGCCGTCGCGTGAAGGTCGTAACAATAAGTCGGATGATCCAGGGCCTGAAATCCTAACTCATCGCTTTGACCGTAGCTTACTCCTCCTTGGATGCCACCGCCGGCCATCCACGACGTAAAGGCGCCCGGGTTATGATCGCGTCCTTTGCCACCCTGAGCAGCCGGCTGGCGACCGAACTCACTGGTGCAAATAATTAGTGTCGAATCGAGCATGCCTCGCTGCTTGAGATCCGTGATTAAGGCACTCGCGCCTCGATCGAGAATGGCTCCCCAATAGCCATGATCCCGCGGCAAGTCTTCGTGACTGTCCCAGTTGGGACGTATTTTCTCCGCGGTCGTGTTTTCGGCGCCGCAGAAGACTTGCACGAACCGTACGCCACGTTCGACCATCCGACGAGCCAACAGGCATTGTCGTCCGAACGAACCGATCTCTTCGTGTTCGGTGGCATACATCTGGTGGGTTGCTTGGGTTTCCTGACTGAGGTCCATCACTTGCGGTGCGCTCAGTTGAAGTTTGGCGGCCAGTTCATACGAAGCAATCCGCGCTTCCAGCATCGAATCGCCCGGACGCTGTTCCGCATGGTGGCGATTCATGGCTTGCAGAAACGCACGGCTATCGTCTTCGGAGGCTTCACTAAGCGGAAATCCTTGCGACGGAAACAGGTCGGCAATGGGGGGCTTATCCTTGGCCGACTCAATCACCGTTCCCTGATGGACCGCAGGCAAGAAGCCTGCTCCCCAGTTGATGACACCGCCTGGGGGAAGTCCCCGTGGATCCGGCAGGACGACAAACGCCGGCATGTTCTCATTTTCGCTTCCCAGGCCGTAGGTCACCCACGATCCCATCGCCGGAAAGCCGGGTCGTATGAAACCGGAGTTCATCATAAACATGGCGGGACCATGCAAAGCCGATTTACTTTGCATCGAATGAATGAATGCCATGTCGTCAACACACCGCGAAAGATGCGGGAACAGGTCGCTCATCCACTTTCCGCATTCACCGTGTTGCCGAAATTTCCAGAAGCTGGGTTGGCAGTTGCCTGGTTTGGATGCGAAGAAGGTCAGCTTGCCATCCGGGTCGAACGGTTTACCGGCTCTTTTTTCCAAGACCGGACGATAGTCCCAGGTGTCGACGTGACTAAGCCCGCCTGGGCAGAAAATCTGAATCACATTCTTGGCGGTCGCCGGGTGATGTCCGGTCTTGGTGCTGTCTGCCGCATGAAGCGGATCTCCTGCCAACATGGACGCAAAAGCCACAGCACCCAATCCGCCTCCACTTTCCAGCAGAAACCGACGGCGAGACATCGCGGGAACATTCTCAGATGGTTGGTATTCACTCATGAGACTAGTCGATGTAAATAAACTCGTTGGTATTCAGCAGTACGCGGCACAAAGCGGATAAGCCATGCTCTTCAATCAGGTTGATGCTGGCCGTGTGTTCTTGCTCGGTCGGCAAACGCCCAAGGACGGACCGAAACGCTGCCACGCTTTGCTCGGCCGGGGCTTCCTGGGAGGTTTGCTCGATACGCTGGGCAAGATGTTCGGACTGCTGCAACATGAAGTCGTTGTTGAGAAGCGTTAACGATTGCAGGACCGTCGTCGTCACGTTTCGATTCGGGGTTAAGTTCGCCGGATCAGGGCAGTCGAGCGTCATCATGTAGGGATGCGGCGTGGTTCGGACGATAAACCGATAGATGCTGCGACGCCATGACTCGGGGCGATCGGTACCGGTGTACTCATAAATGGGAGCGTAGGCTTCCTGATAATCGAAGTCACGAAAACCAGGGCCGTACATGGTGAGATCGAGGGTTCCGCACGCGGCCAACACCGAATCACGGACCGATTCGGCATCGAGTTTCCGAGCGTTCATCCGCGACAAGTATCGATTCTCGGAATCTACCTTGTCCGACTCGGGCCGATGAACCGAACTCTGGCGATAGGTCGCACTGGTGACGATCAAACGGTGGAGTGCTTTCAGCTTCCATTGGTTTTCGAGAAGTTCCGCGGCCATCCAATCCAACAGTTCAGGATGCGTGGGAATTCCCCCGGCAAGGCCGAAGTCGCCAGGCGTATCGACGATGCCTGTTCCAAAGTGATAGTGCCAGAGACGATTGACGATCACACGACGCGTCAATGGATTGCCGGGATTGGTAATCCATTTGGCGAGCGCAACTCGTCGTTCTCCTTCCGGCGTATCCATGGTCCCCAGCGAATCCGGGAGCCCCAGGCAACTCAGCGTTCCCGGAGTGACGGTTTGCGTGGGATCTTCCGGGTTTCCTCGACGAAGGACATGAATGGTCGCAGGCTTCTCAGAGGCAATTGCATAGATCTCTTGAGGTTCCTTCAGCGATTTCAGTTGCCCATCGAGTGCTTCCCACTCGCTGCGTAAAGCCTGGATTCGTTTTTCCGCTTCGGAAGAGGGGGCATGTTCATGGGCGTTGGTAATCCGAGGATTGCCAAAACCAACCTGGTCATGAGAGATGCCATTGCCGCCATCGGTCGCCATGATGGTGAGAAACTGGCTTTCCCTGGGAATCTCGATCTCGACAGGAATCAGCCCATCTTGGGCACCGATTCCGACATGCTGTGTCTTGAGTTGTCCATCGACATAGACCGATGCGGTCGCCCCGTTGATTGCCGTTTGGCCGAAATAGCCAACCTGGGTAGAGAACTTAAGCGTTTCAGCCCCGATGGCCTCGCGTAGTTTTTCCAGATCGAAGGTGATCGCGCCGTTGGCATGAATCATCAACAAGGAATGCTCGGGATTGCTGAAATCGGTTCCTCCCAGCTTCAAGGTAAACTGCGACTTGACGGCCCCATTGCGAATCGCATCCCATGTAAGTCCCGAATTCTTGGGGACGTCGTACACACGGAGACCGGTTGAAGCGATGGGAGTGCCCTCTTGGTTGAAGTCAGGCACGACAACACCGTCGACAAGTGGCGAAGAAACGACTTGATACTTGTTTAAGGCGACTGCTTCGCGAAAGCCCATTTTCCGCTCGACCGCTTTTCCGGTGAGTGCATCAATCCCTCGCCCCAAAGCACCCGTGCCGTCCCCCAGGCCTCCCCCGACCACATCGGCCAGATCGATTGCCTGGGGAAGCAGGTCGCGCAGTTGGCCGCGAATCTCTTGCATACGAGACTTCAATTGTTCTTGCGTCTGTTGGTAGTTCTGTACCTCGACGGCGTCCAATGGGCGGAGTGATTGGCGAACTCCGGCAAAGACGGCCCAAAGCGAATAGTATTCCTCTTGGGAAATGGGATCGATCTTGTGGTCGTGGCAACGCGCGCAGTTCACAGTCACTCCACACGATGCGGTCATGACTTGCGTGGTCAGGTCGTCTAACGCGTCGGCTTTGGCAGCACGTCGCAAGACATCACTTTTGGTTTCGACCTGGCCGACGTAATCCCAAGGTCCTGCTGCGAGGAATCCGGTTGCGGCAATCGCTTCCGGCTGCTCTGGCCAAAGGACATCGCCCGCGATCTGCTCCTCCAGGAACTGGTCGTACGGCTTGTCCTTGTTCAAGGAGCGAATCACATAATCGCGATAGGGCCAGGCATCGGGACGCAGCATATCACGCTCGAATCCATGCGTATCGGCGTAGTGCGCAATGTCCAGCCAGTGGCGTGACCAGCGTTCGCCAAATCTGGGTGAATCGAGATACCGATCGACCAGCTTTTCGTAGGCTTGGGGATCGGGATCGTTGATGAATCGTTCGATCTCTTCAAAAGAGGGAAGCAGGCCACGCAGGTCGTAGGAAAGCCGGCGAATCAGTGTCCGGCGATCTGCCTCGGGAGAAGGGGTCAGACCTTTCTCCTGAAGCTTAGACAAGATAAACGCGTCGACAGGATTGCGTTCCCACGGGGAATCAGCATTCTGAGGCACTTCCGGTCGGGCCACCGGTTGCCAGGCCCAATGATCCAAACGATTATCATACAGCGCTGCACGATCGGCCTCGGTTTCCTGCCAAGAGGCTCCTTCATCGACCCATCGCTTTAACAGGCCAACATCATCCGGCGAAAGACGCTTTCCTTCCGGAGGCATCATTTCAAACTCGTCGTGGCTGGCCACACGACGAATGAGTTCGCTTTCTCCGCTCTTGTCTGGTTCAATGACCTTGCCACTGTCTCCCCCTTGAAACGCAAGAGATTTGGCATCCAGTCGCAATCCACCACTGCTGGTTTCCGCACCATGACATTTCACGCAGTGTGCGGTCAGAAGCGGACGAATCTGCTTTTCAAAATCGACTTTGGATGATTCACCATAGACAGGCAGCGCAAACGCCATCAAAGCAAAGCCCCAAATGCAGATCCGCAGACGTTGATTCTTGGCATGCAATACGAACACAAGCAATTTCCCTCATGAATACCAGCGCGAGCTAGTGCGGATACTCCTAACATCAGCTCGCTTTGTTGATGGCAATCCCTGATATGGTTCTCAGACGTTACTCCGATCCCAAGTCGAAATCAAAAACGTTTTTCTTCGCTTCAATTTCACGTTCCAACGTTGTTTCGTGACCAGGCAGGAAATAAAGTTACGATTCGATATTTCCTGCAACGAACTCTCAAGGATTAATTTTCGATGCTCATACGGAAGTCTTTGAGGATGTTAGAAGCAAGCCGCGGCAGAGCTGGTCGATGGCCGTGTTTTCAGGCGAGCACCACTTCCTGGCCGACCTGACAATTGAATCTCACCTTGTTTGAGAACGACACCTACGGCTGGATCCTGCTTGAGGAGTACTGCACCGTCGAGATCAACATAGTCGAGCAGTGGACAAAGGTGGGCGGCCGCGCTGATGCCAATCGAAGATTCTATCATGCAACCAACCATCGTTTTCATGGAGCGGCTACGAGCTTCTTGGAGCATCTTCAAAGCGGGAGTCAATCCGCCGCACTTACATAGCTTGATGTTCACACCGTGAAACTTTCCTTCACACTTTTCGACGTCACTATCTTCCAGGCAATTCTCATCGGCGATGATCGGGAGCGAGGCCTTGGCGAATAATTCGCGATGATCTGCTTCGGGCGCGTTGGCAGGCAGCGGTTGTTCGATAAACTCAACGCCCAATTCGACCAACGCGTCGGCATTTTCCATAGTCTGCTTGACGGTCCAAGCACAATTGGCGTCGACGCGAAAGGCGGCAGTAGTATGTTGACGTAGCGCTTCGACGATAGCAATGTCTTCAGGGGTTCCGAGCTTTATCTTGTAGGTGTCCCAACCCGGTTGTTCCTGGAGTTTCCGGATCATTTTCGGGATCGGCGCGATTCCGATCGTGTAGCTCGACGCAGGAATCTGCTTCCACGCGAGCCTCCAAGATTCGTACAGTTGAAGGCCTTGTCGACGTGCGTGAAGGTCGTGGCCCGCCATGTCGAGTGCACTCAGCGCGAACATGTTTTGCAGTCGATCTTTCATTTCTGACCACAAATCGGCCGGCGAATGAGCGATGTATTGTGACAAGAATGACTCGATATTGGCCAATGACGATCGAATCGACTCCAGCGTATACCCGTAATAGCTGTTTTCAGTAACTTCGCCAAAGCCGGAGATACCTTCATGTTCTAACTCGACCACTAGGCTTCTTTGCATAGTGGTTGTTCCTCGAGAGATCGCAAAGGGATGGCAAAGTGGCAGCTGGCACTCATGTAATATCATTTTCATCGGCTCAGCACCTCCTGGCGTAGTTTTATGGCGGCGTCCACCAAGGGACTAGCCCCGGTGCGATAGACATCGCAAACGGGAAGTCCTAGCGTCTCGTGGGCATTGGCTAACTCAGTGTAAGCTTGCTCTTCGGTCAAGTTGCGTGTGTTCACGGCGACACCGATGATCCGGCACGGATGACGCAAATTCGCCAACATTTCATAGGCGTGAATCAGTTCTTGGTGTGAACGCAACGGAAAGTGTTCGATCCCGCCTATATGGCTCCGGCCTGCTTCGTAGCAATAAATCAAGCCGTGAGGTGCTGAACCATGGAGCAGTCCGGCGGTTACCGAGGAATAGGCGGGATGCCCAATGCTTCCTTGCCCTTCGATCAGCAGGAAATCGTGAGTTTCCACCTGTCGGATGTGATGTTCGATCGTACCATTGACGAAATCGGAGACGACACAATCGATCGGCACGCCATGACCGGAGATCATAATGCCTGTCTGGCCAGTCGCCACAAACGCGGCACTTTCACCTCGTTCCGCGAGCCCTCGCTCGACTTCCAAAGTCGTAACCATCTTACCAAGGGAACAATCCTGGCCGACGGTATGAATACGAACACACCCTTCGCGAAAGGGCTGGGCATCGGCAATGTCACGATATTGGTTGCGGCGAACGTCGATCAATTGCGAACGATGCTCTTGGGCCAGCACGATCAATTCATCATCATCGGTGAGAAAATCGTGCAAACCGGAAACGATGTCGAGACGTTTCCGAATTGCTTGTTTCAACAGATCACGCCAATCACCGGGCAGTTTGCCACCGGGTGGTGCAATCCCGATATAGATCGCGTCGGCATCCGGTGCTTCCTGCAAGCTGGAAATAAGGGGAATCGATTCACCTATGTCAAAAACATCCTCAGCATTCTCGCCATCGGCAACCGTTTCCAGGACCGCAGCGACATGATCACCCCGATACCGTATCAAACTGATTGCCGTCTTAGCGAGAAATGGGCTGGAAAAACCATCGGTCAGAATAATGATCCGTCGATGCGACTGGATGCGAAGGAGCGACTGATCCGCTTTTGAATTCGGTTTGACAGTTAGTTTCATCGGATGTGTTTTCAAGCCTGGAAGTAACGAACAAAACTTGTGTGTTGAATCGTAGACGGTCCAAGCCATAATGAGAATGCGCAGAAGCGCAGGATATTTTTATATATGCGCAGTAGTGATTTGCGTGCATGTCCGGTTACGCTCCAACGAATCTCTCCATGAACCAGTCACCAAGCCGAACAGACTATCGACGCGTGGCCGTCCTGATTGAGACCGACGACAGTTGGGGGCGCGCCGTCGTAAGTGCGATTGGTCAACATGCCCGACAGTTTCACTGGCGAATTTTGATCGGCCCTCGAGATTCCCAAAACCGGCTTTGCTTGCCCAAGGGATGGCCAGGTGAAGGTGTGATTGTTCACTTGCGAACCAAGTGGCTGGCCAATCATGTTAAGAAATTCAATCTTCCGACAGTCGATGTAGCGACGATGATGCCGGGCGAACGCTGGGTCGGCCGAGTTGCCACTAACGACGACGAACGAGCCGAGATGGCATTCGCTCACTTCCGAGAAAGGGGATTACAAAACTTCGCCTGCTTTGCTCCTTCTCTGGGACGCTATTCGGATTCGCGGGCCGAAATTTTTGCTCAGAAAGTTCGCCAGGTGGGCTTTCATTGCTCGTTGTTCGGTGCGAAGGAAGGACAGCAAGGATGGAGGCTGGAAAATCACCACGTCCTGAAATGGCTGGCAGAACTCCCTCGTCCACTAGGCGTGTTTGCGTCCGATCCCTACCCGGCACGACAGCTTGCTGAGATTTGTGATCAAGGAGGTTTACGCGTCCCCGACGAAGTCGCGATCTTGGCGGGAGATGATGACGACCTGCTCTGCAATTTGGCTTGGCCTCGTCTTTCCGCGGTTCAATTGGGATGCCACGCCTTGGGTGAGGAGGCCTCTAAGTTACTTGACCGATTGATGGATGGTGCCCCCATACCCAAAGAAACGACCTTTATCTCGCCTCTTCGAATACATTCCCGCCATTCCACCGATATTTTGGCCATATCGGATCAAGAACTGCTCCCGATCCTGGAATATATCCACCGCGAAGCGTCGCGAGGGTTACAGGTGAAGGAATTGCTCCGGAAATTTCCCGTATCACGGCGATCGCTGGAGCAACGCTTTCGTCAACACTTAGGGCGGTCTCCGGCGCAAGAAATTCGTCGCGTAAGATTAGATCGAGCAAAGGTATTGTTGCTCGAAACGACTCTGGCAATTTCGGAAGTCTCTGAAGCGTGTGGTTTCGTCTCCTGTGCGCATTTCTCGACATCGTTTCAGAAGCAATTTGGAATGGCACCCTCAGACTGGCGAACTACATTTGGTTCTCGCTTGTCGCCATAGTGCAGTGCAGCCAGAGGCCATTGCCATAGACTGGAGGACTTTTCTTTCCTGCTCTAACTCCAAGAGAAGCTGCCTGACTCACATGACAATTCTTAGTGATAATAGTCAGGGCTCATCTCGAATGTCGACCGTTGTGCGCAAACAGAAAGTATATTTGCGCCTATGCGAATTTACGGCAGTTGTCTTTGAGATAAGCTAGACGACATCGCGATTGTAGTGACTTTTGCGATGGAACTTTTCATTCCTCTTTTTTTTGAGAGTTGTCATGCCGAGAAGAATTCGATCGTTAGCCGGGTTTACTTTAGTTGAGCTACTCGTGGTGATTGCCATTATCGGAGTCCTGATTGCGTTGTTGTTACCGGCGGTTCAGCAGGCTCGGGAAGCTGCCAGACGAATGTCTTGCAGCAACAAGTTGCGTCAGGTCGGAATCGCCATTCACAATTACCATGACACGCACCTCAAGTTTCCGATGGGGGCCCAATATGAATGGCATTCAACGTTCCTGGTCCACCTGCTTCCATTTCTTGAGCAGAATAACGCCTACGATCAATTGAATTTTAGCCACTCATCGGCCATGCTTTTCGACTCAAATTCGATGACGGGAGTTCGACAGCACAACTACGAGGTCATGCAAGGATTTCCTGCGACCGCCTATCAATGCCCCTCCAGCCCGCTGCCGGAATTCGCGGAGAATCCAGGTGGCCCATCTGAGGTCAGCACGACCGACTATATCGGAATCGCAGGTGCGTGCACTTCGAGTACCAGCAGTACCGATCCGACTGGTCAGGATCGCTGTGTTGCCACCAATTCAGGATATGCGTGCAGTAATGGTTCGTTGATTCCCAACGAGTCATTGCGGATGGCTCAAATTTCGGACGGAACAACCAACACGATCATCGTTGCGGAACAGTCAAATTGGACAGTGAACTCGAGCGGAAGCAACATTGATCAGCGCAACAGCAGTCGGCGTGGTGCGTGGATTGGGTCTTCTAACAGAGGTTATCCTGGTGGCCCTAACGACAGCGACTGGACATCTACCCGAGGCGCCTACTATAACGTCTCGACGATGCGTTATGGTGTTGGATTCCGCACGTTGGTCTCCGGAAGTGGCGGGAACCATCAAACTGGCTGTAACACGCCGATTCACTCTGCCCATCCCGGAGGGGCCATGGTGCTACGCGTCGATGCGGGAACGAACTTCCTCGCCGAAACGGTTGATTGGACGACACTGCGTAACATCTGTATTCGCGATGACGGTCAGGTCTTGGAGAACAATCCGCTCTAGTGGATCGTTCGTCCTGTCAATTAGGAACGGCACCCTCAGGCTGGCGAACTACAATGGTTTCCAGCCTGGCGACATAGGGCAGTGTAGCCAAAGACTGGAAGCATTTTCTTTCTTGCTCAAACTCCAAGAGAAGCTGCCCGATTTACTTGGCATTATTCGGGGTAATAGTTGGGGGGCTTATATTGAATCTCGACCGCCGTGCGCAAACAGAAAAGATGTTTGCGCCTATGCGCGTTTACTATGGATGTCGCTGAGATAAGCTAGACAGTATTCCAATCGCAAAGAAATTCGCATTGGAACTTTTCATTCCTCTTTTTCGAGAATTGTCATGCCTAGAACACTTCGATCGTTAGCCGGGTTTACTTTAGTTGAGCTACTCGTGGTAATTGCCATTATCGGAGTCTTGATTGCATTGTTGTTACCGGCGGTTCAGCAGGCTCGGGAAGCTGCCAGACGAATGTCTTGCAGCAACAAGTTGCGTCAGGTCGGAATCGCCATTCACAATTACCATGACACGCACCTCAAGTTTCCGATGGGGGTTCAATACTACTGGCATTCGAATTTCCTGGTCCACCTGCTTCCATTTCTCGAGCAGAATAACGCCTACGATCAATTGGATTTTAGCCACTCATCGGCCATGCTTTTCGACTCAAATTCGATGACGGGAGTTCGACAGCACAACTACGAGGTCATGCAAGGATTTCCTGCCACCGCCTATCAATGCCCCTCCAGCCCGCTGCCGGAATTCGCGGAGAATCCTAGTGGGCCGGTTGAATGCAGCACGACCGACTATATCGGAATCGCAGGTGCGTGCACTTCGAGTACCAGCAGTATCGATCCGACTGGTCAGGATCGCTGTGTTGCCACCAATTCAGGATATGCGTGCAGTAATGGTTCGTTGATTCCCAACGAGTCATTACGGATGGCTCAAATATCGGACGGGACAACCAACACAATCATCGTTGCGGAACAGTCAAATTGGACAGTGAACTCGAGCGGAAGCAACATCGATCAGCGCAACAGCAGTCGGCGTGGTGCGTGGATAGGAACGTTTAACAGAAGTTACCCTGGCGGCCCTGACGACAGCGACTGGACATCTACCCGAGGCGCCTACTATAACGTCTCGACGATGCGTTATGGTGTTGGATTCCGCACGTTGGTCTCCGGAAGTGGCGGGAACCATCAAACTGGCTGTAACACGCCGATTCACTCTGCCCATCCCGGAGGGGCCATGGTGCTACGCGTCGATGCGGGAACGAACTTCCTCGCCGAAACGGTTGATTGGACGACACTGCGTAACATCTGTATTCGCGATGACGGTCAGGTCTTGGAGAACAGTCCGCTCTAGTTGGACGCGATATAGAATTCGTCTTTATTCATTTCGTTGGTCGATCGGTGTTGATTGACGGGGAGAACTCTTTGATGGTGACAAGTGTACGTACGGTTGCTGGCTTGTGCTTGGTTGTTTCGGGTTTGGCATTTTGCGGTTGCAATACGTCTGATTTGGAAATATCCAAAGTCTCCGGCACCGTTACTTTTGATGGACAACCTGTTTCCGACGGCGTCGTTTGCTTTATGTCGGATTCGGGTTTTGGGGCAAGTGCCGTACTTGGAGAAGATGGTTCCTATCAATTGGGAAGCCAGCACGGCCAAGGGATTCCCAATGGGACTTACAAGGTGACGGTAATGCCGGTGACTGAGGATGTCGCCGAAAGTGAGGCACGCTCATACAAGGCCCCTAAACGGTCTGATATTCCGACCAAGTATCAAGACTTTGCAACCAGCCAATTAGAGTTTGCCGTTGGGGCTGGCCCGCAGGTCTTTGACATTCAAATGGCTCCTTGAAAGCGATTGCTGATTCTACGAACGTTGTGTCCCCGCCGGGGGCACATTTCACGGTGAAGTGCTCTTAGAGCAATTGAAGTGCTCGCATCCTCGTTTGTCTGCTCAAGGGTGATGCCAGGGAACCAGGTTATAGGTTTTGAGATGAAAAGACGTAGGTACGTCATACCGTGCATCGCATTTGTTTTCTTTTCGACGGCTCTTTGTGATGCGGATGAGAATTCTCGGACGGGCTATTCTGACGCTGATCTGCCTGACGCCATGACCTGCCTCAATGGCGAGGTCGTGAAGACGACAGACGATTGGAAGGCACGCAAGGTGGAAATCAAGAAGCTCTGGTGTGACTACTACATCGGCCATTTCCCCCAAGAAGTACCGTCGTTACTTTCTGCGGAAGTGATCAGTACCCAGGCTTCCGCGGATGGTTCAACACGTAAACGAATCGTCCTTACATTCGATACACCCAATCAGAGGTCGTTCGAAATTGAAGTGTGGGAGCCAGACCCTGCGGACGTCACGGCGAAGCCACTACTGATAACCTCGCCCCGCTTTTATCAAAAAGACAATTGGGGTAAAGAAGCGCTGAAGCGAGGCTACATCGTTTGCCTTTTTCCGGGCCTGGATACGCATCATCGAGAGCCAGACTATCCCGAATACGAGAATGTCTGGCGAACCTTCCAGAAGGAATATCCGGATGCGACCTGGTCTTCGTCACTGGGCATTCAGGCCTGGTTGGCTAGTCGGACGCTGGACTACCTTCTTAGCCCAACATCGGGGTACCCCATCGATGACAAGGCGGTCGGTATGACGGGATTTTCCCGATACGGCAAACAGTCAATCTATGCGGCGGCATTCGACCAGCGCATCACCTGCGTCGTTGCCAGAAGTTCCGGGTCACCGGCAGCGAGCCCCTACCGATTCACCGGACGCGAGACTTTTATGGAGACTCCGGAGGACTTTCCCTCGGCGTGGGCGCTTAAAAGCCTCAAGGATTTTCAGGGGCGTGAGAATGAGCTTCCCATTGCAAGCAATGCGTTGATTGCCTGCATCGCCCCGCGCCACCTGATGATTGATACCGCCTACAACGACGGCGGCGATCCAACTTTTGGTGTCGAACGCAGTTACCTGAATGCCAAGAAAGCATGGGACCTATACGGCAAGTCGGAAAACATTTGCTTGAGTTATCGCAAAGGAAATCACGGCCCGATCACAAACGAGCAGGTTCAGCACAACCTCGATTACTTTGACATGGCCTTTGGCCGGAGCGAAGCCAAGCAGTCCGATTTCCCAGAAGTGCTGCTGCATGCTTTTGATTGGAATACCTGGAAGGCAAGCCAACGAAGATCGGACCTGACCATCGCACCGCAGGCGTCGGTTCGACAAAAGATCGAGTGGATGCTGGGCGAGCCCTCCTCTTCGATCAAGTCCGCTGGGGAGTATCACATCAAGAGCGGAAGCGAGTTGGGGGTTGCCGATTCCTCTCGAGACCGATGGAACCCGGGAGGAATCCAACGCGTTCCCTTCAGTTTCAGCGGCAAGATGCACGGCAATATCTTCTTTAATCCCAATCGCACGCAGTTCAAAGCGACGGTGGTATGGTTGCATCCTTGGAATTATTCACACGGTAGCAACGAGGGGTACGGCGTTCAGGGAACAACCGTCTATTATCGACTCGCCCAGCAAGGGTACAAGGTCGTCATGTACGACCAGTTTGGTTTTGGGGACCACCTGACCGATGCCGTTGGCTTCTATGACGAGCACCCTGCTTGGTCTCGGCTGGGTCGGGCAGTGTACGATGTAAGCAAGGTGATCGATTTTCTAGTCGATGGAAAAGGTATCACTGCGGAACCGGTTCCGCCGACTGATCCGAAGAAAATCTACATTTGCGGCTTCGCTTACGGCGGAATGGTCGGGCTCTATGCCACAGCGCTCGACGAGCGAATCGCTGGAATCGCCTGTTTCAGCGGTTTCACGCCGATGCGATCCGATGGCGATTCCAAGCCAACCGGTGGAATCCGTCGGTTCTGGCAATGGCATGCCCTCATGCCCAAGCTGGGTTTGTACCATGGCAATGAGGAAGGGATTCCCTACGACTACGAAGACGTTCTCGGACTGATCGCGCCGCGCAAGTGTCTCATTTACGCTCCGAAACGCGATCGCTTTGCCGACCATGACGATTTGAAATCGTGCACCAAGAAGGCCAGAGCATCATGGCAGGACAGCCGTGAAATGACCTTTCTGACCCCAGACGACATCTGCAGGTTTCAGAGCACTCAGCAGGATGCTTTACTGCGCTGGCTTGAGGCAGCCGTCGACTAGAGCATTTCCCAAAACCCTCTAACGCCATCGACAGAGTTTAGGTAGAACAGGCAATCACCTAGGAGGTGATTATCATGAAAGCCTATTCGATTGATTTACGCGAGCGGATTCTCATGGATGTCGATGCGGGAGTGACTACCCGGTTAGTTGCGTTGAAGTACGACGTCAGCGAGTCATGGGTGCGAAGGCTGAAGCTGCGACGGCGAGAACTGGGAGAGGTCTCGCCAGGATCCAGCCGCAATCGCGTGCAACCAAAGTGGTTGCCGCTGGCGGAGGAAATTGAAAAGCTGGTTGCTGAAAAGTCGGACATCACGCTTCGTGAACTGCGGGAATCGTTGGGAATAGACATCAGCGTTCAGACTTTATCGCGAGCCCTGCGAACGCTTCGGTTGACCCTCAAAAAAAGTAATCCATGCGGCCGAGCAAGATCGCCGAGCCTGGTGGCAAGTGGTGATGCTGGGAATCGATCCTCGGCGGCTCGTATTTATCGATGAAACAGGCGTCAACACGAAGATGACGCGGACCTATGGTCGCAGTCGGCGAGGCTCGCGGGTTGTCGCCAAGGTGCCACACGGCCATTGGAAAACGACCACCTTCCTCGCTGCCTTACGGGACGAAGGCCTAACCGCTCCAACGGTCATCGATGATCCCATGAACGGCGACCTGTTTCTGGCCTACGTCCAACAACAACTGGTGCCCACGCTGAAGCCAGGCGATGTAGTGGTGATGAACAACTTGGCCAGTCACAAGCGAGCAGGCGTTCGTGAGGCGATCGAAACTGCTGGTGCCAGACTCGTTTACTTGCCACCTTACAGCCCCGACCTGAACCCAATCGAGTTGGTCTTCTCCAAGCTGAAATGGCTTGTCCGCAGCCGTGAGGAACGAACCATCGAAGGGCTTTGGAACTTTCTGGGCCAAGTCCTAGATCGCTTCACTTCGACCGAATGCCTCAACTACTTCCGACACTGTGGGTGCGCTACAGGGCTATGAGATGCGCTCTAGAAGAATGACACCCAGAAGTCGATTTGGAACAGAGATTGGTTGGCTGACCAGTACAATTCCGTTTTGGCCAAAAAGGTGCAGGTTCTTCCGGGGCCAGTCCGGCGAACTTCTTCTTCCAGCGATAGAAGGTCTGTTGGCTGACACCCAGCTTACGGCAGACCTCATCGACCCGCGTCCCTGTCTCTGCCTGCTTCAGCGCGAACGCGATCTGCTGATCCGTAAATTTCGACTTCTTCATGGTCATCATCTCCTCGAAAATGATGGCCAGATTTTACTCTAAAATTCTCACTTGCATTGGCTCAGTTTTTGGGTTGCAGGTCAGATGACGGCGTGAACCGAGAGCGGAGGCGAGGACTAAACCATTCATCGTTTCGGCTTCTCCCTGTAAAGCAGCGTTTGATGGGTAGTGAGATAAGCGCTCAGTATCGTCGGCTGAGAGCACCAGGTCAACGATCTTGGATGGGCTCGGCAAGAGAGATCGGTGGATTATGGCATCCCGGCAGGATCGATTCGATCGGGAGAGTTCTCCGGAAATTATGGAGCTAATGAACGGAAGGGACCGTTTCCGCTTCGGCGGGGCGATCGTTGGTGCGGCGAGAAGATGGGAGTTTCGGCGAACGCGGACGAACGACCACGAGGCTGATAACGAGGAATACGAGGGTATTTACGACGAGTCCCCAGGCCGAAGCATGTACTGGCAAGAACGAGTGAGCCTGCTCCACCCACGCGAGCAGTGAATCGAACGCTGACAGCCCTGTTATTTCAACCAGCAGTGGCAAAAGAGGTGTGAAAAGAAACGCGGTTAGAAGACCGGCTGACAAACCAGCAGTGGCTGCGATCCCGTTGCCGCGACGAAGGAACAAGACGTCGATCGTCATTGGCAGTAATTGCACGCTGAACGCCACAGCAAATAGCGCCAAATCGACGATCATTTCCATGAATCCCGATAGGGTGCTTTCCGGACGGTTGGCGATGAGTACGAAACTCAGTGACGCAGAAGTTGCCGCCAGAATCACGAAACGCCCTACCCATACACGTTCGTTTTCGCCGGCCTGGGGGCGAATGAAACGGTCGTAGATGTCCCGGGTGATCAGGGCGCTAAGGGCATGTAGGTTACTGTCTGCGGTACTCATGGCAGCAGCCATTATGGCCACGATAGCCAGCGACGCGAAGGCGATGCCCAGCGTGGGGCCCAGCATTATCGGCAGATGGTCCTTAAGAATAACGACGAGGATCTGGTCGTAGCTTTCGATGCCCGGTGCCGGCTGCACGCCAGACTCGTTGAACTGTAACGGGTATAACGCTTGGCCTCCTAGTCCGACCAGCATGATGCCAAACATAAAACAGCCGGTCAGCAAAACGATAAAGATAAGGGCACTCTTTTTGAGCGCATCGCGATCTCTTGCCGCGTAAAAACGCATCCACTGCGCCGGCTGGATGATACCTCCGATAGGCATCAACAGGCATACCGTAAAGAGCATGGGCAATTGCCAGAATCCACTGTTCCCGGGGACTGTCTTCGAGGAATCTGGCAGTTCGGCTACCGCATCGCGAAAGCCGGAGAGCCCTCCCAGACTGACTACCATGGCCACGCCGGCCAATAGCATTCCCAGCACCAGCAAGAGACACTGAAGCGCATCGGTCCAGGCCACGCTCCGCATCCCGCCGATCATGATGTACAAGGCAGTGATCGCTGCGAGCACAATGGTGCCGATCTCGAATGCATAGGCGTAATCGGCAAAGAGTACGGCTGCCAGTTCTCCTCCGGCTTTCAACTGCATGATGACGTAAGGAATGGCAAACAGCACGCCGACGAATGTAATCAATGGACGCAACAACAGATGGCTATTGTAATGTTCGCAGAGCATGTCGGCCTGGGTCACGTATCCGTGCTTCTGACCGGCCAGCCAGATGCGTGAACCGAGCAAGTAAACACAAAAGCCTGCGATCGGAACGTTTAAACTGACCAAAGCGAATACCACGCCTTCGCGATAGACCATCCCTGGCGCTCCGAGCAGAGCGAACGAGCTGAAGAAGGTGGCCATGATGGTCAGCGAAGAGATCATCCAGCCTTGTCCTCGTCCGGCCAGGTAGTAATCTTCTTCTCCGCTTTTGCTCAGGTAATACCCAATGCAGCCGATGACCAAGAGGACCATCAAGTAAAGCACAAGAACGACAAAGGGAATCCACCCCGAGATCGACGCGGAAGAAGCCGCGATAAATGCAGCATCGTTCATGGTCGTTCCTCCTTGTCAGCGATGTCTTGATCGCCACGCCAGATGAAGAAGTAGCAAATAATTGCCACTCCACAAATGACGAAGTACCAACCAATGCCCCAGAAATAAAGCAAGGGCAGGCCGAGAAACATGGTCGGGCGATTGACCAGCAGGACGCCAGGACCGACTCCCATAATCAGGGCGATCACTACGATGGCGGTCGCCGCGTAGCTCAGGGGTCGAGATGTCGAGGAGGGGGCAGGTTTCATACCGTTTCCGGGAAGTAGCAAAGAATGGGAATGAATAGAGAGGGGAAGTGGACTATACGCGGGGTACGTTAGCCGTTTGCAATGCTTGGGACATCCAACAGTAAGCTTGTCGCGCTGCCGGGATTGGCTCGTAGTCAGGCTGGCCCCAAACCATCCCGCTGACTTCGCAGTTTAAGTCTCCACGATAACCACCCGCGTAGAACAGGCGAAACAATTTCGAGAAATCGACTTCGCCTGTTTTCCCCGGCAGTTGGAAGGAGAACTTGCCATTGTGCTGCATGACATCTTTCAGGGCGATGTGAGCCGTATGAGGAAGCGCCGTGTCGATCGTTTCCTCTAAGGTCATGTCGCGATAGGCATAGTGGCTATAGTCGTACACCATTTTCAAGTGTCGTGGATTTCCGAGCTGTTGGATCAGCCAGACTGCTTCGCTGGGACGCGACATGCCTCCGCCGCGATGCGGTTTTATGGCCAGGACAACGTCGTGCTTTCGCGCAACCTCCGCCCAGTCGCCAATGCGGTCGAGATAAAACGTGCGAAGCTTTTCCCAATTCCCACCGCCGAGCGTCGTTTGTACCAATGGCTTTGAATCATGGGTTTGCCAGTCTTCGGCCAGCGTAAACACTTGACTCAGGCGATCGAGATGTTGGTGGTGCTGTTGGTCGTCCTGTGCTGGCTGAAGATGTTCCATTAGGGCGCTTAGGTGCAATTGCTTGTCTCTAAGCAATCGTCCTACCGCCGCGCGACGTTTTGCCGGCATCTTGGATGGTGCCGAATCCCAATCAGGACGGACGGCGATTTCGATGGCATCGTAGCCAATTTCGGAGATTGCCTCGATAGCCGCTTCTGTTTTAAGCGTTTTCATTCCATAGGTACTGAAACCCAACGTACAGCCGGAAGGTTTTGTGGTATCGGCGACGCTCGGCGAGGGAGCCAACGCCATCGTTCCCGCAAAAGCGAGTCCAGAATGCAACAACTGTCGACGGGAAATGGGCATGAAATAGGCTCGCTATTTTACGGGCTTGTTTTTCGTGGGGCACTAAGTTTGGGGGCCATTGAATAAAGCTTGGGCACCCAAACTTAGATTGCGAAAAAAGCACTAAGCATGAACTTGCTGGTTGGAACCGTTGCCCATGGCCTGTTGCTTCTGCAGCGATTTAAGGAAAGGCTTGAACATCAATGCATAATCATGCCAAGTGCGGCAAGAGATTAGGTTGTCGTCGATTACGCACGGTTCGTCCGTATAAACGCCACCGAATTGAGTGATGTCGAGTGCGCATTTGGCAACCGTCGTAGCACGGCGGTCTTGCAGGCAACCAGCTGCGGCGGCTAACTCGACTCCATGACAGACCATGGCGACCGGTTTGCCGTTGTCAAAAAAGTGCTTGATGATTCGTAGCAGATCCTGATCGTACCTCAGGTACTCTGGGGCGCGGCCACCCGACAGGAATAGACCGTCGTAATTGGTCGGATCGATATCACGAAAGGCCTCGGTCGCACGAATATGATAGGAAGGCTGCTCGCGGGTAATATCCCAAGGGATGTTTTCCATGGGCGGGATTTCATGCATGACTCCGTGGTAAGTACGTGCCTCGGGGCCTGCTACCACCACTTCGAAAAGTTCTTCCGAAAGCCGGAACACAGGGTAAAGGGTGTCCATCATTTCGGTGCCGTCACCGATGGGAAGTAAAACGCTATGCGGCATAAATGCTCCAATCGAATCGAATTGATAATTAAGTTAATCGTTTTCGCGTTACGCTGGCCACCGTTAAATCAGGATGTCTTCGACAATGTGCCCATGTACGTCGGTCAAGCGAAAGTCTCGGCCGGCATGACGATAAGTAAGCCGTTCGTGGTCTAGCCCCATAATCCGTAGGATGGTGGCGTGGAAATCGTGGATGTGCACCATGTTGTGTTCCACCAGATTGCCGATGTCGTCTGACTGGCCATGGACAATGCCCGGCTTCACTCCACCCCCAGCCAGCCAGCAGGAAAACGCTTGAGGATGATGGTTACGGCTTTTGGTGCCTTTGCCGTCTTGGGCCCAGGGAGTTCGGCCAAATTCGGTACAAAAAACCACGAGCGTTTCATCCAAGAGGCCGGTCCGCTTTAAATCTTTTATTAAGGCCGCGATGGGTTGATCGACTCGCTTGGCGTATTTGCCGTGACTAGCAATATCGCGATGGGCGGCGTCCCAGTTATCGCTGCAACTCCCCACGGAGTCGATGATCTCGACAAAACGTACGCCACGTTCGACGAGTCGCCGCGCCATGATGCACTGGGCAGCATATGATGTCACGTCACCTGGCTCGCTGCCGTATAGCTTGAGCGTTTCAGGCGTCTCTTGAGATAGATCGAGCGCCTCGGGGGCTGCATCTTGAAGACCCCGCGCGGCCTGAGCAGCGGCCATTCTTCCGGCGAGCTGTCCATTATCGTGTCGAATCTGGGCGTGCTCTTGGTTGAGCTTCGACAACATTTCAAACTCGAAGTCGCGAATCACCCCGGGGCTGAGAGACTTCAAGTAGGGTAGCGGCTCGTTACCGGGCAAAATCCGTACCCCGCTATGCGAGGCCGGGAGGAAATTGGCATCCCAAATTTGGGGACCGTTGTAAGGCCGGTGCTCGGAGAGGACGACGTGCGAGGGAAGTTGGGGGTTGGCCGAACCAAGACCAAAACTCAACCAGGCCCCGAAACTAGGCATGGCGACCGATGTGCTGCCGGTGTGCAGTTGAAGCGTAGCCTCGCCATGATCGCGGTGATCGCTGTTCATCGAACGGATCAGTGCCGCTTCGTGAATGATCTCGCGCATATGAGGGAACAGGTCACTGACTTCCGTCCCGCAATGCTTGTTGGGACGGAACTTCCAAGAGGCTGCTTTTAAGTAGCGGTCGACCTTGGGCATGCCAGTCACGCTGACTTCTGCTTCGACCCCGATCGAACGATCGTGCAACTGCTCGAGCTTTGGCTTGGGGTCAAATGTATCCACATGCGAGTAACCGCCGGACATGTAAAGGACAATCACATGTTTGGCTTTGGCCGGGAAATGCTGGATGGACGTTTCTTGATTCGCGGCCAGCACGCCGGTTGCTTTGGTCCCTGCTCCCAGGGTGGTGCATGCGGCTAAGCCGCCCCGCAGTGCCTGACGACGACTCATCGGAATGGATGTTGAATTCATAGTCGTATTACTCCACATGCAAAAATTCGTTGCTGGCAAACAGGGACTTGGCAACTGCCTTCCAAACGGCTGGGCGGACTTCTTCCGGCTTCATTTCGCCGGACGATAGGATCGCGGCCGAGAGCGAGTCGATTTGCCGTGTTGTAATCTGTTGTTCTTCCATTGTCGGGAGGCGTCCATACACGCGCTGGTAGGCGAATTGAATCGCTTCCTGATCATTCTTGGTGTTTTTAAGGATCCGATCGGCGAATGCGTGGGACTGTTTTTCGACAAAAGGAGAGTTCAAGAGGAAAAGAACTTGGGTCGGGAGAGCAGAAGTCGTTCGCTTTTCGGTTGATTGATTGCGATCGGGACCATCGAACAAAGCGAAGAACGATTGCCGGAACAGCCGCTGAGTCATCAGGTAGATGCTGCGATGATTATGATCGTATTCGGCTCGGAAAGGATTGTTCAGCGAGTACGAACGGCCTTTCCAATGCGGGAAGGGGAACGGGCCGGGACGATTAAGGTCCAAGTTTCCGCTAATCTGTAGCATGGAGTCGCGGATCGCCTCGGCCTCGAGGCGCCGACGAGCAAACCGTGCCAGGTAAATGTTGTCGGCATCGTTTTGCAGGCTTAAGTCCGTTGTTCGACTGGAGAGACGGTAAGCTCGGGAAAGCATAATCCGGCGATGCAAAGCTTTCAGCGACCAGCCATCTTCTTCCACGAACACATCGGCCAGATAATCCAAAAGCTGAGGATGAGATGGCTGGTCCCCCTTCACACCGAAGTTGCTGCTTGTCGCAACCAGACCTCGCCCGAAATGATGCTGCCAAACACGATTGACGATCACGCGTGCCGTAAGGGGATGATCGGGCGTGGTTAGCCAGCGTGCTAGATGCAGCCTTCCCGAACCTTGCCACGAATCGGAATCTGTTTCTTCGTCCGTTAATATCAAAGGAAAACGCCGCGGAACGACCCGCCCAAGGTTATCTGGGTTTCCACGCAGGTGCAGCTTTGAGTTGATAGGCTCGTCCTCGGTCAGTCCGAAAATCGACTCCGTCGGAGGATTGCTCGCTAAGCGATCCTTCTCCTTTTTGATCCAACCCAGGCCGTGCAGCATCAGCTCGCGGAAAGCTCCCTTGTACTTGGCAAGACATGCTTCCCTGCGTTGTTCCAGTTCGCGACGCTTTGCCTTGTCGAGGTCGGTGCTTTTAAGCTGCTTCGATACGGTTTTATAGGTCTGAAGGGTGGGTTTCAGCCAAGGTCGAAAATGATTGTTGATCTGGTAGTAGTAACGCTCAATCAATGCGTAATGATCGTCTAGCTGCTCTTGCAGTTTCGGATCCGGCGCCGCAGCTGATAGAAACGAGGGAGACTTTTCGTTGGAAGCACCCATCGTTGGATAGCGTGTGCTCTCGAAAATACCATACAGTCCGAAGTAATCGGATTGCAGGATCGGATCGAACTTGTGGTCGTGGCATCGAGCACATCGAATCGTGACGCCAAGGATGCTACGACCCAGTGTGTCGATCGTATCTTCGATCATCAGATGTTTGTCTTCGTACTTGGTATTCCCGAAACGCCGCGAAAGCGAAACGAATCCGGTCGCCACCATCATGCCGCGCGCGTCTTGGTCGTTCTTGGCCTGGTGGGCCATCAGATCGCCGGCAATCTGTGCCTGAACGAAACGGTCGTAGGGCATGTCGGCATTGAGCGAATCAATGACCCAGTCGCGATAGAGGTACGCGGTAGGAATAGGGAAGTCTCCTACGTCACCTTGGGTGTCGGCATATCGTGCGATGTCCAGCCAATGACGCCCCCACCGTTCCCCATACCGTGGGGACGCCAACAACCGGTCAATCACTTTAGTGAATGCATCCTCTGACGGATCTTGCAGAAATGCTTCGGTCTCCTCAAGAGTTGGATTGAGCCCGGTCAGGTCGAAAGTGGCTCGGCGAATGAGCGCACGTTTGTCGGCCAGGTCGTTCGGCTCAATATTCTTATCCAGCATTTTGGCGTATAGGAATCGATCGATGTCCGATTGATTCCAAGCAGGGTGGGGCACCTCTGGCGGTGCCGGTCGCGTGCGTGGTTGAAACGCCCAGTGATCTGACTCAACGTGCTCTTTTACGTCGGTTGGATGAGGCGTTTCATCTTCGGCCACGTCATCGCTGGGAGGCCAGTAGGCTCCGTCGTTGATCCAGCGGCGTAGTTCTTCGATTTCAATTCGTGTGAGGCGGTCACCTTCATCTGGCGGCATTTTCAGTGCCTTATGATTCCATTGGACCGCTTGAATCAATAAGCTCTCGCTGGCTTTGCCAGGCACAATAGCCGGTCCGAATTCGGCACCCCGAATCAGCCCTTTGCGTGAGGTGAACGCGAGGGGCGATTCAGTAAAATCATCGCCCGTGTGGCAGCCGGTGCATTTGTCGATCAAGAGAGGACGAATCTTGGCTTCAAAGAAGGCTTCACGCTGAGCGTTTCGCTCGGCGGTACTCGTGATGGCTGGGTTTTTGCTATCTTCATACCGCTGTTGAACTTGGCGGAGGTTCAAAGCCGTTTGAAAGAGTGCCACATCATCGATGGCTCCTTGCCAGGGTGAATTAGCATGATGGTTGTTCCCCAGCACAATATGGCCTTGATGGCGGATGGTTATCATCTCATTTGGCAGCGGCTGTTCAGCAATGAGTTCTCCATCGCGATACGCACGCATGCTTCCTTGGCCTCCACCAGGGGAAGCACGATCGACGGCAATCACATAATGGTGCCATTGACGATCTCCGATGCCCGTGGGATCGGTGGGAGGGATGTCGACGCCTGCTTCGTTTCCTGCCTCGTCAGTCATCCGAAAGCGATAGCTTCCATCTTGTCGAGCTCGGTAAAGCCATGTCGAGTTGGTCACGAATCGCTTTTGGTCGGCGTAGTAAAACAGCGAATAATTGGTTCTTCCATCTGGCCCGGGAGCCGCATCATAGATCCATGCTTCCCACGAGAACGAACCGTCAATTAGTTTCTCAAAGGCATCGCGAGATTCAATTCCCAGCGAAACTTCAACGCGGGCTCGGCTTGCGGCAGGTCCGAATTCGATGACCGAAGGACGGCCGGCAAGGGGATCGGCGGTGGCTGTCAGGCCATCAAGGTAGCGACCCTCGAGAGGCAACTGGCCGGTTCCTTGGCAGACGCCTGCGGTCAATTCTTCGAATTTCCAAGTTGCCAAAGGGGGCGTTGCCTCTGCTTGCTCTGGCGATTTGGCCGAGACAGGTAGCGCGATCACCAATAGCAACATGCTATTAAGTAATCGACGCATGAGCGTGAAATGAATCGAAGTGAAAATCATTTGGATTCCAGTTCAAAGTTGATTTCAGTCGACGGTGCGGCAATATCGCGGATGAGATCGGACTTTTCTCCGTAGCGTGCCGGCACCGCGTCGACCATTTCTTCGACGACCGAACCTTCAGGAGCATATTCGTCGGGTGGCACTTTAATGGTGCGTCCCGATTTTCGTTTACCGGCAATGCGAATCAGGTGCTCCCCCTTAGAAGGGCCATCCTGAGAAGTGATGGCGTACACCCCGTTTTCGATTCGGCCGCCTGCCATGGGGCCCTTGGTGTCGCCATGGGGGAAGAACTGGATGGTGCCACTGTCCAACGGTTTCCCGTCGATGGTAATCATCCCCGAAACGGGGATGCGGTTGAGGTCCGTTTGCGAGGTGCACCCGAACCCTGCCAGTAATACACAGGCCAAGCTAGACAGTACGGCCCAGCGCCGTTCCGTGCATTTGGGGATTTCGATTCGTATCACGGGTCCTGCTCCTCGGGGAATAAGTGATGGGATGAAGTACTACAATCCAGCGAAGACTTCGCTGCCGCTTGAGGTGGACATGCCACGCCATACGTCGAGGTCGATCGTTTCGCTTACGAACCGGACAGAGCCGTCGCAATGGGCTGCTTGCACACCGCCGGGATGCCAACTGCGTGCGGCGAGTACTTGCTTATGTATCTCGCTCCAATCGCCGGCAAGTTCGATGGAGCAGAACTGGACTTGAGCTTGCTCTTCGGTCGTGGGTCCTTTCCGAGTGATCTCATCGCAGGCAGAAGAGTTGGGAGATAGCCAGGTGGTGAACTGCTGTCCTCCAGCCGAACGGGTATAACCGCCGTGAATCGGATCGCTTTCCATCGGGATGCATTCCGACATCAATAACGTGTTGGAAAGGCCATCCTTGATGTCCCGAAACTGCTGGTTGACTCCTTGCCGAAAGGGGGCCCCTTTGAACGTCACCGAACTTTTGGTTTGTTGGCCATAGTCTGTATTGCCGAAGTTGATGACATAGTTGCCTTTCCAACGCACGAATTGCGGCACCTCAGGTGCATTAAGGATCATTCCGCCGGAAGGACATTCGAAGGCGTCGACCTTGACTCGGCGGGCAGCCTCGTTGGTGTTTTCGCCTGACTCATTGCTCATCCAGTTCACTTTTGGGTCGATAAGATCTGCCAAGGCGTTTTGCTCGAGAAAGGGAAGCAGCGGCTGTGACCAGCTTTGGTCGTCCACCCAAGTTCCTCCGGCTGGGTGCTTGGGGTTAGTGGAACTGCCAGGAAATCCCCCTTTCCATCGCGAACCAGAGGGAAGCTTGCCGGCGGTGTCGTGATAGTTGTGCATCGCCAAGGCGAACTGTTTCAGCTGGTTGTTGCACTGCATCCGCCGTGCGGCCTCTCGGGCTTGTTGGACCGCCGGCAACAGCAGGGCGATCAAGACGCCGATAATGGCAATCACGACTAACAATTCGACCAAGGTGAAAGCTTTCTTCGGTGGGCGGTCGTGGCAAAGCATGGAATGCCTCAAGGGGATAGGGAGGAGAGGGAGTGCCGTCGCTCTTGGCGTTGAGGCTGTATTAGTTCTCCGCAACTTCATTGCCTTGTGAGGTCGAACTGCCACGCCAAGTGTTCAAGTCGATCGTTTCGCTAACGAAGTTGACCGATCCATCGCAATTGGCTGCTTGGACGCCGCCAGGATGCCTGCTTCTTGCGGCGACCACTTGAACTTGAACCTTCGTCCAATTCCCGGCCAGCAGCGTCGTGCAGAATCCTGCCTGAGCCTGCTCAGATGCACTCGGTTCCTGACGTGTGATCTCGTCACAAGCAGAAGAGTTAGGGGAAAGCCATGTGGTAAACATCTGGCCTCCGGTTGAACGCGAATATTCACCGTGGATTGGATCGCCTAAAAGGGCAATGCATTCCGACATGAGCAGTGTCTGCGAAAGGCCATCCGTAATATCGCGGAACTTCTGGTTTCTGCCCTGGCGAAAAGGCGCACCCCTGAAGGTGACCGAGCTCTTCGTCTGTTGACCATAATCGGTATTACCGAAATTGACGACGTAGTTCCCCTTCCACCGGGCATACTGCGGTGCTGCGGTAACGGGATCGAAAATCATGCCGGCCGAAGGGCACTCGAAGGCGCCTACCCGCGTCTCGCGAGCTTCCTGGGTGACCAAGTTGCCGTTCCAACAAACGGTTGGGTCGATCAGATCGAACAGGGCAGACTGTTCGATGAAGGGAAGAATGGGTTGGGACCAACTTTGGTCGTCGACCCAGCCACCACCTTGCGGATGAGCCGGCGTTTGAGAGTTGCCAGGGAATGCACCTGTCATTCGCGAGCCAGGAGGAAGGGCCCCGAAGGTATCGTGATAATTATGCATCGCGAGACCGAATTGCTTCAGTTGATTACTGCATTGCATCCTTCGTGCGGCCTCGCGTGCTTGCTGAACGGCTGGCAATAACAGGGCAATTAACATTCCGATGATGGCAATTACCACCAGTAGCTCTACGAGAGTAAAACCACGGAAGCGAGGAGCGTGTTTGCGGAGCATAGAACACCTCTGCAAGAAGAGTATTAAACAGGGAGGAATAAGGTCTCGCATCTCGTTACGAAGGATTGCCCACCGCCAGGGTGGCGATAACGTTCGGCTTCGTGGCCTTATTAGAGTTCAAATTCGGTTGGACAACATTCTTTATTTGCATAAATGTGTTACACTATATTGTCACTATTGCGTCAAAACATGTTCGGCAATTTGGGACATGAATGCTTGAATTACCCGATCACTCGCCAACATGGCCTCGTGACGTTATTCCTTGGGAGTTCGCCATGCGACGTGTCGCCTTAATCATCGAAACGTCACGAACGTACGGTCGCGATCTCTTACGTGGTATCAAGCGTTTCACCCAGGAGCACGAGCCGTGGTCGCTATTTGTCGAGGCGCGAGATCTCGATTCCAAGCCTCCGACGTGGTTACGAAGTTGGCATGGCGACGGCATTCTCACTCGGTCGGGCAGTAAAGCGATTGCAACGGCTGTTCGGCGGACGGGAATTCCATCGATCGAAATGCGATCGCGCCGCTGGAATACAAAAATGTTTCACCTGGGGATCGATAACGGCTTGGTGGCATCGATGGTCGCCGAGCATTTTCTGGAACGCGGGTTTCAACACTTCGGCGTGTTTGCGTTAGACGTCGAGCCCTTTTTTATTGAACGACGAAAGAACTTTGTTAGTTACTTGAAGCAGCGCGGATTTGATTGCTCGGTGTTTCGCCAGCCGGGTCGGTTTGAGAAAGCCGAAGAGTGGGAATCGCAGCAGCGACAACTGATGGACTGGATCTGCGATCTGCCGCGCCCGACGGCCATCATGGCATGTACCGATCAACTAGGCTGTTGGTTGCTGGACGCCTGCTTCCGGCTTTCGATTCGTGTGCCAGAAGATGTGGCCGTGGTGGGTGTAGAAAACGACGAGCTACTCGCCACCATGAGCACGCCGCCCCTAAGTAGCGTGCGTTTTCCCGGCGAACAACTTGGCTATGAAGGAGCTCGCATGCTGGAAAGAATGATGCAGGGAGAAGACCTTTCGAATCAATCGAAGCTGATGGCTCCACTTGGCATCGAGACACGACAGTCGTCAGATATTGTCGCCATCGAGGATCCTTGGTTGTCACGAGCCATTCAAATTATTCGTGAAAGGGCTACCGATGGCTTGAATGTGAGTAACGTTCTATCGGAAGTTCCTTTGTCTCGCAGTTCTTTAGAGCGTGGTTTCCGCCAGTATCTTGGCCGTTCGCCCAATGAGGAAATTGTCCGCGTCCGCGTCGAGCACGTCTGTCGACTGCTTCGCGAAACCGACATTAGTCTTGATGGTATCGCCCAACGCACTGGGTTTACCCGCGCCCAATATATGCTCCAGGTGTTTCGTAAGCACAAAGGAACTACCCCTGGTGCTTATCGTCGTCAACATCGGCCTGGGGCATAACGACCATCCAAGTTTATTGGCGATTGTTAGGGAACTTGCTGAGGTGCGTTTTCAGCCAATTCATCGTGGCAGTTTACGGTAACATCGCGTGCGTCTTCGTCTTCAGTTTCTGAAGAAGGTGGGGAACAACTTCGCCACCAAGCTGCCAGAACGCTGCTGCTGATCGCGCTCCACGGACCATACACAGCAGAGCCCAACGCCATGACAGGGCTATGCATCAAATTAATTGCCAGGCCAGTCGCCATGCCCCCGTTTTGAATCCCCACTTCGAGAGCGATCGTGCGACAATCGTTCTCTTCCAATCGCAGAGCCCTTGCACCGCCATAGCCGACCGTAAATGCTACTGCATTTTGCAATGCGGCTGCTAGGAATAAGACAAAGCCTACGTTTTTAAGATCGTCACGAGCCAGCGCAATCGTAATGGCGATGATCACGCAAATGCCGAGCATGGCGACCAGTGGAAACAGCTTTTGTAATCTGCGAACGAGTGCACCGGCAAAATGATTGAATAGAAGCCCCAAAAGCACCGGGATTAAGATCATTTTGACAATCGACCAAGCCATAGGCGCGACTTCCATAGGGACGTATTGACCGGCCAATAACAACATTGCCAGCGGTGTTGCCAGGGGCGAAAGCATCGTACTGCAAGCCGTCATCGTTACTGACAATGGGACGTTTGCTTTGGCGATGTAAGCGATCACATTAGAGGCAACACCGCCGGGGCAACTGCCAATTAGTATCAGTCCGGCAGCAACTTCCGTATCTAAACCGAACAACCGAACAAACAAAAACGCCAAGATTGGCATGACGGTGAATTGTCCGAGCACGCCCACGAGCACCGACTTAGGCATTCGTAGGACGCGTCCAAAATCGGCAAACGTCAACGAGACACCCATGCCAAACATGATGACTTGCACCAAGGGGCCAATGGCCTGGCGGGGCTGCCAACCTTGATATTCCCATACATATAAAAAGGGCAGGAAAAATCCACTCACGGCAAATAGGATGACCGCGATGGTGAAGGACAATTGAGTCCACGAGGGATGAGGCATAATGGCACGGGGGTCAGAAGGGGCTATTTCGTAGTTAGTTGCGAGAGAGGAATGATGGCCATTTCGGCGCTATTATCATTCCCCGCACGCCCGTCGACTTTGCCGCCGTTATTGGAATAGCCGACGTAAAGTTTTCCTTCGTGCTCGATCGCGTAAGGATAAGACAACGAAGCATGAGGGTGCGATTCACCGGGCCCTTGCTCGAATTTAGCATGGCGAATGACAAAGACCTGCGAGAACAGGTCTTCGTCAGGACGGGAGAGGGCAATCGTTAGCGGGTATCGCTTTCCTCCTGAGTTCGAGGTGGTTGTTGCGATCAGATAATTCTGGCCATTCGTGAGAGTTCCGGCAAATGGTTTGGAGGTCACCATAGGTAGATTGGAATCTTGCATGGGGGTCCACGTGCGTCCGTAGTCGTCGCTGGTGGCGGCCAATGCTTGAGCTTTTGCTCCATATCGGCAGATGTTCGTAATTCGCGAGCCATCAACCAGAATCGCCGATTCGCCCCACATTTTCCCTACCGAAGAATGCACCGGAATGGGAACTAGATCCCACTGCATCATCGAATCACCGTGACTGATGGCCACGGCCGTATGGTTGCCATTGCCCACAATCAGCCCTGGCATGATCCAGTTGCCATCATCCATCTTGACAGGCGGATTGATGGGCCAGAATCCACCACTGAGAATGGTTCCTTGAAATTCCCACTTGCCAGAGGTTTCGTTGAGCAAATAGGCCCGAGTGCGAAGCCCCTTGCGGAGTCCGTGATACGATCCTTGAAACGCCCAAAGTTGGTCGCCAGTTGAATGGAACACACCATGGCTGACGGCTAACTCCTCGGTTCCCGGATCGATCATCATGAGATCGCTCCAACTCTTTCCACCATCCTCGCTAACGCAGTATCTCGCTTCCTCGGTGACCGTGTTCTCAGCGCCTTGATTATGGCCAAACGAGGCATAAAGTTTGTCTTTGTGCCATACCAGAGCGACTCCATGAAGAAAGCGATAACCGTCTTTCTTCACTTCGTAAGGCTTGATGACATGAAAGGAAACCTCTTTCAAGACTGGCAGACTTTCGGCGGTTCGTAGCGTTTGAGTTTCGTCCCACATTTTCACGGGGTTTTCTACCGGAAGTAGATGTGCCCATTTTTTGGCGGCTTTTGCTTGTGTGGCTTTGGCTATCTGTTGTAGTTCAGAAGAGATGGCAACTTGCTGATGCAACTCGCTCCATTCCTGTTTCTCGATCGGTCGCGTGTAAAAGTGAACCTCATCGACCGCTCCGAGAAAGTGTTGTCGCAATTTTCCATGGTCATCGATTCCACCGATCGTTAAGGGCGCATCGGTTGTCGGAATCGGATGTTTCAAGTCGGTTTCCGCTGCCAGGGCTCCGTTAACCCATAGTTGGACTGAGTCTTTTTGAACGACTAGTCCTACCAGTGACCAGGCATCGATTTCGAGCGGAGTCGCGGCTTCGATTGTTTTCCATCCGTTTTGCCAGAGATATGCTCGTAGCTGACGATCTCGATCGATCATCACGCCCCATTCCCGCTGATCAAGCGAATAACGGTTCTTACCAACTAGCATTTGTTGGTCGGAATTCATAAAGAAGGGACAAACCCAGAACGCGATCGTGTAACCGTCGGCTAAGTCGGTGTAGTTCGCAGAGTCTTTGACGGTGGCCAGAGACTCCCCTTCAAACACCAGGCTTTCACCGGCAATACCAGCGGCCGAGGTTACGTTGCCTTGGATTGCGAGACCGGCATGGTCATCCATAGGCCACTGATACTTCGGCTGCGAAACCTCTTCTGCTTGAAGAAGAGGTACGGTGACCAAGAGAGCAGCGGCAAAGAAAAGAATTGTGAAGATGGGGTTCTTCATGGGATGGGGCTTTCGGCAAGGTGGGTGAGCAATAGTAAGGAGGAGCTACGGCAATTCGGCCATTTCGGCATCGCGATTAAGTACACCTGCCAGAGCGAGTGCTCTTAGAATGGGGCCTTTCTGAACTTCAGAGGTGACCGGCATAGGTGGTCGAGGGATACCCCCTTCACGGCCTTGAAGTTCCATGCAATAGCGAATATTCGCAGGAAGATTGTCGTCGAAGATCGCGTTCCAAATAGGGAGAATCTTCTCGTGCAGTTCTTTGGCTCGCGCGTGGTCACCGGCCTGGAGGGCATTCCATTGTTCGACACAAAGTTCCGGTACAGCCGTGAGGGTCGCGGCAATCGCGCCGACAGCCCCCAAGGTATAGGACGGGTAAAGTAATGCATCGACAGCCGACATAATGCGAGCACGATCGCCGACCATCAAGACAAGATCCGCCAGCATTTTTAGGTCGCCAGCGCTTTGCTTCACACCGATGACTCCATCTACTTCGTCAATGATACGCGTGAGTAATTGCGGTGATAAATAGGTCCACGGGACGACATTGTAGATGATCACAGGAAGGTTTGTCTTGGTGGTGATGTCGCCAAAGTGTTTGGTCATCGCGTCATCATTGGGGCGAAACAGATAGTGCACAGGGGTCACCTGTAACGCGGCTACGTCCAGGTCTTGGACAGCGCGTCCTCGTTCAATCACGGCGTCCGTGCTGTTGGCGATAATGCCCGTGATGACTGGAACGCGTCCCGCAGTTTCTTCGCATACGATTGCGGTTACCTGCCGAGTTTCATCGGTTGTAAGCGTGTGTCCTTCGCCGGTGCTTCCACAAACGGCGAGTCCATGTACTAGAGCCGTGTCGATAAGGTATCGCGTTTCTTGTCGTAAAGCCGCTTCGTCGATTGTGCCATCGTGACGAAAGGGTGTAACCATCGGAGGAACGATGCCCATGATATCTTCAAACATATTTCAAATGTCCTAATCGTTAACTACTAAGTGGTAAGTTTTTTGAGAGAGCTGGCTCCATTGCCAGTGGGACGCTTGTCTATTGCAGCGGCACATCGAAGTCGTGCTGGCTTGATTGTTCGGGTAACACAATGGACGTTTGATAAGGGGGAAACAATGAGTTGTCGACATCAGCACTGGCGGGGCGTGACCCGTCGGTGCCCATGATGGTGACACGAAAGCTTCCTCCGGTATGACCACTATTGGGACGAGTCACGTACCATCCATTTTTTATCTCGGCCACGGATCCTGGTCCGGTGTTGCCTTGCGTTGCGTCTGGTTCAAGCAAGATTCGTCCGAACGGAATCGGTTCCCCTTTGTAGGTAGCAGAACCTGAGACTTCATAGCGTTGAGGCCCATCTGTGGCGCCAGAACAACCAAGAAGCATCAATCCAGCCAGGACCATGCCGCAGAGAACGTAGTTATTCCAGTGCCTCATAGTGCTCCTCCAATGGGCAGACCGTCGTTTCGCGTTGCCATTTGACGATACGTTGCCAGGTCGACGGTCTCACTTATCAAATGAATCGATGCGTCTCCCCGTAAAAATTGAGCACCCCCGGGATGCCAGCTTCCAAATGCACGCGTATGGGTGCCCACGACGGCTCCGATACCTGCGGGATGATCGGTATAGGGACCATTGCCTGGGTTGTAGTCCACTAAAGGGTTGTTGATAGGGTCAACAGCTGCGGCGACGACGTTCACATGGCTGGAACCTCCGGCATTTCGCGTGGTTGAAGACCACATGAAATAAGTGCCATAAGGTTCGTTTTGCCCGACAGCGAACCACCATCGTGACTCGCCAACCATCAGGGTATTGCTTGTGCCATCGGTGATATCCCGCATCGCGACTTTGGAATTCATAAACAGAATTCCGTTGTCGAAAAACACGCGTTTATTACTTGCCGATCCGGTGGCACATTCAGCGTCTGCTAAAGGACCGCCTCCTTGAATTCCTCGGTAGTTAGTATTGGGCTCAGTGTCTGCCGCGTTGGGATCGGAAGGGCATTGATAGGCAGGATTGGGCACAATCTGGAAAGCTTCGTTAGTGTTGCTTCCATCATTGGCAATCCCGGCGAACGTGCCGGCCATATCAAACTCGCTGTATCTCGAACCTTGTTCCATGAACGAGAGAATTGCTACGGTCCAGGGGGCACCACGTTTTGCCGAAGTTGTTGGAGGACAGGCATCCGGAGTAACCAATTCTCCAAAAGGAAAGGTGCGATGCGTGTCGTGATAATTGTGCAGTGCCAGACCAAGTTGCTTCATCCGATTCTGACAGTCGATACGGCGAGCTGCTTCCCGTGCTTGTTGCACCGCTGGCAAGAGAAGCGAGATCAAAACACCTATAATAGCGATCACAACGAGTAACTCGACTAAGGTGAAGGCATGACGTTTGGGAGGTGACATGGGCGAGACCTGTAGGTTGAGGAGAAAAGGTTTGGCCTGGGATATGCATTTGGTCTATGCTGACACGTCCCCATAATTAGATCAACGTTTCATTCGCATTCGCAGATGTGCGAATTCACATAGCGGCATCATCTACGAGGCAGCTGGTATATCGTTGATTTCCTTCCCCAGTTTCACGCTAGTCCTTTGAGATTCAAGGCTTGCTCGATGACCTCCGCCATGCACTCTGTTTCGAATTTACGCGCTAAAATAGAAGGGTTCGCCTCGCGATATGCGGCAATGAGGGTTGCCGACGGTGGCAGTTATCAAACGCTGCTCGATCAGTTCCAACGTATGGAGGAGACAACCCGTGCCGAAAGTTACGATGACTTTGCCCAGTGCGATCAAGACTTTCATCGCGCTATTGTAGAACTGGCCGATGTACCCTCGTTACACGCAGCTTGGCGGGAAGTGTTTCTCGCGCATAGCGAGTTCCGAATCGGTACATTAGAGCAATGCTGGCCTGACCTGACCGTGCTCTTTGAGTCGCATCGTCCCCTAGTGGAAGCGATCGCCAGCGGTCAAGCACATGAAGCAGAAGAAGCGGCCGTTGCCCATTTAGACGCGGTTTGGTTTCGATTGGCACTTCTTTCGGACGCCCCCGAATTTGGCCAAGAGGCATTGCCGTCTGACCCCTTAGCGAGAGCATGTGCCTACCTCGCTTTTCATTTTACGGAAGCTGTTCGACTGCCGTACGTGGCGAAAGAAATCTCGAAGTGTACCGCGGGGCATTTGGCAAGGCTCTTCCGCGAGCAATTGGGTTTAAGTTTCAGCGAATACCTGATTGAACTTCGGCTTCAGAAAAGTGTTCAATTGTTGCAGATTACCAATCGCTCTATTCAAGAGATCGCAGAGCGAGTTGGCTACAGCGACCCATCTCGATTCAGCATGCACTTCCGCCGACGATTTGGAAAAACGCCGACAAGCTTCCGCGAAACGTATAGCTTCGGCACGATTCGAGTCGTTCTCTGATGAATTCGTAGTGAGCGTCTCCCTGGGCATGGGGTAGATTGGTCGCCCATGAGATAGCGATAAGCAAGAGGGTCAACTGTGATGGCACGGTCGACGTTGGTCGACTCACAAGGTGATCAAGCCCCTGGCGGCAAGGTATTGTCAATCGAACTTAAGGGAGAAGCACAGGAAGAAGGAACATTCAATCTGGCAAATGGCAAAGTGTTTCCAATCGAATGTCCGTTGCGGGGGATTCAAACGTGCGGTTTCTTCTGAGGAAGACGAACAAAAGTCATTGCGCTCGAAGAGGTATTTTAAAATAACGCAATATATGCCCGTTGCGATAGTGATCGGAG